>DATKDU010000193.1:0-3762 GCA_035512595.1 Pirellulaceae bacterium
ATCAAGTCGCGGATGGTCCTGCCGCACGGCGGAGAGGAAGTGGCAACCATCGAGGACCCCCGTGAGGATCTCGTGCTGCGGCTCCTCGAATACAAGAAGTACAAGGATGCGGCCAGCATGCTCGAGGAGCGGAGCCGCGACTGGCAGCAGCACTACCCGCGGCTGGCCAGCGATTTGCCCCCGCGGCAGATCGATCCGGCCGACCAGCCGATCCACGAGGTGGAGCTGTGGGACCTGGTCAGCGCCATGGGGCGGATCCTCCGCGAGAATCAGCAGACTCGCCCGTCAACCATCGTCTACGACGAAACGCCGATCCAGGTGTACATGCAGCGGATCCACCAGCGGATCGCCCGCGACAAGCAGGCGACCTTCTCGGAGATGTTCGAGCCGGGGATGCACAAGTCGGCGATCGTCGGCGTGTTTCTGGCGATCCTGGAGCTCGTGCGGCACCACAGCGTGCGGGCTGAGCAGAACGACCTGCACGGCGAGATCCTCATCGTCCCCGGCGACGAATTCGATCCGGCCAAGGAGATCGCGGTCGCGGACGACTACGGCAGCAAAAAGCCGGTGGCGGAGGATTTGCCGCTGCGTCCACGGTAACGTCGCCAGCCCATCCATGCGGTCGCCGAATGCCGCGTCAGACGGGCGGCTTGTTGGATTCGAACGGGTTGGACTTCACGGGTAAAGAGACGTCCGTATCACGCTCCGACGCCGGCGGCTCCTTGCCAGCCGGGGGACCTGCCTTGGGAGCTGCGACGAGCACCGTGACCGCGCCGACGGCGACGAGAATCAAGCCGGCCCCAAAGAAGCTGCTTTGAACCGGCGTCATTTTTGTCCACAGCGCGGGGTTGAGGTACATCGCGAAGAACGTGTTCACCACGGGCGCCAAGCCGAAGATCAGCGGCGGCACATAACTCGGCTTGCCGCCGAAGTTGAATGCCAGGATCATTCCCAGGGCGCCCAGCGCGCCTGCCATTCCGGCAATCAGACTCCAAATCACGCCTGAAGTCGTCCAGCCTGAGGCCAGCCCTCCTTCCTTTTCCATGCCGGTCATCATCATCACCACAATCGGACCGATGATGGCGACAAGAATGTAGGCCACGCCGACGCAGATGAAGGGACGCAGCCGGCCGCTTCCCATCAGCATGTGCCCCTTTTGCAGCAGCGGGCCGTACACGCCCCAGAAAATGGCGGTCCCCATGATGGAGATGATGACGGCGGGGAGATTGAAGCTTGTTGGACCGTGCGACATGAAATCAGACTCCTGACAACGCGGAGGCGGGTAGCTTGTTGGGTGGGAACGATACTTTACCAAGCTACACGGAAACCGGCGAGGTCTTGCCGCGACGGCGGTGGTGCGGCTCGCGACGGCTGCCTCGCCGTGGCCGGCGGCCGCACTGCGCAACTATACCGGCTCGCCCCATGACGCCACAAAGCTTTCGCCGCACTTTTTGCACTTGGCCTTGCGCCCCAGGTGTTCCATCGCCAGCTTGCTCTCGGCACTACAGCCGGGGCAGGCGATGGTGACTTTGCGCGGCTCCTTGTCGGCGGCATCCCGCACGCTGGTCGGCACGTCGGGCATCTCGATGTCGGCCGGCAGCAGCACCGTCAAAAGCTCGTGCGTCAGCGGGACAATGCCGGCGATGCGGTTGGCCAGCCGGCGGATGGCCCGCTCGAAGATGTTCCGCACGAGCCGCGCATTGCCGAAGTGCTCGTCGCGCTCGCCGTACAGGTGCGCCAGCCCGATGAGCAGCTTGGCCTGCGTCGCACCGGGAACCTGGTAATGGTTCTTGTCGCAGAAGACCTGGAAGATGCGGCCGAGCTGACCGGGCGTGTAATCCGGAAACGTCATCTGCGTGGCGAAGCGGCTCGACAGGCCGGGGTTCGTCACCAGCAGGTTGTCCATCGGATCGGAGTAGCCGGCGAGGATGACCGCCAGCCGCTGCCGTTCGTCTTCCATGCGCTTGACGAGTCCCTGCACCGCTTCCTGGCCGTAGGGATCCTCGTTGGCATCGGCGACCAGACTGTACGCCTCATCGATGAACAGAATGCCGTCGAGCGCTTCGTCGATTTTCTTGTTGGTCTTCGGCCCGGTCTGGCCGGCGTACTCTGCGACCAGGCCGCTGCGGTCGGTCTCCACGAGGTGCCCCTTCTTGAGCGCCCCCATCGCGGCATAAATCCGCCCGACGATTCGCGCCACCGTCGTCTTGCCGGTTCCCGGATTGCCGCGAAAGACGAGGTGCAGGCTGACCGGAGTCAGCGGCAGTCCGGCCGCCTGACGCTCGCGCTGCATGCGGAGAAAGTTGGATAACGTGCGAACCTCGTCCTTGATATTGGAAAGCCCGATCAGGGCGTCGAGCTCGGCCATCGCCTCGGCGAGAATTTGCTCCGGCGTTTTCTGCGGCGGAGCAGGAGCGGCGGCATACCCGCCGGGGGACCGCGAGCCGCGTGGTTCGTCAATCGGCACCAACTGCGGCGGCTCAAGCCCGCGGAGTTGCTGGTACGTGCTGCTTTCCACGGCCGGCTTGTCGGCGTCCCGCGGCTTGTCGAGCGGCAGCGGCCGGAAGGTGCATTCCAGCTCGTTGCGAATGGAGTTCAGCATCGCCGTTTCGCCGGGCGTCACCGCTCCGTCCGCTTTGGCGACCAGGTTGGCGATTCGCAGCACCAGCGTTTCCAACTCGGGCACCCGCTCCCGCAGCGGCGGCAATCGGTCGAACGGCCGAAAGAGGCTGTACCATTTCAGCCCGGCCGAGGAGGTCGATACGTGCAGCACGGTCTCACGCAGGTTGTCGCCGTAGATCGACTTCCCCCACACGTGCTCAAACAGGGTTTGCGCGAAAACCTGCTCCGGCTGGTTCCACCGCAGATCGGCCTCGGCGACGGAGGTGTAGATTTTGAGGAGCAGGCCGCAGTGCAGATCGGCCATTGTCTGCCGGAATTTGTCCGGAGCAGCGCCGAGCTGGCTGGCGCATTCGAGCACCGCCTGCTCGGCCGCATCGCGGTAGAGCGCCGAGCATTCCTGAATCGCCTGGCGGAACTCGCCCAGCATGTCGGTGAAGTTCGGGGGGAACATCGAACTGATTGTATCCGCAGGCGTCGATGACTCGAAACCGCAGTTCCGCCTTGGCGAACTGTCGCAGCAATGCCTGGTCGCCGGCCTCATCGCCCTTCGAATTATTTGCTACAATCGCCGACAATTCGTGACCTCCTACCCAATGAGCAGCCATGTCTCCCGAAGCCAAAGCCAAAGAACTGGGCATCGCCTTTCCCGATCAGGCCCCTGGATACCTCAATCTATGTGCCCGGACCGGCAATTTGTATATGACCAGCGGCCACGTCAGCGACACCAAGGGAATTCTTGGCGGCGGCCTGACCGTGGAGCAGGGGTATGAAGCGGCCAAGCAGTGTGCCGTCAAGATTCTCCAGTCGGTACACCGCGTACACGGCACGCTCGACGGCCTGCGGGTGATCAAAGTCCTCGGCTGCGTCTACTCCGATCCCAAGTTCACCGACCAGCACCTGGTGATCAACGGCGCTTCTGATCTGTTGCATCAGGTCTTCGGCAAGGAAGGGGACGGCTATCACGCCCGCAGCGCGCTTGGGTTCGCCGCGCTGCCGACGGGAGCGGCGGTGGAGGTGGAGGCCGTGTTTGAGATTAAAGGAGCGTGAGTCGAGTGCGGAATGCAGAGCGCAGAGTGCAGAATGGGACGGAGCGGCAGACCAACCGCACGGCACTCGGCCTTTCGATAGTCGCCGGCATTC
>DATKDU010000194.1:0-35455 GCA_035512595.1 Pirellulaceae bacterium
CTGGCTGCGGACGGTCACCCGCAGCAAACTCTCCGACTATTTTCGCACTCGCGGCAAATCACCGGCCGTCCCCGGCGGCAGTGACATGCAGCGCCGGCTCGCGCAGCTCGCCGCCGAGCCGGACGACAATGCCAATGCCGAACCCGATGCCGAGGAAGAATCCGCCGAGCGGGCGCTCTTCTTCCGCGGCCTGGACACGATCCGCGATCAGTTCGAGCCGCGGACCTGGGACGCCTTCTGGCGGGTGGCCGTCGATGAAGAGCCTGTCTCCGACGTGGCCCGCGCCCTGGCCATGCGCCCCGGCACCGTCCGCGTGGCCAAATGCCGCGTGCTGCACCGGCTGCGTCAGGAGTTGGGGGACGTTGAGTAAGCCAGCGAGTCTCTATTTCGCGGAAATGACCCATGACGGCCGATGAATTCCGCGCGTTGGCGCTGGCACTTCCTGAAACGGAAGAAGACCAGCACATGGGCCATCCCGACTTTCGGGTCCGCAAGAAGATCTTTGCGACTCTCGCGTCCGATGACACCTGGGGGATGGTCAAGCTCACGCCCGCCCAGCAGAAATCGTTTCGCTTTGCCGACCCAAAGGCTTTCGAGCCGATTGCCGGCGCCTGGGGAAAGCGCGGCTACACCAAGGTGATTCTGGCAGATGCCGACGAGCTGACCGTCCGGCAGGCACTGGCTGCCGCCTGGCGGAACACAGCGCCCAAGAAACTGGCGGAGCGATTCACCGACGAGTAGCTGCTCACTTCGCCGCAGCCGGCTTCTTGGCCGGCAACAGGTCCGCCGCCGGCATGCCGTCCCGCGGACCCAGGACGATGATCGGCGTCTCCGGACTCGCTACCGCCAAATAATAGGCATCGACCATCTCGCCCGACAGCGAAACGAGCACGGGCGTTTCCTTAGCCAGCAGCCTGGCCGCCTCTTCGCGGGTCAACTCATTTCCTTTCACGTCCACCACCCGCGATGGAGAAAGCTGGGAGGGGCCGCCCATTTTCAGCGTTCGCTGCTCCTTCTTCACCCTGGCCTTCAGCTCGGGCCAAGTCTTCTTCGGGTCCACTTCCCCTACCACCTCCCACGTGGCCACGGGCACCGTCAGCCGAATGGTCCACTCCGCATCCCTGCCTCCCGCCCCGACGATCGCCGTCCCCACAACCGGCGGGATCCCCTGGGGAAGCCCCCCGTCTTCCGCGGCACTGCCGCCGCTTACCAGCAACAAGCCGCAGCACGCAATCAGGATCATCGGCTTCATGGCAGAACCTCCTCGGGGGGAAAAGAAAGCCGCTCAGCATCGTTGTCCACTAACAACCGCATCTGCCGGCGGCAATTCACCTGGTAGTCTCTGGCCGCCGCTGCCAAGAATCAAGGTGTGACGCTACAAGCAAAAGAAGCCGCCCGCGAAAGGTGGGGCACCTGTCGCGGGCGGATGGCAGACGGACACTCGACGAATTCTCGTTCTACCAGCGCTGAATCCACCCGAAGCTGAACGAAATGTCGGGAAACGAACCGGGGACTTCCAGGTTGCGATCGACGGTCACCGGGAAGTTGCCGTAGATGCTCGTGTCGGCTCGCGGGTTCCAGATGAAGCCCGGCCGCACGAACAGGGCGTTGAATGCCCGGCGGTAGCCTTGGCTGTCGTTGATGATGTCGTTGCTCGGTACGGCGGCTTCCACGACGGCAAACGTCGCCGTCAGCCCGTTCCACAGAGTGTTGCAGCAGCCGCGCTCGTCGAGCATCCACTGCCCCAAGGCGAAGTTGAAGCCAACGTCGGCACTGAGCTGGTCGGTGACCGAGTTGCGAATCGTCGAGTTCGGGTCCATGAGGAGCGGGTCGAGTGCCAGCGCATTCGTCGTGCTGGCCGGGCTGATGCGGTAGTTGAAGCTGCCGAACCACGTCACGTACCCCGTCCGCCGGTAGGCGAAGAACCCCAAGAGCGGGTCCCAACTGCCCGTGCCCGTTTGGATCGAAATGTCGTCGTACAGGAATTCGCCCTGGTAGAAGTCGCCGCTGTCTTCGACGCCGGTCGGAACCTTCACGCCGGCGTACACCGACAGGTTGTGGTCCTCGCAGCAGCCGGTCCAGTACCGCAGGTACATGCGGCTGTCCGCCATGCCGCCGTTCTTCTGGATCAGGCGGCCGGTGAGCCGGCCGCCGGTCATGGCGTCCAGGTCGAGCGCGCGGTTGTTGTACTGAAACGGCAGCTCGTAAACGAAGGAGAGCCGCTCGGCGATGCCGATCTCCGCGCCGATGACGTGCTCGTTCTGGATGCTGACCAGATTCACCATGGCGTCCATGTCGGGCAGATGATCGTTGTGCAGGAAGATGCGGTCGGCATCGGAGTAGTTCCACTGGTAGCTCCAGATGACCTGGCCGGGCTGAAGAAACGGGCCGCCCGACTGGTCGTACATGTCGCTGACGCTGTACTGGCCGTCCACGACATCAGGCGCGACGTCGAGCTGCTCGGGATCCTGCTGGGCGCTGACGCTATAGGGGTTGAAGCTAAAGCCCCCGGGAATGCTCGGCGGGATCGTGGGGCAGCCGCGCTGCGCCGTGCAGCCCTGGGCGGCGGCATCCGCCGCGCCGTAGCTGGCCAACACGCCGGCCACGGCGCATAATGAAAAGAGCCAACGAAAGCATTTCATGGCACACCCTCCTCCTTGGGTAGATCAAAGCAGACGAGATGCAGGATGGGTCAACCCGGCACTGTCTCACCCACAGGGCGCGTTGTCCACGTAGTTTTCGTTCGGTTGGTAGCGGCTGGAGAGTTTAGACCGGTTATTCCGGAAATTCCGTTTATTGGAGTCGTAAGGGAGTGCTAGCGGCGGGGGGTGACCCCTTGCGGCGCTGTTAACTCAATTTTTCATTCCTTATCCCTGAACCCGGAGTCATGCCCATGTCGTTGCGTCGGTTGATTGCTGTGGCGATCGTGTTTGGTGCTTCGCTGTTTGTTTCCGAGGCGGCATTGGGTCAAGGCTGCACGGCTCAGCGGGGCTGTCCCACAATTCCGCCGTCGATTCCCGGCGGCATGTCGGCCGCGACGCGGACGCCGCCGTACGCCTTGATGAACAACTTTTACGCGTCCACGGAGGCCGCCAATTACGAAGCGCGTCCGTCCGCTCCCACGGCCAATGATGACGTGCCGGCTGACAAGGCTCTGATCCGCGTGTCGGTCCCGGCCGAAGACGCCGTCGTTTCGTTCCAAGGAGTGCGCTCGCGGCAGCAAGGCAAAGACCGGCTGTTTGCGTCTCCCGTATTGTCAGGCGGCCGCGAGTACCGCTATCTGGTCCGCTGCGACTGGACCGAGGAGGGGCGCCGCGTTTCCCGCGAGCAGCGGGTGCTCGTGCGGCCGGGTGAAGAGACGGCGGTCGAGTTTGTTGCCGCGCGGTAGGGGCGCAGGCCGGGGTCGGCGAGTCTTTTTCGGCCGACGATCCGACCCCCTGACGGTGGAGCTTCCGCATCGCGTCGCCTGGCGGCAACGGCGGAGGGCGAGTGGTCCCGGCGCGAAGCGGCAGCGCCACGACCAGGGGGTCGGGAGTCGTTTCGGGGCCAGGATCATCTGCATGGCAGAGTCACCGGCCCGAAACGACTCGCCGACCCCGGCAAGCTAGTTCTTCCGGTCGCCGAACCGGCTGTTGCGGCTGAAGCCGATGATCCGGTCCTCTTCCGCGAGGTACCAATTGCGGCCGCCGCCGCCAACGAGCAGATCCTCCTTGCCGTCGTCGAGGATCGCCCCTTCACCGAAGAGCGACTCCAGGTTTTCCGTGCGGTTTTCGAAGCTGGCGCTGCTCGTCCACTCGGCCATGATCGCCGCCAACGCGTCCGAATCCTCGTCGGCATCGGTCGAGCCGCCGATCAGAATGTCGTCGTCCGCCTGGCCGTAGAGCCGGTCGCGGCCTTCCCCTCCAATGAGCAGGTCGCGGTCCGATCCGCCGAAGAGTACGTCGTTCCCCAAGCCGCCGACCAGCACGTCGTGCCCCGCGTTGCCGTGCAGCTCGTCGCTGCCTTCGCCGCCGGACAATTGGTCGTTGCCATTGCCGCCGATGAGCACGTCGTTGCCCGCGCCGCCGTCGAGCAGGTCGTTTCCATTCCCGCCGATCAGCACGTCTCTCCCGTCCCCGCCGGAGAGCACGTCGTCGCCGCCGTTGCCGATCAGGGTGTCGTTGCCCGCATCGCCGGAGAGGATGTCGTTCCCCTTCCCGCCGATCAGCGTGTCGTTCCCTTCGCCGCCGAAAATCTCAGCATCGATGCGGATGTTGCCGGCGATGACGACCGTGTCATTCCCCGCGCCGGCATCGATCACGATCGCCTGCACATCGTCAAACGGGCCGAAGCGCTCGCCATTGAGCAGGACGCGCAGGCCTCCCCGCACCGACTGCACCACGATCGTGTCGCGGCCGTCGGTGCCGGCGACCATCAGCAGGCCGTCCACGACCTGCACCGGCTCATTACCTGGCTCTTGCTCCACTTGCTGTAGTAAGCTGCCGGTGACGAACTGGCCGAGCGCAAAACCGCTGTCGTAGCCGTCTACGTTGTCGAACTGGAAGTGAATGCCGCCGTAAAGGCGGCTGTCCCTGGACTCCTCGGCCGCTTGCGAGAAGCTGGTGAACGGTCGGTCCAGGACATTCGGGTCCGGTGCCTCCGACTCAAGGGTAAAGGAGATGTTGTCGGTGCCAAAGAAGTCGGCCAGGATGGCCGCCGCAGCGCCGCTGAAGCTGGAATGACCAGAGGTGTAGGTCGGGAAGGGAGGCGTGGGAATCAGAGGCAGCCAGTTTGGATCGGCGGCAGTGTCGGGATTGCCGTCGTTGTCGGCTTCCCGGATGGCCGTAATGGGCCGCCAGTAGTCGGTCGTATATTTGATCTTCCAGCACATGATGGCCGCATCGGCCAGACCAATATTGAGCAGGGCAAACATCCGGGCGTTCTCGGAGAGCGTGTTCCCTTGGCTCTCGGCCGCAAGCTGCGCCATGATGTTCAGGTGGCCCGGCGGCGTGGCCGTCCCCGCGCCGTTGTTCCAGAACAGCCCGATCTGCGTTTGATCGTCGGTGCGCACCGATCCGGTCGCGGAGCCAAGTGCCTTGACCTCGTTGAGGGCGTCGGCATACTCCTGGCTGTCGAGGGCTGGGATGTTGTTGACGAAGAACTGGGTCGCGCTGGTCATCGCCCAGGGATCGACATTCCCCCATTCGGGGAGCAGGCCAGGTGCATTGGCGGGAAGTGTCGGCCGCCACTGCCCAAGGCCAGTGCCAGGGGTGTAGCTGGTCGGGGCGTTCCATCCGTCGTCGCTGCGGAGCGCGAGAATCTCGTCGGCGACGTCCACTCCCAAGTCCACGCCGCGATTTTCGGACGCACCGTTGGGCACGGCATCGAGCGAGTCGTCCAGGGCCGCATCAAACGTCGCTTGCAGCGCTGCGATATTGGGGCTGGCAGCATACAAAGCCGACAGCACGCGGTGCGCGGCGGCGGCGACTGCCGCCTCGCGCGACGTGCTGGGAAGTGCATTGAACTGCACGGCGTACGGCTCGTGCGTGCGATTGATCGAATTGACCGCGTCGTAGATCGCCGTGTGCATGGTTGCCAGGATGCGGGTGGCGATCGGCGGATTGGTCCTTTCGCTGCGAATCGTATCGAGCAAGACGTTGTTCCAGTCCATGACCATGTCGCTGGCCAGGAGCGTGCGGTCTTCGAGCGATTCGAGCAAGAGGCGGCGCTGGCTGGCGCGGGTGCGGGACGGGCAAGAACGAAGGAAGGGATTGAGCATGACGGCGAGACTCCACTAGAAGGAATAAGGGATGAATGCGAAGCAACGGGGCCGGTTTGCGGATTGCGGATTATGACCGCCGTTGATTGGCAATGGAAATCCGCAATTCGCAGACGTACGCACGATCAAACGCGTGGAGGACGTTTGATCTTTAGGCGAAAGCCGCCGCAGAGAGAAACGTGCGGCTCCGAAGTTTGCCAGAAATTCCCGTCAGTTCGGGCCGCCGACGATGACGCCAGCGGCATTCCGGCGTCGCGCTGCCGCGGCTGATCGACCCGCGGCGGCGCTTGGTCGGTCGGCTGGCAGTTGCTGCCGCGGCAGACAGGACCGCGAGCAGGAGCCGGCTGCGAATGGCGAATGTCATCCATCAGCGGGGAAGCGTGCGTGGACGCCTGGCCGCTGCCGACGAAGATCACATAGTCGCCGCACCCCGCAATGGCGCGCGGAGCGGTCCAGCCGCTCGCCATTAGCGATGCGGCGAGTGCCAGTACTGACCACGTTGTCGCCCGTCGTACCATCGAACCGCCGGTAAATGCCGTGCGAGAAAGGGGTAAACTGCCCTCCGCTCCCAAGCCGCATCGTGATTTGCAGCTACGTCGCTGTCAAGCGATTCACGCCCATCACTCCGAAAGTCGATGGGCTTACGCAGAGAATGGTGCCATGGTTCGTTTGAGCGGCGTTTACCCGAACGTCGTCGCTAGCTCGCGGATGTAATCGAGGGCTTCGTCGAGTTCCGGGGCCTGGGCGCCGAATTGGCGGCCGGCCCGGTCGCAGCGGGCCAGGAGCACCAGCTCCTCGTAGCTTTCCGATTCCTTCAGCCGGCGGTGGGAGCGGGAGCCAATCGTGCTGTCGAGGATCGCGTGCCCCTCCATGTGGTGCTCGATCAGCCATTTTGTGCGCTCCGTGATGAAGCCGTCGAGCGCTTCCAGGCCGGCGGCGACGTGCTCGTGCGGATCGATCGCCTTGCCAACGTCGTGCAAGAGCGCGGCCAGCAAAAACTCCTCGTCGTAGGGGAGTTGATCGCGGGCATGGTCGAACACCTGGAGGCTGTGGTAGAGGGCCTCCCCTTCCGGGTGATACTTGAGGTTCTGCTTCACGTTCTCCAGTGGCAACAGCAGGCTCTGGTAAACCTGAAAGCGATCGACCTTTTCAGCGACCTCGGCAATCGCGGCTTCGAGATCGAGATCGGGGTATTCGGCCGCCATAAACTGCTCGAGCTGGGCGATGCTGGATCGCTCGATTGCTTTGCCGGTGATCGAGCTTTTGAAAACGTGGTGCGCCATATCGGCGGCATACACGGTCAACTCGAAGGGATAGCGGTCCTGCACGTGGACGTGCGTGTAGACCCGCTCTTCGTCGTCTTTGCGGACCCGCTTCCGTTCGACGTCGTAGACGAGCCCGTGCTCGTCGAGAATCATCACGACCGACTCGATACTGTCCGAGAAAACGTGCAGGTCGATGTCGGAACCGGCACGGACGTGGCCGGTCATCACGCTGCCGATCAGCCGCGGGCGGAAGCGGGCCAAGAGGCGCATTAGCCGCAGTGCTTCCAGCCGCATCTCGCGGAGGTTGTCGGTGCGGGCGTCCCCTTCGTGCAGCCGGGCGAACGACTGAATCTCGTCCCGAATCTCGGCATTGCTGGGAAGATCGGCCGGCTTGACCCACCCCTGGCAGATTCGGTGTGCCGCCTTTTGCTTGGCGCGGAAATATTCCGACTCTTCGCGCAGGTACATGAGCCGCGCGGCTTCCCAGGCGATCTGCCTGCGGAGTTTGGAGCGATTCATCGAAGGCGCCGGAAGGCTCGTCGGCGCGGCAGCGGTGAGGAAAGAATGCCGCCGGTCCCAGGACGCAGCGGCAGTGAATGCGATGGATGGTGTCAACGTACTTATCGTAGGGGTTACAGCCGAAAGTGACAATTCTTCTTTCGACAGGTTGAAAACTCTTTTTTTGGACAGGTTGAAAACCTGTCCTACAGGGGAAGTGCCGCGAGCCGCTCGGAAAGGGCGGCTCGCGGTGGGTTTTCCACTTTTCAAGGCAACGGTCGTTTAGACCATTCCCTTGAGCCCCTTGAGGGGGCGAACCTTGACGACGTTCTTGGCCGGCTTGGCCGCGACATCCATCAATTCGCCTGGCTTGAAGGGATTGGGAACTCCCTTCTTCGCCGGCTGGGCCGGCTTGTTGATCCGCAGGATCTTGCACAGGCCGGGGATCTGGAACGCGCCAGGTCCCTTCTTGCCCAGGGCCTTGCCGATCTCGGCTTCGAGTGCCTCAAAGACCGACGAGACCTGTTTCTTGGTCAGGCCCGTGGTTTCGGCGATGCTCGCGAAAACTTCGGACTTGCCGGCAGGCTTACCAGTGGCTGATTTTTTCGCCATGTACTCACCCTCCTCGTGAGGTTTCTCAAAAAGACGCGGGAAACTGGGACATTTTCGGGTTTTCCGCAGAGCGGATGGCCAGCGATTAGATACTAGCATGCGGAAAATGCAACCGGTCCCGTGCAAAAAACCCCGGAAAAACCGCAACTTTGCGAGGGTGGGCGAGCCGTGCCGCGACAGAACGCGCGTAGTGGACGGAGAGACAGCCGGAGCCCAGGGGGCAGGAAACAGGGGACAAAAGACGGCAGCCAGCGAATGCGGGGAGTTTTGTTGCCGAGCCGGGCTGCATTTTGTAAGATATTTTTGCACAACGAGTTAGGGCGATTCCCCCAACCGCAAAGGCGGGACCATGCGTTGCCATAAGTTCGAGTTCCTGGTGCTGGGAATGCTGGCCGTGGCTGGGGCGCTGGCGCTCCCACAGGCGGCCTCGGCCCAGTTTGAGCCCGGCCAGCCCGGCGAAGCCGACAACCTGGGAAACATTTTTCCCCCCGTGCAGCGCGAATACCGGCTGGCCCTCGGCCGCGCGGAAAAGGCGATCGGCGAGCAGGACTACGCCGCCGCCGTGGAAGAACTGACCCGCATCCTCAACGGCGAGGACCAAAACGACTACTTCCTGGGCAAGCCCGGATCGGCCGACGCTCAAACGAGCCTCAAGACCCAGGCCCTCAAGCTGCTCGGCTCGCTCCCCCCCAAGGGACGCAGCTTGTATGAGCTCAAGAGCGGGCACGAAGCCCGCATTGCGCTCGATCGCGCGCTGGAAAAAGGGGACATCGCCGCGCTGACTGAAGTGGCGCGGCGCTATTTCCACACGCAGGCCGGCTACGAAGCGGCAATCCTGCTGGGACGGCTGAATCTCGATCGGGGCCGCCCGCTGGCGGCGGCACTTCAGTTCCAGCGCGTGGCGGAGATCGACTCGGCCGCGGCGCTGTACGACCCGGAGTTGTCGCTCCTGCTGGCGACGAGTTGGCTGCACGCGGACCAGAAGGAGCAGGCGCTCCAGACGCTATTGGCCCTCAAACAACGGATGCCCAGGGCCCGCGCACGCTTGGGCAAGGATGAAGTCGCGCTGTTTGCCAGCGACGCCGAGGCGCTGCCGTGGCTTGAGAAGCTTGTCGGCCAAGGGGGCCAGGCGCGCCTCTTGGCCGCCACCGAGTGGATCATGTTCCGCGGCAATGAAACGCGGAATGCGGCGTCGCTGGGGAGCATGCCGCTCTTGAACTACCGCTGGAGCCTGCCGGTGGTCGGCGATCCGGCCGATCAGCAGCGGGTCAAGAGCGCGACGAAGTTGCGAATCGAGCGGAACGATTCGCTGACGCCGTCGGTGCAGCCGTTGGTCGTCAGCAACTACGCCATCTTTCGCACGCCCGACCGGGTGATCGGCGCCGATCTGACGACCGGCAAGCGAATCTGGATTTATCCGTGGTACGAGGACAGCCCCTACGAGAAGGTGGCCCGCTCCAGCGGCCCTGCCGGTCGTTCGCCGGCAGTGAGCACGCGCGACCAGGAATTGCACCAGCGGTTGTTCGACGACCATGCGTTCGGCCAACTCAGCAGCGACGGCGAGCAGGTGTTCGTGATCGATGAGATGGGGCTGGCGCCGATGACTGGGCAGTCGATCAATCCCAACAACATCTTCGGCCGCCGCGCCTTTCCCAACCCGCTGTATGGCCGGCCGGTCAACAGGTTGGTTGCGCTCAGCGTTCCCAAGCAGGGGGCCATGTGCTGGGAAGTCGGCGGCGAGAGCGGCATGGACGAGCCGGCGCTGGCCGGCGCCTTCTTCCTCGGACCGCCGCTGGCGCTGGAAGGGCGGCTGTATGTACTGGCCGAATTCAACGGGGAGATTCGACTCTTGTGCCTGGCCAGCAAGAGCGGTGCGCTGGAATGGACGCAAACGCTGGCGGTGATGACCGAGCAGCACCCGGTCAACGGCGATCCGCTCCGCCGGTTGTCGGGAGCGACGCCGTCGTTTGCCAATGGCGTGCTCGTCTGCCCGACTTCAGGGGGCGCGGTCGTAGGGGTCGATCTGGCGACGCGGACGCTGCGATGGGGTTATCGCTATCCGCGGTGGGATATGTCGCTGGCCGTTGCCCGGTTCGGCGGGTTTCCGGCCCGGCGAACGCGCGAACCTGAATCGGAATCGTCAATCACCCACTGGATCGACAGCACGGCGACCATCCACGACGGATACGTCCTTTTGACGCCGCCGGAATCGGATAAGCTTCACTGCCTGGACCTGCTCACCGGCCAAACAAAATGGACCCCGCAGCCGCGCGGCGAGCTGTTCTACGTCGGCTGCGTTCACGACGGCAAAGCGATCCTCGTCGGACGCAACCAGGTGAAGGCCATCAAGCTGGCCAGCGGCAATTCCGCCTGGTCCGCCGTCATCGACCTGGCCGGCGAAACGCCGACCGGCCGCGGCTATTACAGCGACCACTACTACTATCTCCCCGTCACGTCGTCCTCGCTTTTGAAGATCGACCTCGACAAGGGGGAAATCGCCAGCCGCGTGAAGACCGAAGTGCCGCTGGGAAATCTGGTCTGTTATCGCGAGGACCTGGTGTCCCAATCGGGCGAAGGGTTGACCGCGTTTTACCTGACCGAGCCGCTG
The DNA here is from genome assembly GCA_035512595.1 of Pirellulaceae bacterium. GTDB lineage: Bacteria > Planctomycetota > Planctomycetia > Pirellulales > Pirellulaceae > DATKDU01. Next base: position 10,742 of record DATKDU010000194.1, read on the forward strand.
CGGAAGAAGACTGAGGAGCTGCTGGCCAAGAATCCGTCCGATGCGTGGGCGCTGGCCCGCAAGGGGGAAGTCCTGCTGCAAGACGGCCAGCAGCGCCAGGCGGTGGACTTGCTCCGCCAGGCATACAAGCTGACCCCGGGCGACGAAGGGACCCGCTCGATGCTGGTGCGGGTCGTGCTCTCGCTCCTCAAGGAAGATTACGAGAAGCACGCCGACCTGGCCGACGAGGCGCTCCAGCTTGTCGCCGATCAACCGGCGCAGGCCCGCGAGCTGTCGCGGCTGCGAGCCGCCGCGCTCGACAAGGGGGGCAAGCACTGGGAGGCGTTCGTCGCCTACCTGGAGATCGGCGAGATCCCGCTCGCTGACGGCGATTTGCTGGAGGAAGTGGCCCGCGACCATCTGGTCCGCCGCGACCGGCTGATTGCCGGCCGGCTGGCGGCACTCTACGCAGCAGCCGATGAGCCGACGCAGGCTAAGATGACGTCCGAGATTCAGGTGCGGCGCGACGCAGCGCTGCAAACGAGCGACCCGCAGGCGCTGCGCGCCTTTTTAAACCAGTTTGCCTTCCATCCGCTGGCCGAGCGGGCCGTGTTGGCGCTGGCTCGCTCGCTTGCTGCCAGCAATCAACCGCTGGAAGCGGAACTGCTCGTCGGCAAATTGCTCACCTCGCAAGAGGCGGAAGTCGCGGGCGCCGCCGCAGCCGTTCTGGCGTCGATCTACGAGCAAGCGGGACATCCCGACCTGGCGGCAGAGTATTACGGGGAGTTGGGAGATACGTATGCCGACGTGGTCTGCCAGGACGAGAAAACAGGACGTGAGCTGGCGGCAGCGGCCCTTGCGCGTGCCGATCTGGGGCCCTATGCGAAGCGCGGTTCCTGGCCGATCGGCTCGGCCGACGTCGAGGTTTCCAAATCCGAACGGAGGACCGGCGCGCAGAACTTCTCGGAAGGGAGGTTTTCGCTCCCCATCACCGATTATCGCGGGGCTGCTCCCCGCGGCCTGCGGGCCGCCTATTCCCATTCCCAGCGCGAGCAGTCGATTCAGGTCCGCAACGGACTGGGGCGCGTCGTAGGGGGCGCCTCGCTCTCGCGGCTCGTCGGCGGGGGCTTTTACACCGGCTCGCCGATGCAAACCAGCGCCCGGCTCAACGGGCACTTGCTCCTGGTCGGGATTTCCGGCGAGGTGGTCGCGATCAACGCCTTGACCGCCAAGGGAGCGGGATCGGACGGCATCCTCTGGCGGCAGGAGGTCGTGCCGCCCGATCCAACTGGCAGACGCATGTACACCACAACCCAGGCCCGGCAGCCGGCCAATCCGCTGCTGGGAGGCCAACACAACAACGTCTACATCGACTTCCAGAGCCAGGTCAATCTCGGCGTGGTGACCCCGCTGGGGGTCTGCTTCCAGCGGCAGCGGCAATTGGTCTGTGCCGACCCGCTGACGGGGAAGACGGTCTGGGAGCGAACGCTGGCCGACAGCGGCTGCGACCTCTTCGGCGACGAAGAGCGGATCGTGGTCGTGCCGCCGGGCGCCAAGTCGGGAGATGCCTTGATCCTCAGTCCGATCGACGGCGAGATTCTCGACCGCCGCAAGATTGACCAGGTGGAATACCGCTGGACGACCTGCGGCCGGAACGTGCTGGTGTTCGAACGGCGGGATTCGGCCGTCAAGCTTCAGCTCTATGACGCCACGAACCAGGGGAACGGGCTCTGGAAGCGGGAGGTGAAGCAAGGGGCGCGGGGAACGATCATCGATGGCGAGGAGTTGGCGATTCTGGAGCCCGGCGGCCAGTTCACGATCGTCTCGCTGAAGGACGGCCGTGAGATCCTGTCCCAGAAGCCGCAGGACCTGACCCACCTGGGGGACAACGACCTCGATTCGATCGTCGTCCTTCGCTCCCAGGATCAGTACTTGCTCATGGCCAATCAACGGGCGACCGATGTTGACCGCACGATCAGCGCCAGCGCGCTGCAACCCGGCGGAGTGCCGGTTCACGGGCAGCTCCTGGCCTTCGATCGGCACAGCGGCGCGGCGCAGTGGCCGGTGGCGGCCTATATTGCGCAGCACGCGCTGGCCACCGATCAGCCCCCCGAATCGCCGGTCCTGTTCTTCGTCCGGCGGGTGACGATGACGCGGCAAGGGGCGCAGGCCTCCCGCAACAGCACCTCCGTCCTGGCGATCGACAAGCGGGATGGCCGCGTACTGTTCGCAGACGATGGTTTCCTCGCCGACGCCAGCGCCAGCGACGTCCTGGTCGATCGGCTGAAGAACACCGTGACCCTGACGGTGATGGCGTCGTATCTCGATCGGCGCAGCGTGACGATCGAGCTGACCGATCAGCCGGCCCCGCCGCAGCCGCCGGTCCAGACCGGCAGCCGCTCCAGCCTGATGGCTGGCGAGCTGGCCGGGCAGGTCGATGGGGCTGCCGCCGAAGCGCTGCAGGCGATGCAGCGCGAGGCTCAGGACCCCAATCGCGGGCGGATCATCCTGCCGGCCCGCAACTTCCGGCTGCCTGGATTGCCGCCGGGCATTCCGCTGCCGCGATAAAGCCCCGCCAGGAACGGACAGGAAAATAGAGGATAGGACAATGAGGGGCTGCGTCACTGGGGTTTGATTTGCGACCGCAGGTACGCCAGCAAATCGGCAGCTTCCTGGGGTGTAAGATCGCTGAGAATCCGGTCGGGCATGAGGGACTTGTCGCTCCGGCGCATCTGCTCGATGTTCGTTCTGGCGACGCGCACGAGCTGCTTCTCGGCGGTCTTGATCACGACTTCCTGGTCGGTCTGCTCCCAGAGCAGCCCGCTGATGTTTTGCCCATCCGCGGTGGCGACCACGTATCCGGCGAACGGGTCCTCGATTTTCTTGGACGGCGAAAGCACATGCTCGAGTAGCTCCGCCGGCTGGGGGTACTTCTTGACGATCTCCTGCAGCGTCGGGCCGAGCGACTTGCTGCGGTCGTCCAGCTCGTGGCAGGTGCGGCAGCGAGCCCCGTCGCTGAAGAAGATCAGCTTGCCCCGCTCCTGGTCGCCGCTCTTGCTGAGTATCGTCTGCGGATCGATGTTGGCCCCCAGCGTGGCGCGGCGCTGCGCTTCGGGAAGAAAAGTTTCAAATAGGCCGCGTACGTCGCTCGTCGCCGCAGCGCTGCCGAGTGATGCCGCCGCAGCGACATCCTCGGCAGGAAACGCCCCGCGGTGCAACGCGGCGACAAGCGCGAGGGCTCCCGGCGTGGTCTTGACCAACTCGCGGCGGGCAGCGTCGCGTGCTCCTTGCGAGGCCTCTTTGCCGAGCAGTAGTCGCAAGGCGCTGGCTTCGGCGGAGTCTTTGGCCAGCGGAGCCGTGGCAGCGCCGGCCGCCTGGCCGGGAAGCAATCGAATCCACTCTTCGATGAGCGCCACGCCGGCGCTGTCCACCACTCGCGAGCCGATGTAAGGCATGCGGGCATAGCCGAGCTTCGCCATGCGGTAGAGGAGCACGCTGCGGTAGGGGTCGCCGGGCGCGATGATCCGGGCGCCCTCCATGCCGAACGTGCCGATGCCGGTCCCTTTGTTCGTGTTCAGCTTGTCGAGCGGCAGATCGCGCCGCAGGTAGAACGACACGATGGCGTTTCCGCCGGGCTGGTGGCACATCGCGCAGTTGACGTGCAGGTAGGAGCGGGCCCGGTCGTCGAGTTTCTGCGCGGCGTCGTGCGGATCGACCAACCGCAGCAGATCGTCGGCCGCGTCGGCGGGCGCGCGTTCGAGTAGGTTCAACAACGAAAGGCGCAACTGATTTGGCACGAAGCCCAAAACATAGCCCGATTCGCCGTTGTGGCACAGCTTGCACTCGTTCGCGGCCATGACGTGCCAGGTGCGCTCGGAAGGCTCGCCGCCAGTTCGCGCCGGCCGGTCTGCGCCGATCGAATCGACCAGCTTCGCATCGCTGCCGCCATCGTCCCACAAGTAGCTGTACGGCCGCCACGTGCCCCGCTCGTAGTGCAGAAGCTGCGTCTCCAGGCGGATCGGCTCGCGGTCCTTCCCCTGGGGCAGCGTCAAGTGCTTGACCAGCACGGTCCCCTCGGGATAACTCGCCGGCTGCCCCTGGCCGCTTGCCAGGCGAATGCGTCCCTCCCCGGGAATGGCCACAAAGCGCTGCGCCGTCGCGCCGTCCATCCACGGATCGACCTTGACGGCATACGGCACGACGCCCGGCGCAGGCTGCATCGTCTCGAGCGACGCAAACAGCCCGGTCTCGCTCAGCCGCCGTGGAAAGGCGGCCGACGTATCCTTCGCGTCCGATGGCAACAGCTCGTAAATCTGTCCGGTCAGGTCGTAGTCGAGGACGAGGATTTCGCCGCCGCTCGTTTCGGTGAAGGCGACGATCCGCTGGTCGGTATCGACGAGCGTGGTGTGCGAGTACGAATTGTCCTTGTCGGGACGGATCGCCCAGATCGTCCCCATGATGTAGTCGCCGTAGACGAACGAGCCGACGAGCCCCGGCAGTTTTTTGCCGCGGTAGATCGGCCCGCCGACGACCGAGTTGGCCTCCGTGTGCGGGTGGTCCTTGACCGGCGGCAGAATGGGCGTCGGACCCATCGGCACTTCGCTTCGCAGGCTGGCCCGCCCTTCCATCACCGGCCAGCCGGCATTGCCGCCGCGCACCGCGCGGTGAATCAGCTCCCAGCTTTCCCAGCCGTTGTCGGCCACGAATACCTCGCCGCTGGCTGAGTCGATGCCGAATTTCCACGGGTTGCGAAGGCCGTACGACCAAATCTCGCCGCGGGCTTCCTTCATCGCGACGAACGGATTGTCGGCGGGGATGGAATAAGCCCGGTCGCCGTCCGGACGATCGACGTCGATCCGCAAGATGGCGCCGAGGAGATCATCCACCGTCTGCCCGGTGGTCAAGCCGTCTGGCGGATTGGGTCCGGAACCGTCGCCGGTCGAAACATAGAGGTAGCCGTCCGTGCCGAATTCCAGGCAGCCGCCGTTGTGTCCGCCGGAGGGCCAGGTGAGGATCACCAGTTCGCTGTCAGCGACGGCCTTCGGCGGTGATTTGCCGTCGAGCGTCAGTCGCGACAGGCGCGTGTGGCCGCCGCTGCCGGGATGAACGTACGAAACGAACAAGTAGCGATTGTTGCCGAACTGCGGATGGAATTCCGCGTCGAAAAGCGAAACGCCGCGCCCCGCCAGTTCCTTGGGCAGAAGCTGCTGCAAATTGACGACGAGGTCGGCTTGCTGCACATCGGAGTGCATCTTGAAGCTAAAAATCTTGCCGCCAATCTCGGTGACGAGCAGCCGCTCTTTTCCAGGGAACTCTTCCACGCACGTTGGCTTCTCGAACTTCAGGTGCGGAAATGCCGGTGCGAGGCGATACGGCTCGGGAGGGACGGGCGAGCCCTGGATGCGCGAGATGGTCCAGGGGGTGCGATTCGCGGCCGGACGCTCCTGGGCCGCTGCGAACGTTCCCCCGCAAAGCAGAGTGAACAAGACAGAAAGATGGCGGACAAGAAGATGGAAATTGCAGGACATGAGATAGTTCCGAGCAGGTGATTTTTTTGATCGGAAGTCTACCACAATGCGGCGCTGTCGGAACCAAGCGGCAGGGGAAGGGAGCCGTTTCCGCAGTTTCCGCGCGCGAGCCGTAGCTGATCGCCACGTTCGCGCCGCTGCGGGCAAGCTGTCTGGCCGTCGCCAGGCCGATCCCGCGCGAGCCGCCGGTGACGAGGGCGATTCTGCCGGCAAACTCGTCGAACACGTGCGGATTCAAGCGTCGCTCTTCTTCTCCAGCGGCGGCATCGCCTCGGGCCGCGGGAGTATGTCACCCAGGCGCACGCGGAAGCCGGGCACAGAATCTTCGCCACACAATTCCTCCTGCTCGTGCAAGTAGGAAGGGTTTCCATTGGCGCGGAATACCTGGGCCGTTCGCGTTGTCGGCTGGATCACCCAAATCAGCGGCACCCCTGCCTCCAAAAATTCCTCAACTTTTTCCATGACCTCGGAGAACAGGTCGTGCGTGGAAACCACCACCGCCACCAGGTCAGGAACGACAGTAACGTATCCCTTCGAAAGGATCCCGCCCGGAATGCGTTCCTTGCGAACGAACGCCACATCGGGCTTGCGGACACGGTTCGGATCGACCGGGAAGCAGCGAAAGCCGCAGTCAATGCCAAAGACCCAGCCGAGGTCGAGCGGCCTCTGATAGACGTTGAGTTCGGTAATCAGGTTAGCGGCAACAACACTAGCGATGGAACTCATAGGAAGCTCAACAAGCTGACCATCGACGAGCTCGTACAAGTCGCCGTCCGGCATGGTCAGGAGATCGTCAGGGGTGACGCGGCGAATGATCATAGGGAGAGCCGGCTTGCGTGGGATGACGCCATCAAATTCTACGATACCCATGCGGCGCTTTAAACAGCGACTTTGGCTAGTTTTACTCTGAACCGCAGGGCGGTCTTCGCCCTCCCTGAAAAGTACGCCCTGGGATAGAATTGCCGCCAACTGAGCCGTACCAATCTGGACAGGTTGAAAACCTGTCCTACGTGGAGATGGAATGACCGCCCGCCGCATCCTGGTTACCGCCGCACTGCCGTATGCCAATGGGCCGATTCATATCGGCCACCTGGTCGAGTACATCCAGACCGACATCTGGGTACGCTACCAGAAGCTGGCAGGGAACCGGTGCGTCTTCGTCTGGGCCGACGACACGCACGGCACGGCGATCATGATCAGCGCCAGGAATGTCGGCGTGAGCGAGGAGTCGTTCATCGCCCGCATGAACGTAGAGCACCAGCGCGACTTCCGGGGCTTTTCGATCGGCTACGACCACTACGGCAGCACGCATAGCCCGGCTAACCGCGAGCTATGCGGGCGGATCTGGTCCGCATTGCGGAAAGCGGGGCTGATTGCCGAGAAGGACGTCAGCCAGCTTTTTGATCCTGTGGCGGGAACGTTTTTGGCCGACCGATTCGTGAAGGGGACGTGCCCCAAGTGCAAGTCGCACGATCAGTGGGGGGACAATTGCGATAAATGTGGCGCAACGTACTCGCCCAGCGACTTGATCGACCCGGTCAGCACGCTCAGCGGGGCCAAGCCCGAGATGCGCAGCGCCAAGCACTTGTTCGTGGAACTGGAAAAGTTGCGCCCTTTTCTCAGCGAGTGGACCCAAAGCGGCGAGCATCTTCAAACCGAAGTCGCGAATTATCTCAAGGGGCATTTTCTGGGCGAGCCGCTGCGCGACTGGGATGTTTCGCGGCCGGCGCCCTATTTCGGCTTTGAGATCTCCGACTCGCCGGGCAATTACTGGTACGTCTGGTTCGACGCGCCGGTCGGCTACATGGCGTCATTGACGGAGTGGTGTCAAAAGACGGGCGAGAAATTCGACGACTGGTGGCCGCAGGGGCCGGACGCCGAGTCGCGCGGGCCGGAAATCCACCACTTCATCGGCAAGGACATCACGTACTTCCACACGCTCTTCTGGCCGGGAATGCTCAAGGCCGCCCAGTTCAAGCTGCCGACGAAAGTCCACATTCACGGCTTCCTCACCGTCGGCGGCGAGAAGATGAGCAAAACCAAAGGGACGTTTGTCAAAGCGGAGACGTTCCTCAAACATCTCGACCCCTCGGCACTCCGCTATTACTACGCCAGCAAGCTCGGCCCGCGGCTGGACGACCTGGATCTCAATCCCGACGAGTTCGTTGAGAAAGTGAATTCCGATCTCGTGGGCAAAGTGGTCAACCTGGCTAGCCGCTGCGCGAAGTTCGTGCAGGCGACCGGCCTGTCGGCCGTGTATCCGGACGACGAACAGCTCCACAGCAAAGGGGCGCTCGCCGGGCAGGAGATTGCCGAGGCCTATGAAGCATGCGACTATGCCCGCGCCATGCGGCTGATCATGGAGTTGGCCGATCGGGCGAATGTCTATATCGACGCGAACAAGCCGTGGGCAGCCGCCAAGGACCCTGCGGCGGCGAGCAAGCTTCAGGATATCTGCACGGTTGGGCTCAACCTGTTCCGGCAAATCGTCATTTACCTCGCGCCGGTGCTGCCAAAGCTGGCCGAACAAGCTGGTGTGCTCTTAAACGATTCACTCACGAGCTGGGCGCAGTCCCAAAAACCACTCGTCGGCACCACGGTCGCACCATTTTCGCACTTGATGAAGCGAGTCGAACGAAAGGATCTCGATGCCATGATTGAAGAGAGCAAGGACCAGGGACCAGGGGCCAGGAGCCAGGAGCCAGGGGCCAGGAGCCAGGAGCCATGGACCGCCGAATCCGCAATCCGCAATCCTCAATCCGCAATCGATTCCGGCGAAGCTCTCGCCGCCGAGCCACTCCTGACCGACCTGATCAGCATTGACGACTTCGCCAAGGTCGATCTGCGCGTGGCCCGCGTGATTGCCGCCGAAGAAGTGCCGGAAGCGAAGAAGTTACTCAAGCTGACGCTCGGCCTGGGGGGGGACGTGCAGCGGCAAGTCTTCGCCGGCATCAAGCAGGCCTACAAGCCGGAGCAGCTCGTCGGCCGGCTCGTCGTCGTCGTCGCCAACCTGGCCCCGCGGCAGATGAAGTTCGGGCTGTCCGAAGGAATGGTCACCGCTGCCGGCCCGGGAGCGGCTGAAGTTTTCCTGCTGGGCATTGACGAAGGGGCCAAGCCGGGAATGCGGGTCCACTAGCTTCTCGAACGACCTCTACGTCAAATCCACCCATTCAGGGGGGTGTTTTGTTTGGAGTTGGCGTTCACCCCGCGTAGAATGGGGGGAGTCCTCTCATTCTCATCTCCCAGCCGCCTCTTCCGGCGAGGTTTTTTCGTCGTGCGTCTTTGTCCCTATCTGTTGGCCGCACTGATCGCCTGGGGAGGGATGTATGGCGCTTTGGCAGTTGGGCAAGACGACGAAGCTCCCGCTCCGACGGTCGCCCAACCCCCGACCGAATCGGACCCGGTGCCGACGCCGGCTTCCGAAGGACAAAAGCCAACGGAAGTTCCCCTCCTGCCACAGTCCGATCCCCCGGATACGTATTATTTTCGCGACAGCAAGGGAAATCTGATCCCTGTGGTCGGAATGCCGTTTGAAGTGTTTGAGGAGCTTCAGAAGCTGAAGCGCGGACTGGCTCCTCCAGCTCCTCCACCGTACTCCCTGGATTCCCTGGCGATCAGCGGCAGCGTTGAAAACAACCTGGCAAACCTGCTGGTTACCGCGCAGATCCGCGTCCGCGAGACCGGCGGCGTGGGAGTGCCGCTGCGCTTCAACAAGGCGGTCTTGCGGCAAGCGGCGACGTTCGAATCGCCCGGCGAGCATTTCGTCAAATACGACGAACAGGACGGCTACGTCTGCTGGCTCTTTGGCCCGCACGACAAGCCGCACGTGGTGAAGCTGAACCTGACCATTGCAATCAGTGAATTGGGCGCTCAGTCGCGGCTGGAGGCAACCTTGCCCCGTGCGACCGAATCGTCGCTGAAGTTGCAAGTGCCGCTGCCTCGAGCGGAAGCAGAGGTCCAGGGGTCGGGCGAAGGCCTGGTTGCAACCAGGGCCGTGGACGGGAAGTCGGAGATCGAGGTGCTGGGAGCCGGCGGCGAGTTGTCGCTGTTCTGGCAGCCCGCGCAGGCTATGGCGGCCGGCACGCGGATGGTGCTGGAGGCTGCCGGAGAGATCAGCGTCAAAATTGAAGGGCGGAGCCGGGTCAGCAGCGAAGCCCGCTTGACGGTCCGCAGCCTGAACGGATCGCTCCAGACGTTTCGCGTGCGTCTGCCGCCCAAGATGGAGTATGTCCCCGCCAATCCCAGCGGCTACACGGTCACGCTGGTGGAGCCGGCATCCGACGCCAGCGCCGCCGAAAAGGAGTCGCCGCTGGTCGAGGTCAAGCTGGACCGGCCGGTGACGGGGACAGCGGAGATCCGCCTGGTCGCGGCCCTGTCGTCGCCAGCAACGGATGGAGAGGGGAAGCCGCAGGAGGCGATTGCCCCGGCGCGATTTGAAGTCCTGGGGGCTTCGCGTCAGCGCGGCACGATCGATTTCGCGGTGGATGGCGATTGGTCGCTCTCCTGGACGCAGGACGCCAGCACGCGGCGCGTGGAAGTCCCTGCCCCTCTCGGCGTTGCCGCAGCGAGCGTCGCGCGGTTTGATTACTTCCGGCAGCCGTGCGGCCTCAAGGTGGCGATCGAGCCCAGGCCGACGCGAATTGCCGTCGAGCCGACGTATGTGGTGTATGTGGAGCCGAAGCTACTGCGGCTGGAAGCCACGCTCCGGTATCGGGTGCGCGGTGCGCCCGCGCCGTCGCTGGCCATCGCTCTGGCGGACTGGACCTTTGCCAAGGTCGAGCCGGAGACGCTGGTGGAAGTCGAATCGCTCGATCCGTCGGCCCAGACCCTGGTGCTTCCGCTGCGCAGCCGGGCGGTCGCCGGCGAGTTTGAAATTCGCCTGCAAGCGCACAAGCTCCTGGCGGAGGGGAGCACCGACCTGACCTTTTCGCTGCCGCGTCCAATGGCCGACATCGTGACCCCGGCGAGCGTCGTGGTCGTCCCTTCCGACAACGTGGAACTAACCGCCAAGGCGCGGGAGATCATCGGCCTGGTGGCCGACACGCAGCCGCCGCCGGTCAGCTTGACTCCGCGGCAGCAGCCGCCGCTGGTCTACCGCGACCGCGGGGCGGGGGGCGAGGCGCGATTCGTCGGCCAGTCGCAGATTCGCACGCGTCAGACGACGGTGGCCGCCGCCGCCCACGTGCAATTCGCCGAGCGGGCGGCGCAAGTCGAACAGAAGCTGACGTACCGCATTTTGTACGAGCCGCAGCGAACCTTCCGGTTGCAAGTACCCCGTTCGGTGCTGGTCCGCGGGGACGTGCCGAAAGTCATGCTCGGATCGGAGGTGATCCCTGCGATTCCGCTGGCCGATGGGGACAGCGAAAGCTCGCGCCTGGCCCGCGTGCAGGTCACGGTGCCGACCGAGCAGATTGGACCGTGCGAGCTGACCGTGCAGTACACGCTCCCAGTGCCGCCGATGGCGGCGGGGGAGCCCACGACGCTGGCAATTCCGCTGGTGATTCCAGACGAGGAGGTGGATCAGGTGGAGTTGGGACAGACCGTCAGTGCCCAGTGGGTTGACGCGCTGCACGTGGAGCTGGCGCCGGTCGGCCCGGCGGGAGCGGTCGGGCCGGTGATCGAATCCATGTCCCGCGACGAGCTGCGGGCCACCAGCAGCGCGCTTTCGGCGGAGTGGCGGTTCCAATTGCGAAGCAGCGACTCGGCGCAGGGGAGCCGGCTGATCGTCAGCAAGTTGTGGCTGCAGACTCTGCTGCTGGGAGACTTGCGGCAGGAGCGCGCCGTGTGGCGCGTCTCGACCGGCAGTTCCGCGTTGCGGATCGCGCTTCCCCCGGAAGCTGAGGTGGACGAGGATCAGATCGCGATCGACAAACAGCAGGCGGTCGGCCGCCGCGACGGGAATGTGCTGGTCGTTCCCATCACTCCCAGGCCGGGCGAGCGGGTCGTGGAGGTGTGGTACCGAATTCCACTGGCCGATTCGGCCGCCGCGCGGTTGACGTCCCTGGCTCCTCCCACGATCGAAGGGGCCGGTCAGGCTCGCCACTGCTATTGGCAAATCGTCGCGCCCGGCCGCGAGCACTTGATCAGCGAGCCGGTGGGTTTCACCCCCGAGCTGACTTGGAAGTGGCGCGGCTCCTTCTGGGAGCGGCTGGGGACGCTCGACCAGCCGGCACTCGAGGAGTGGATCGGCGCCAGCCAGCAGACGCCGCTGCCGGCGGAGATGAACGCGTATTTGTTCAGCACGTTCCGCAGCCCCGCGGCAATGCCCGTGCTGTTCGTGTCGCGCAGCGTGCTGTTGTGGACTGCGGGAGCGGTGATGCTGGTGGTCGGATTGACGCTGCTGAACGTGCGGGCCGTGCGCCGGCCGGGGGTTCTGTTGGTGCTGGCAGTTCTCCTGGGAGCGGCCGGAATGAGTTGGCCCACGTCGGCCTTGCTCCTGGCCCAGGGGTCTTCCGTCGCCCTGTTGATCGTGCTGTTTGCGGCCATCTGGCAATGGAGCCTGACCGGCCAGACACCGTATGCACCGCCAACACCCTCTCCCGCAGCATCGGCGATCGAGCAGAAGTCCACAGCCGCATCGCCGCCGCGAAGCGAGAGCCCGCCGGCGACGACGGCCACGGCCCCGCTGGCGGCCTTCTCGGAGCCGCAGCCATGAGGAGTTGCTGCGCCGCGCTGGCGCTGGCTGCGGTTGCGCTGCTGACGATCGTCGCGGCCGCGCAAGCGCTCCGCGCCCAGCAGCCAGCGGGCAAACGCTCGCCGCCGGCGTACCGCCGCATTTTTGTTCCGCAGAATGACTTGCCCACGCAGGTTCGCGGTCTGCTGCCGATGAAGCGAGACGACTTTGACCGGCGGATGGCGGGGGCCAAACCGTCGGCGCCGGAAGCGTCGGCTGGGCTGCGCATTTCGCGCGGCCAGTACACGGCCCGGCTCGAGGGGCAGGATCTGGTCGGCGGGGAAGCGCGCCTGGATCTGGCGACGATGCCGCAAACGACTGGCGTGGTGTCGCTGGAACCTTGCAATCTGGCGCTCGGGGCAGGGGTGTGGCAGGAGACGCCTCCGCGCCGCGCGGTCCTGGGAGTCGGGCCGCGAAACGTACTGACGCTGCACGTTGACAAACCGGGCACGCTGCTGCTCCCCTGGTCGCGCCAGGGTCTCAAGTCGGCCGACGGCGCCGTCGAGTTCGATCTGTCGCTGCCGCCGGCTTCCCTTCAACAACTCCGCTTGCACCTCCCGGCGGACCTGCAATTGACCGCGACCGAGGGACTGGTCATTCGTGGCGAAATGCCGGCGGCATCCAACACCACGTGCGAATGGACCGTCGAACTCGGCGGCATTTCGCGAACCAGGCTCCGCATCGAAGATCGATCCCAGGCTGCCAGACCCGAGAACGCGGCGCTGATCAAGGAGCAGGTGCGTTACGCCCTGACCCCTACCGACTTGACGGCGGAGTATCAGTTTCAGTTGGACGTCCACGGCCCCGCACTTAATACCGCCCAGCTTCAGATCGATCCGCGGCTGACCATCACCACGGTCAGCGTGGCGGGCCGCCCGGCTCAGTGGTCGGTTGCCGGGGACGCCCAACGCCGCACGCTGAGCGTGCAATTTCCCGACCCGCTGAGCGTGGGGAGCCACACCCTCGACGTTCAGGCCGTGGCCGAAGTAGCGGCCGGCCAGCCCTGGCGGCTGCCGCGCCTCGTCTGGCCGGACGCCGTGTGGCAGGAAGGTGCGGCAACGCTGGCCGTGCCGCCGTCGGTGCAATTGGCCGTGTCGCGGACCAGCGGCTGTCACCTGGCCAAGGGAGTGTCGTCGTCCGGTCCGGGTGAGATCCTGGCGTTTCACTATTTCGCGGCAGACGGCTTTGTGGAGATCTCGATGTTGCCGCGTCAACCGCGGCTAAGCTCGTCGCTGGGAGTCACGGTGCAGTTTGACCCGGCGATCCAGGTGTCGGCGACGCTGCGGGCCGATCTCGTTTCCCAGGAGGGGGACGTGTTTGAGGCCGATGCGGTCCTGGCGAACGACTGGGTGGTCGATGCGATCGAGACGGAGCCGGCCGACTTGCTCGAAGATCGGCCGGTGATCGCTCAGGACGAGCGCAGCCGAACGATGCGTCTCAAGTTCGTCCGTCCGATCACTCCGGAGCATCCCGTGCGGCTGGTCGTGCGGGCTCGACTTCAGCCGCCGAGCACCGAGGAGTTCTCGGCGCGGTCGCTATGGCGTTGGTTCCGGCTGCCCAGCACGATCGAGCAACCTGCCGTGCTGGCCCTGCGCAACAACATCCCCAACTACGATTTGCAGGTCACCGGCGACGGCGATGCTAGTCGAGTCGATCCCGAACTCTCGTCCGCAGACGAGTTGGACCTCCTCGATTCACCGCCGTCCGGCCTGCTCTTTCGGCTGCCGGCCGAATCCGGCGACTTTCGCGTGCTGCTCCGCCGCGGAGAACCGCGCTATACGGCGGCTTGGGACCTGATCGCTGAGTGTAGCCGCAGTCGGCTGCGGCATCGAGTAACGGTTCGCTGCACGCCGTCGGGACCGGGGCTGTCGCGATTGACCGTACACAGCATTCCTCCTCCGGATCGCGAAATTCGCTGGCGAGTCGCCGATGTGACGGATACCACGGTCGTGGCCCAGACCAGACGCGACACCGGCGCTGCCGCCGGCGTCCCGCCGGAGGCCGTCTGGGAACTGGAGTTCAGCCGTCCGCTGATGCAGCCATTCACCCTGGAGAGCACCTGGGAGTCCCCCCGATCGCCGCGGCAGTCGGTCCCCCTGTTTGCTTGCCTGGAAGCCACGACGCAGACGTGCCACGTCCGCGTCGCGGCGGAGGATGACGCGCGCTGGTTCATCGCGGCCCGCGGTCTGATCGCCCTGCCAATTCCAGCCCAGCCCGCCGATCGCTTCTCGCCGGCGCGCGGTTGGTTCCGTTACGAATCGGGTCGGCAGGCAGCGCTGCAGGTGGTGGGATATGGCCCAGAGGAGGTTGTGCCGCTGGCGCAAGTGACCAGTGCCGAATTGACGACCAGCTTCGCCACGGACGGCAGCGCGCTGAACGCGCTATCGCTGACGCTCGCCAACGCGGGCCTGACCGAGTTGCCCCTGAATGTGCCGCCGACGGCATCGTTGCGTGAAGTGATCGTGGCGGGCGTGACGGTCGAACCGCAGTTGACCGGTCCGCGTAATGCCGGCCTGCTGATTCCGCTGCCGGAAGGCGTGCGCGACGTGACGGTTCGCGTCTCCTACGGATCGCCTGCTCAACAACGACCGCTCTATGCCGGCGCGTGGCGGGCCGATTTGCCGGAGTTGTCGATCGCGACCCCCCCGCTGCGCTGGAATGTCATCTTGCCTGCCGGCATTCGCGCGCTGGACGAAGTTCATCACCGCCCTTGGCAAGATCAATGGCTGGCCCGTTTTTGGGGCCCGCTATTTCCGCAGCAGCCGTGGATTCGCTGGCTGCACCCATGGCGCACTAGCGAACCGCAAGTGGCGGAGGAAACGGCGCCTCCGGAGTTGCAGGACGGCGGCGTTCGTCACGCCGACCTCGCGCTCCAAGCGGGTTGGTCGCTCGTGTCGCAAGACGTAGCCTGGTCGCCGGCCGTAACGACGGTCGTCTTTGAGCCTGGCCGCTGGTCGTTGTTCAGCTTGTCGCTGGCCCTTTTGATGGGGGGGGTGATCCTCGCGACGCCCAGGCACTGGTTCGCTTTTTGGTGGTTGTCGGCAATCGTTCTGGCGGCGGCGGTCCTGATCTTGCCGCTGGTCGCCGCGGCGCTGGTGGCGGGGGCGTTTTGGGGTTTGATTGCCGGCTGCATTGCGGCCCTGCTGAGACCCCAGGCCGCGCGCAGCCCAAGCCCCCAGGCGCTGCGTGGCTCAACCACGCGCGGATGGGTTCCAGCCGGCGCTTCGACTGGGGTGTTGTTGGCGTGGCTGGCGTATGCGGGAGGATCGCTCCTCCATGCTCAGTCGCCGCGTGACGAGCCTCCCGCGGAGAAGAAAGCACGCACGACGCATCGCGTCGTAATTCCGATCGACGACACGCGGAAGCCGGTGGGTGACTACGTTTTCGTCGATGCGGAGTTCTACGATTGGCTGCACGAGCAGGCGGCAGGCGGGCAGCCCAGCGAGCCGTGGCAAATCGAGGATGCGGTCTACGAGATTCATTGGCCCCAGGAAGTGGACGGAGAAGTGCCGGCCGCCGACGTCCTGGCGCGGCTGGAGATCACCACTTTCACGGTCGATGCTGCGGTGACCCTTCCCTTTCGGAGGGCGGATTTGCTGCTCCAGCAAGGGAGCGCTCGGCTGGACGGCAGTCCACTTTCGGTCGCCTGGGCGGACGCTGGCCAGGGCTTGACCGCCGTGATCCCTTCGCCCGGCAGATACCGTCTCGAGCTGGCCTGCTCCACACCGCTGAAATCGGCCGGTGGGCATCGCGAGTTGGCGCTGGCGATCCCCCGCGCCCCGCATGCCGTGGCCCGCATCAGCGCCGCGGCAGGAGCGGCGCCGTTCACTTCCTCGGCGGCCTTGGGTTCGTTGGCAGCGCAAGGTGAAGCAGCCGGTTCGTGGCAAGTTCAGTTGGGATCGGCGGCCGAACTATCGCTGCGGTCGGCCGGTGCGGACAGCGCCGGCGATCAACAGGCGGTCGAAGCGGAGCAGTTGCTCTCCTGGAAAATCCGTCCCGGGTCGGTGGTTGTCGATGCGGTCTGCAAGTTTCGCGCGCTGACCGGCACCCTTCGCGACGTCCAAATTCGGTTTGATCCGCGATTGCGTCTCCTGCCGCTGGAGGGGCTGCCGCCGACGGCCCGACATCGGGTCGAATCGGGATCTGAGAACACGCTGCACGTGTCCCTGGCGGAGCCGACGGCAGCCATCGCCATTCGTCCGCGATTTCTCCTGGCGGAGTCGTCGGGCGTCGGCAAGCTTGTGCCTCCGCGACTCACCACCTCGGCCGGGCGAATCTCGCGAAACTGGCTGGCAGTCAGCACGGGCCCCGGAGTCGAGTTGGTTGGCACTTCACCATCCGCTGTTAAGGTTGCGGTCGCAGATTTTGCGCAGGCCTTCGGAGTCATCGACGGCATTCCCGCAGTGGCATTCGACCTCGCGGGGTCGGCAACCATGCCCGAACTGGAGCTTCGGCCGGCGGGCCGCACCGCGATCGCCACGGCCCAGACGACTCTCGCTTGCAGCCTCGCGCTTTGTCGTTTGACCTTTCAGGCCGAGTTGACGGGACTGTCGCCGGCGCATGTGCAGCAGCGGATTGTCCTCCCTCCCGGTTGGATGGCTGGCGACGTCAGTGTGCGTGATGGCGATCTGCCTCTCGCCTGTCGCTGGTTTCAACAAGCTGACGGAACAGTCGTGCTGCGTTTGGACCAGCCGCCGGGAAGCTCGCAGCAGCTCCGCGTGGACGCCACGTTGACGCCTTCCAACGCTCCTCTGAGCTTACCGGCAGTGCAGCTCGCCGATGTCACCGTCGCGGAACATTCGCTGCGCGTGGAGCGAAGCTACGACTGCACAGTCGAGATTCGAGAAGTTGTTGGCTGGACGGCTGATGGCCAGCAGGACGCCGGACAAGCCCTCGAAGGCCGTCGGCGACTGGTAGCCGGCTTCGACTCCGCTTCCGGCTCGAGCGGCGGGCAGCAGTTGATGATGCGCATCGCTCCCAACCGCCCGCAGGTTTCGGCGCGGCTGGTCACGCGCTTTGCCCGCCCCAGTTCACCGCCCGCGGCGGCCAGCCTGGTCTGCGATCTGGACATCACCGGGGGCGACCTCGACGACCTGCGGCTGGAAGCACCGCCCCAGTGGTCCGGGCCGTGGGAGACGTCGCCGCCTCTGGCGGTGCGCTCGCTCAATATCCCCGGTCAGTCATCCCGCTTCGTGACATTGACCCCCGATCGGCCGCTGGCGGGAAAAGTGCGAATGTTCGTCAGCTCGCCGCTCCACACGACGGCGGGTGATCCGCTGCGTGTGCCGGAAATCAGACTGGTCGATATTCCTCAGGTCGATCGCCTGGTGCAGTTGCCCAAGACCAGGCCAAACGATTTAGCGCGGTGGCAAACCACCTTCTTGCAGGCGGCGCAGCTCCCGGCGGACTTGCTGAACAGTCCGCTGGCCGATGGGGACTACGAAACGCTGGCGGTCGTCGGCCCGCATTTCGATGCCGTCTGGTCACCAGCCCCGGCGGCGTCGGCGGACCCGCTGGTTCCGCTCATTGAATACAACATGGCCTGGCTGCCGACGGGGGACGTCCAGGGACGGGCGATCATCCATCTCGACCCGGCCGGTTTGGACTCTTGCCTGCTCCTGCTGGACGACGGCTATCGCCCCCTGTCCGCCACGCTCGACGGCATTCCTGCGGACATCGTCCAGCAGCAACAGGGGCGCTGGCTGGTCGGCTTGCCGGGAGATCGCCTGCCGCAGCGCCTGACGGTCGAGTTTCTCGGCTCGCCGGCCACGATCGCCGAGCCCTGGAGCGATCGTCGCCGCCGGCGGATTAGCGGACCGACGCTGGTGGGTCTGCCGGCGCAGGCAACGATCTGGTCTGTAGAGTCGCCGCGGTCTTTGGCGGCGCGTGCTTCTCGCCTGAGTGCAGAAAAAGACCTGATCCGCGTGGATCAAGATCTGGCGCGGTTGACGTCAGCGGCCCAGATGCTCGCTCGGGCGAGCGAGCGCGAACTGCCTGGGCTCTCCGGCGACGCACTGGCGATCTGGCTGGGTCCGTGGCAGACCGAGGTGACGATTGCGTCGCGCCGAGTCGCCGCCTCCCTGCGGACTCTGGTTGTCGATGATGGAGAGCGGCAAGAGAGGTTTCGTCAGGTCCAGACCGAGCTCGACCGTCGCTGGCTGGCCCTTCAGGGCGGTCCGCCGACCAACGACGATGCCGCAATGCCCGCGGAACCGATTCCTGCGACGGTGAGCGTGCTGCGAGGCGCATTTACCGGACCCGTGTCCCATGCGGAGCTTTCGTTCACCGATCCCGCAGCGCGCGAGCCGTCGCAGCGGTGGCGAGCGGCGCTGGCGCTGCTGCTGCTGGGAATCCCCGCCTGGATTCTTGCACGCTGGTCGGCGATGCGCGACTGGCTGGCGGCATCCGCGCCGTTTGCCGTCGCCGCTGGCGGCATCGCGCTGGCCTGCCTGTCTCCGCTCGGCGTGGCGGCGCTGGCACTTCCGATCGCGGTGCTGGCTACCTATTGGCGGTCGCCTTGGTCGCGGAGGATGGGTGGTCGGCATTCCAGCATCGTCCGCTTGGAGCGGCGCAACACCCCTTGAGTCAGGGATTCGCGATTGCCTGCTGTCGATGAAATCGCACCGCGAACCGGCCCTGCGAAACTGTGTCCTGAAAGAGAACCGGATGATGGGACGCAGAATGGGCTGATGGAAATCGACGCGCTGGCGTTGACCGGCAGGGCAGGGTTGATACACTGAGTGATCCTGTTTTGCAGGCGAAAAACCTGCGTCATTCACGCTTCGGGGCGTGGCTCAGCCTGGCTAGAGCGCTTGGTTCGGGACCAAGAGGTCGCAGGTTCAAATCCTGTCGCCCCGACTAGACATATCACTCGCTGAACTTAGGACTTAGGTTACCTGCCGGCGGTCGGCAGTGCAGCGTTTTTCCCCAGACTCCAAACCTTGCGCGCAAGGTTTGGCAACTGTGAGGAGACCTGCAATGCCCCGTCTTTCTCGTGCCACTCCCCGACTCTGCCGCGTCCGTTCGCAGGCGGTCGTGTATCTGAAAGGGGAGGCTAACTACCTCGGCCGGTACGGCTCCGCAGAAGCCAAGCGGCGCTACCGCCAGTTGCTTGCCGAGTGGGAGGCCGCAGACCGGCCCACGCAAGCCACGCCGGCCCCGGCCGATATTACCGTGGCGGAAGTCTGCCGAGCGTACAAACGCTATGCAACGGCCTATTACCGCTCCGCGGACGGAACCACCAGCGGTGAAATCCATCCGATCAAAGCCGCCATTAAGGTGCTCCGCTTGCTGTACGGGACGATCCCGGCGACAGAGTTCGGCCCGCTGGCGTTTAAGGCCCTACGGCAATGGTTGATCGAACGCGGCTTGTCCCGCCGGACGATCAATCGCTACTCGGATCGGATCAAGCGTATTTTCAAGTGGGCCGTTTCGGAGCAACTGATTCAGCCGGCGGTCTACCAAGCTCTATCGACGGTTGGCGGCCTTCGCTACGGTCGCTCGGCAGCCCGCGAAATCGAACCGGTCAGGCCGGTCGCTTGTGCGACGGTCGCTGCCACGCTGCCCCACCTGCCCGCGGTCGTGGCGGATATGGTGCGCCTACAGCGGCTCACGGGATGCCGGCCCGGCGAAATCTGCATTCTCAGGCCCGGCGACGTGGATTCGACTGGCGAAATCTGGTTGTATCGTCCGGCACGCCATAAGACCGCGCATCGCGGCAAGGAAAGGGTCATTCCGCTTGGTCCCAAAGCTCAAGCGGTCCTACGCCCGTACTTGCTGCGGCCCGCCGATGCGTTTTGCTTTTCCCCCGGTGATAGCGAACGGAAACGCCGGCAGGCGCGCCACGATGCTCGCAAAACGCCGATTGCTCAAGGCAACATGCCCGGAACCAATCGCAAGCGAAGCCCACAGCGCAAGGCTGGCGAGCGCTACAACTCCACCTCTTACGCCCGTGCGATTGTCCGCGGCTGCGAAGCGGCATTCGGTATACCGGACGAGTTGCGTGTAATCCCCAAGGTGGTCCCCAACATTCCGGCGGAAGCACAAGAGGCGGAACGGTCCCGCCGGCAGGAATTGGCCAAACAGTGGCGCGCGGAAAACTGCTGGTCTCCGAATCAACTGCGGCACGCTTACGCGACGGAAGTGCGACACCGCTTTGGCCTAGAGGCTTCGCAGGTCACGTTGGGGCACGCCAACGCGGACGTAACGCAAGTCTATGCCGAGCGGAACTTGTCGCTGGCGGTAGACGTGGCGAAGGCGGTAGGCTAACGCCACGTCGAAACTGGTTACATGTGAAAGAGCCGGCATCGGCGTGGCCAACACGGCCGCGTCTCGGCCGGCGTAGTGGTAATAGGTGACTCGATATGACGGGGACAATGGGACCGCTTGCCGAGATATTGCAGTTAGAGTCGCGCGTCGGCGCGGCTGCCGCTGAATCGGGCGAATCTGAAGCAAACACAGTGGCGTTTCAACTTCGGGAGCACAATGAGCTTCTGGGTTGGATTGAGAAACGCGGGACCTTAGGCAGGTGGTTTGTTGACGTATATGCATCGCTAATTGCACTTCGTTCGCTACGGGAGTCAGGGGTAGAGATAACGCCGCCCGATCCGAGTTATTTCCAGCTACTCCACCGACAACTTCTCGGTATTCCGGGCATGCCGCCAGCACCGACGCCAGACACCCTAACGAATGTTGAGGATGAAATCGCTCACTTGGAGGCCGTCCTGAAAGTCCTCGATCATGCACTCTTGCCCGGCCAGAAAACGGTGGAGCCGACTGCGCCCCCGGACATCGACGGACTTATGACTCTTGCCAACTTCGCGCAGTTGTGCGGCCGGGGTTGCAGCAAGAGCACGCTTGAAAAACGGGTTGGCAAACCGGCACCAGCTAAGAAGGGCAAGGGTCGGGCACCATCGCTGTATTCCTATCGGGAGCTACGCGAGTGGCTGCCGAAGACAGGATTAACCCCCCAATTCCCACTCCCAGAATCATTCGCGGAAGCGAAGGCGATGCTGGGGAAAATCTTACTCGCCATCGAAAGTACCAAACGACAAAAGCGTCCACCCAGCAACGCAACGTAGATTGCACATCCCTTGCGTTTCCGTTGCCTTGCCAGTTGCGGCAAAAACGGGCAATCATTCGCACTCTTTTGTTTTGTAGCTCGCCACGTCAAAGAATGTCGCAGACTCTCCCGACTTTTTTCGGAGGCTGCGACCGTGATCGACGTGACCACCTGCGATTCGCTCTTGACGCTGGCGGAAGCCAGCAAGCTCTTTCCGCATCGGCCAAGCCGCTGCACGCTTTGGCGCTGGATGAACGAAGGCGTCCGCGGCGTTCGGCTAGAAAGCGTCGTCGTTGGCGGCCGGCGGCTGACTTCTAAACCCGCCATTGCTGATTTCGTCGCTAAGACCACCGCAGCGGTGGATCGTCGCCCGATTTCTCAGACCCGTACCGCTCGGCAGCGCGACATTGCCACTCAGGACGCGATGCGTGAACTGGCGGCGGATGGTTGTTAGTCACCCCCTTTAGACGCGAACAGCCGTCACGTGTCACCGCAGACGGTTGCTCGCTTGGAGAATCACTATGTCCAAAGTATCGCGTAAGTGCCGTCGCCGGCAACCGTCGCCGGCAGTGAATCCGTTGCCGCTTGAGCGGGCTCCTATCACCCGTCTCGACTTGCTCACCGGCTTTGCTGTTGCCGGGTTATTCGCGGGCAAACGCTGGGACTATCCGCCGTCCACCGACGAACAAGCCGAGTTCGCCGATGCGGCTCTCAACATTGCCAAGAGGTTGAGCGAGTGGATGGAAGGGGCCGGCTAATGTCAAGGAAATCGCAACTGCTGCCGGTCGCGGAGTCCTACGCCAAGGCCGGCTTATCGGTCATTCCGATCAAGCCCGATGGAACGAAAGCGCCGGCGGTCGCCAAGTGGAAGCCGTATCAGCGGCGGCGGGCTACCGGCAAAGAACTCCGAGCGTGGTTTGGGCAATCGGCAAAGTCGCCTAACGGCATCGCTGTCGTTTGCGGGAGCGTGTCGGGCAACTTGGAGGTAGTGGACGTTGATGCGCCAGAACTTGGCCCGTCGCTCATGGCTGCAATCAAGTCGCAGTCCCGCGGCTTGGTGAAACGGCTATCACAAGTCGCAACGCCTTCCGGTGGGCTTCACCTGTACTATCGCTGTAAAACGATTGAGGGAAACCAAAAGCTGGCGATGCGTGCGGCCGATTCCAACGGCCGCACCGGGAAGAAAACGCTAATCGAGACGCGGGGAGAGGGCGGCTACGTTGTCGCCCCTGGTTCGCCGGCGAATTGTCATTCTCTCGGCAAACCCTATAAGCACGTAGCCGGCCCGCCCTTGTGCAAGCTGACGATGCTGACGGAAGCGGAGCGGGAAATTGTGTTGGACGCTGCCCGTTCGCTGAACGAAGCGATTGAACCGGCACAAGCAAACGGACAAGGCCCGCCCGGAGCCAGCAACAGGCCGGGCGACCGCTTCAATCGGCAAGCTGACTGGGGCAGCATCTTGGAACCGCGCGGTTGGACTAAAGCCGCCGAATCGAACGGCGAAATCCGCTGGCGGCGGCCTGGCAAATCGCAAGGCTGGTCCGCTACGACTGGCCACTGTTCCAATGGTCAATCGGGAGACCTCTTATACGTGTTCTCGGGTAACGCTGCACCGTTTGAAGCTGGTCGGGCGTACAACAAATTTGCCGCGCACGCGCTGCTGAACCACAACGGCGACTTTTGCGAAGCCGCCGGCGAACTTGACGGACAACAGGGACAACGGCGAACGGCGAACTTGCTTGTTGAACTTGCGAGCGACGTGGAACTGTTCCACACCCCAAAACGAGAGGCGTTCGCCACTTTCCCGGTGAATGGCCACGTCGAAACGGCTCCCGTTCGTTCGCGTCCGTTCCGGCACTGGTTGGCTCACCGCTTCTATCAGCGGGAACGCCGGACCGCCAACCAACAGGCGATGAACGAAGCGCTAGATGCTATCGAGGGCAGGGCTCAATTCGACGGGGCGGAAATCCCGGTGCATACACGGCTGGCCGCCTCTGGCGGCAAAGTGTTTCTGGACCTTGGCGACGAACATTGGAGCAACGTGGAGATTTCGGCGGAGGGTTGGAAGATTTTAGCGTCTTCGCCGGTGAAGTTCCGTCGCACGCCCGGAATGCAGCCGCTCCCGATTCCGGTTGTCGGGGGGAACATCGACGAACTGCGGCGGTATGTCAACGTTTGTGAAACTGACTGGCGAATCCTTCGCCTCCGACTGATTGGCAATGTAACGTTCGTGGACGATCTTGTTGCGTCGCGTGGCCGATTCGGTGAACTTCGCCCAGAACGGTTGTTTCTCAATTTCCCTGCCGGTGAGCGCGCTGTAGAGCTTCCTGTTTCGGGGATTGGCCAGATTAAATCCGTTCATCAAGTCTTCCACGGGTTCCTCAAGATGGGGAACTCCGCTGGCCGCGAAGCCGTGGGACAAGGCACTTTCAGCACTGATTTCGCAAGCCATGTGCGCCACGACGACAGCGATTCCGTAGTGGCCATCGGCGACGAACTTTCGTGCCGTCTCGATTAGCGCTTCGGGATACGTGACGACTGTAGCAGTCACCGTCATTCCGATTTTGATTTCATCCGATGTACTCACGTGAATCGTCCGCTTGGTTGAGCCGCACTTCGGGCAGCGAATCCGTTTCTCCGGCGGAATTCCGGGCACGTCGTCAGCCAGCGTTTCGCCGCAGTCAGTGCAACTCGTTCCATCGGCCATGTACCGCTCCCTGTTTGTAAATCGCCCTGATAGTCTAACGGCCAAATGAGGCGCAGACGCTCAAGAGTCAATGAATGCCCGAATCTGCTGCCGCAAGGCAGGAAATCGCTCGTCAAGCCGATGTAGCAAGGCACGCATTTCTTCGGACTCTACCTTGCACAGAACCGGAACTTTGCCAAGTTCCACGAACCGCCGCGTTGCACGTTCAACTAGTGCCAACCCGATCCCCTGCCGGTGGAATTCAGGTAGCACGTAGAGCGCATCGAGTGTCGGCACCTTGGGCGCGTAAACGCCATTGGAAGCCAGCGTCACGGCTCCGACAATCTGTTCCCCTGAGACGGCAACGAATGCTTCATCACATTGGAGTAGCCGGTCTGCACCGAACAAGACGAGCGGGCTAACGTCGGAAATCTTGCCGGCTTCGTGTTCCGCAATTCCGGCACGCTCCCCGAACGAAAATATCTCTTGGAGAACTAGCCGTCCCCTTGTGCCACGGCTGTGCGCCGCTGGTCGAATCACGATTTCTTGCGGCACGTCCATTTCAGTGACGAACGGCGCTACCCACGTTTTGCTAATGCTGTACAATATGACGGCATGATGGGAAAACGGTCAAGTCTTCCAGGGAGGTGTGGAAGGCGGTCAGAAGAGAGCCACTTTGGCGGCCAGTTGAGAGCCGGCAAGACGGTTGCCGGGCGAAGCGTGCAGGGAACTCGGGGAGAGACGCCGCGTCAGATTCGTTTTCGACTGGCGCTGAACAAGTGATTCG
>DATKDU010000195.1:0-15389 GCA_035512595.1 Pirellulaceae bacterium
AGTTTACAGTAGGTGCCTGCCCCTGCCCGTCTCCTGCCCGTCGCAAGCGCCCCCCCGATCTGCCCCCGATCTGCCGACGAATAGCCGATTGAAAGAGCACAATTAGCGTCAATGGTAGAATATCCGCAGTTCACTATTACGGATCACCCCCGCCTTCGAGCCCAACATGCAGCACCAACTACTCCCGCCTGCCGAACTGCCACACGCACTCCGCTCGGCGCTGGAGGCTGGCTCGTGCGTCCTCTTCCTTGGGGCCGGCATTGGTCGCCACTTGAAACTTGAGGACGGGACCAACGCTCCAGATGCCAAGGGACTCGCAGCGCGACTTAACAGCCATTTTGGCGGTATATCACGCCCTACGGCTTCAGCAAGGTTTGCGCTGGGGGTCGATGGCCGCCCTTGCCGCAAGCATTATGGCGCTGTTTTCGCTGCGGTTTTACTTGGCGGTGCTGCTGGGGCCGGCGCTGGGTGTAGCTCTCTTGCTGGGGCGTCGCCGCAAGCGCGCTGGCGGCAAGGCGCCCCTGCTGTTGGTGCGACAAGCGGCGCTGGCGGCGGTATTCATAGCGGTGATGGTCGCGGTTGGGTTTACGGGACGAGCGCAGCACGTGGCGCCGACGAGCTTCGATGCGGGCCTGGAAAAAATACAGATCTCCCGCAACGACCTGGCAGGGGCGAACTCCGGATACTTGCCAGGCGCCGACGTCTCCACGCCCGATCGAGCTGTAGCCTTCCTTCCCGTGGGGCTGGTTTACTTTTTGACATTGCCGCTGCCGTGGCAGATCGGGCCACTGCGACAGAACCTCGTGATTCCGGAGACTCTCTTGTGGATACTGCTTTACCCTTTGGTCGCACTAGGGGCAACGGAAGCGCTGAAGAAGAACTTCCAAGGCGCCAGTCTGCTCCTCCTAGTGACGGGAGCGATGTGCGCTCTTTACGCGCTTTTTTCGGGAAACGTCGGCGTCACTTATCGGATGCGGATCCAAGTCTGGCTGTTGTGGGCGGTGTTTGCCGGCTGGGGCTGGCAAATTTGGAGCCAGCGGCGGGGGCGGCGGCGCGGCCGCGCTCGACGGGGCGTCGTGCGCCGATTCCGGGCCCGCTTTCGAAACTCGGATGGCGTCGCCGAGACACTGGGAAGGGACCGGGAAAGGCTCCCGCTGCGATGAGAGTGTTGGCGCTAGTACCCGCGCTTTACGACACCTCTCCCGGACAACGCTTCCGGATTGAGCAATGGGCGCATTACCTGCAGCGCGACGGCTTTGAGTTTACCTTTCTCCCCTTCGAGGATGAAGAACTGCATGAGACAATCTACCGGCCGGGGCGGTATGGGCGCAAGGCAGCATTGATGGTAAGCGCCCTGGCGCGGCGCTTGCGGGAGCTAAGGCGGGTTCCTGACTACGATCTAGTTTACCTCTACCGCGAAGCTGCTCTAGTTGGCCCGGCATTCTTTGAACGCTGGATTGCAAGCCACAGAGTGCCCATTGTTTATGATTTCGATGACCCGATATGGCTGCCCTACCGCAGTCCTAGCAACGGGTCTCTCAGCCGACTCAAGTGCCACAGCAAGACTGCCGCGATCTGCCGGATGGCATCAGCAGTTATTGTAGGGAATCAGTTGCTGGCGAAGTATGCGCGCCAGCACGCCAAGAGCGTTTTTGTCATACCGAGCACGATCGATATGGAAAGACATCCGGCGAGACCGAACAGGTCGAACGGACAACCAATCACACTCGGCTGGACCGGAAGCCACAGCACGCTTCCTTTCCTCGAAAGTATTCACCCACCCCTAAGAAGCCTTGCTCGACGATGGGATTTTCGGCTGCTGGTCGTGTCGCACACAGACTCTTATCATGTGGCGGGCCTTCCGGTCTTCGCGAGAAGGTGGCAGCCGGCGAGCGAGGCAGACGATCTGCAAGAAATCGATATCGGTCTTGCGCCTTTTCCCGACAGTGGTTGGACA
This sequence comes from Pirellulaceae bacterium, assembly GCA_035512595.1. GTDB lineage: Bacteria > Planctomycetota > Planctomycetia > Pirellulales > Pirellulaceae > DATKDU01. The sequence goes on from DATKDU010000195.1 coordinate 1,958, forward strand.
CCATGGCGGTGCCATGGAAAGATCCTGCAGTACATGGCGGCTGCTGTTCCCTCGGTTGCCTCCCCGGTGGGCATCGTGCCTGATTACATTCAAGAAGGCGTAAATGGTTTCTGCGCGAACTCACCGGACGAGTGGGTGAATAAGTTGGAACGCCTGCTGAGCTGCCCTAGCCTTCGTCTGCGGCTAGGGGCTGCGGCTCGCGATACGGTCGAGCAGAAGTATTCGGCTTCCGTGTGGGCAGCCGCATTCGGCGACATCTTAAGAACAGTCGCTAACAAAGGTTTAGTCGAGAGGCGGCCGGAATGAGAATCGCAGTCGCGTTCGTTCTAGCATTGCTGCCGAACTTTCTAAGCGTATGGCTCTATTCACGGCTATTCGGATTTCGGATTGGCTCCAAAGTGCGCTTACAAATCACCATGTTCGTTGGCGTGAAGCGCTGCCAAATCGGAGACGGTGCGCATCTCGGGTACTTCAACCTGTTTTGGAACGTGGAGGACGTCGAAATCGGTAGCAACGCCCGTATCGGCGTCTTCAATCTGTTCCGCGGTGGGAGAAAAGTAAAGATCGGATCGTTCGTGACGATTCTGCGGCAAAACACCTTCAACTCTATACCTGAGCCGGACTTGGCAAATGAAGCGACTCCCATTCTGGAGATTGGCGACGGCGCAGTCGTAACGTCCGGCCACTGGTTGGATTTTACCGACCACATTTCAATTGGGGAGTGCAGCATTCTCGGAGGGCGCAACTCGTCACTGTGGACGCATAATCGACAGAGGACGCGTCCGATCTCAATTGGCAGCCATTGTTATCTCGGATCCGAGATTCGCATCGCGCCGGGGGTGAGAGTCGCCGGCCACAATATCGTCGCACTCGGCGCAGTTCTCATGGAGACGTTTGACCAAACACAGTGCCTGATTGCAGGAAATCCAGCACGGGTAATCCGCCCCTTGCGTGAACGCGACCTGTTCTTGGTCACGCACAAGACAAGGGATGACCTTCCCGAGCATGCAGACCTAAAGGACCTTGCCGCTGTATGAATGTGACCGATGTCTTGAGCAACACGACGGTTGGAGTTCAAGACGATAGGCGGTCTGTGCCTGCGCACGCCGCCAGATTCGTAGTTCAGTACACCGCCGCCGGGGGACACAAAGCGTAATGCGAGAACGGATATTGCAGTGGCTGGTGTGCGAAACATGCGGCGGCCCATTGCAGCCGCAGGCTTGGGAAGCGCGCAGGACCGAGATCGTCGAAGGTTTACTTCTGTGCTCTGACTGTGGGAAAGCATTCCCAATCATTCGGGGCGTGCCGAGGATGGTTCCGGTGGCGCTACTCGACCAGTTGTGGAGCGACTATCGCGACTTTTTTGATCGCAACTCCAAGCGTCTGCCGAAAGCGCTCAGAACGCGCCCTGGCCAATGTCTGCGGAAAAGCGACGGTTCACGGAGAACGCAGGAGAGCTTTGGATTTGAGTGGACACAGTTTTCCCGCATGCGGCCGGAGTGGCTGCACAATTTTTTAGGCTATTTGGGTCCGAGGCCAGAGTCGTGTCTTAGCCGGGGCGTGGTACTGGATGCGGGCTGTGGAATGGGGCGCCACTTATATTTCGCATCGGATTACGGAGCCGAAGTGATTGGCGTCGATTTCAGCCGCGCCGTAGACGCAGCGTATGAAAACACGCGCGACTGCCCACGCTCGCACGTCGTCCAAGCTGATTTGACGCGGCTTTGCTTTCGGTCAGTCTGCTTTGATTTCATCTATTGCCTTGGAGTGCTGCATCACCTGCCGAACCCGCATCGGGGACTGGAGAGCTTAATAAGCCACCTCAAACCTGGGGCTGAACTGCGGATGTATGTCTACTGGACCTCGGAAGATGAGTCTGCCGCCAAGCGGTGTTTGCTGTCGGTTGCTCGGTGGCTGCGGCGCGGCACTACTCGTGTCCCCCCTCAAGTACTGCTTCCTCTCTGTTATCCAATTTCGATGGCGCTATGGCTCGCGCTGGTATTGCCCTCTGCCGTGCTGGGGCGGTCTGAGATGACTCGCTCGATTGCAAACCGCATTCCCCTGAGGCAATACGCTGACTATCCGTTTGGCGTGCTCCTCAACGATCAATTGGACCGCCTATCGGCTCCGATCGAACGGCGATACTCTCACGCCCAGGTGAAGCAGTGGCTTCGCGACGTAGGCCTCGGGGAAGTCACGGTCCAGCCCCATTTTGGATGGGTTGGCCATGGAAAGAAACCTGATCACCAATTGGTTGAGGCGGGCGCCTAAACCTCCGCTCTTCCCAGCGTGGGGCACGTTGTAAGGAATTGCCCTGCACGAAGCAATGTGTGGAATTTCCGGCATAGTGAACCTTAACGGCGAGTCGCCCGATAAACTTCTCGTCGAACGCATGACAGCCGCCCTTCGCCACCGCGGTCCCGACGATGAAGGTTACTACATAAATGGCGTGGCAGCGCTTGGCCAAAGACGTCTTTCCATTATCGATCTTGGCGGCGGCCGGCAGCCGATGTGCAATGAAGATGGCACGGTCTGGGTGAGCTTCAACGGCGAGATTTACAACTTCCAAGAGCTTCGCAAAACCCTCGAGGACCTCGGACACCGCTTCGCGACACGCAGCGATACGGAGGTAGTGGTACACGCATTTGAGCAGTACGGTGAGGACTGCGTCCAAAAGCTTCGCGGCATGTTCGCGTTCGCTGTGTGGGATGAAAAAAGCAAGACGCTCCTGCTGGCGCGAGATCGAGTGGGGAAGAAGCCGCTCTTCTATTCGAAATTTGACGGCTGTCTGGCGTTTGCCTCGGAGCTCCAGGCGATCTTGGCTCATCCCAGAGCACCGAGAGAGGCACACGCGGCGGCGATCGACCAATATCTGACGTATGGTTATATTCCCGCGCCAAGAACCGGATTTAGGGGAATCGCCAAACTCCCGCCGGCCAGTACGCTGCGCTTTCAAATGCGCGGCTCGGAGTTCGTTGATCTAGGCGTTCACCGTTACTGGGAGTTGCAGCGGAGTCCAAAACTCGAGCTGAACGAAAAGGAGGCGGCGGAGAGACTTCTCGAGGTTCTCACCGAGGCTGTCCGCCTCCGAATGATTGCCGACGTCCCGCTGGGCGCCATGTTGAGCGGCGGTATCGATTCCAGCATGGTCGTGGCCCTAATGAGCGGTATCTCCGGCCGCCAGGTTAAAACGTTCTCAATCGGTTTTGATGAGCAGGAATTCAATGAACTGCCGCACGCCCGGCGGGTCGCGCAGGCCTACGGTACCGACCACCATGAAATGATCGTTCATCCGAACGCCGTCGAAGTACTGCCGAAGCTGGTGCGGCACTACGGAGAGCCGTACGCCGATTCGTCCGCCGTGCCCACCTACTACGTGGCCAAACTCATCCGCGAGCATGTCAAGGTCGCGCTGAATGGAGACGGCGGAGATGAGAACTTGGCGGGCTATGAGCGCTATCTCGCAAGGCAAGTGGCGACTCGATATGCCAGACTCCCGGCCTGGGTACGGAAGGGAGTTATCGAGCAATTCGCTGGCCTAATTCCGAAGTCGCTTCCGCAACGCAATCGGCTGCGGCAGTTTCGTCGCTTTGTCGAAGGCGCATCTCAGCCGGCAGCCCAATGCTACTTGGGATGGGTCACCTATGTGAATCCTGACCTAAAGGCCCAAATGTACACTGCGGAACTGAAAGCGGAGCTATGTTCGCAAGACGCCCGGCAGTGGCTACTAGATCTTTTTGAGTGCGCCAGTATGAAGAACGCAGATAGCCTGGATGCCGTGCTCGACGTCGATATTGGCTCCTATTTGCCTTATGATCTGTTGGTTAAGATGGACATCGCCACGATGGCAAATTCGCTGGAAGCGCGATCGCCATTTCTTGATCATAAGGTGATGGAGTTCTGTGCGCGGCTGCCAAATGATTACAAAATCAAGAACGCAACCCAGAAATACTTGCTCAAGAAAGCAGGCGAGAAACTGCTGCCTCCGGAGAACATGAAGCGACGCAAAATGGGATTTGGCGCACCCGTCGCGAAGTGGCTTCGGGGCGACCTGCGAGAGCTGCTCCAGGATGTATTGCTTTCGAACAAGGCGTTAGCCCGCGGGTATTTCCAGCCACAGGCTGTGACACGCATGATCCAGGAGCACCTGAACGAAGAGGCCGATCGTTCTCATTCCTTGTGGGCATTGTTGTGCCTGGAGATGTGGAATCGCGAGTTTATTGATCAGGTGTCCCGTGATCAGTGACAAGCGCATCGGAGCGTCAGAATGATCAAGGTTGTCCGCATTATTGCTCGCCTAAACGTCGGCGGACCTTCTATTCACGTGACCCTGCTAAATGCCCGGTTGAACCCTGCACGCTATCACTGTACGCTCGTTACCGGCATCGAAAACGCCGCTGAGGGCTCGATGTTGGACTATGCGCGCGCTCAGGGCGTGAATCCGGTCGTCATATCCGAGATCGTTGGAGAAGTGTCGCTAAGGCCTCGAGATGTGAAGGCTGTCCTTCGACTCTACGCCCTGTTGCGTCAAGAGCGTCCAGATATTGTGCATACCCATACGGCCAAGGCGGGCTTCGTGGGTCGCATTGCGGCCTGGCTCGCCGGCGCGCCGTTAATCGTTCACACGTATCATGGACATGTCTTGCACGGCTACTATAGCCCCACGAAGACTCGCTTGCTACGAGTGATGGAGCGTGCGCTGGGGATGCTTAGCGATAGGATCGTTGCTGTCAGCGACGAAATTAAAGCCGATCTCGTACGCTACGGAGTAGCCAAAGCCGATAAAATCTCCGTAATTCCTTTGGGGTTTGACCTCAGTCCATTTTTATCTTCAGCCGTCTTGCGAGGGAAGTTCCGCGCAGAGCTTGGGTGTGACGAAACCACCAGACTCGTCGGTATTGTGGGCCGCATCTTCCCTATTAAGAATCATCGGCTCTTTTTGGATGGCGCCAGACGCATCATCGCGCGCGAGCCGGACTGCCGGTTTGTCGTTGTTGGCGATGGAGCGCTGCGGCGGCAAACCGAGGAATACGCCTCGCATCTGGGAATCGCCGATCGCGTGATATTCACGGGCTGGCGGCGCGACTTGCCTCGGATCTACGCCGATCTGGACGCGCTGGTGGTTTCCTCCGACAATGAAGGAACGCCCGTGGCCGCAATAGAGGCTATGGCCGCGGCCAAACCGGTAGTTGCGACGCGCGTCGGGGGCCTCCCGGATTTGATCGTCGACGGAAAGACCGGTTTGCTGATCCCGCCCAGGGACCCAGAGGCGCTGGCGAGCTCAGTGCTGCAAGTGCTTCAGGAGAAGGAGAGGGCGCGCCGGATAGGCTTGGCGGCGCAGCTGTTCGTCCGGGAGCGCTTTGCCGCGTCGCGGCTGGTTGGCGACATGGACCTGATGTATCAGGATCTGCTGTCGCGGCGAGAGAAAGCGGGAGCGCCGCGTCGCGCCGAAGCCGCCAAGTCCGCAACCTAGTTCGGTCCGGACGAAGCGGGATCTGCTTTCTGACAGAGTTCGCTAGAACTATCATTTTGAACTGCACGGTTTGTCTATGTGGGAATTGCTGTTAGCGCTTATTGTCTCTTTCAGCCTGACGCCTCTTGTCCGACGACTTGCGTTGAGCATTGGCTTGGTGGATCGGCCCGGACCGCGAAAAGTGCACCGAGACCCGACTCCTCTCCTGGGCGGATTGGCAATATATCTATCTGTGCTGTTGATCTGGATCGTCTTCGTGGCGCCGAACAATTTCGCCGCCTACGAAGTAATGATCGGCGCGACCTTGCTGCTCGCAGTAGGAATTCTTGACGATAAGGGCTTGCTACATCACCAACTCAAGCTTTTTGTCGCAATGCCGCTGGCCGCTTTTCTGGTGCTTTGGTCCGGGCGCCGCATGCAGGTGTTCTCTCAGCTGTTTGGCGAGGACGCCGGATGGATCGCGGATACGACGCTGAGCTTTGTCTGGGTCGTGGGCGTGACGGCGGCCTTCAGTATTCTCGATCATATGGACGGGCTCTGCGCCGGAGTCTGCGCCATCGGGTCGGCGTATTTGTTCATTTGGGCGACGAGCGCTGGACAGGCTGCTGAGGCCGTTTTGGCTGCTGGTCTCATGGGGGCTGCCCTGGGCTTCCTGTGGTGGAATTTCCATCCAGCCAAAATTTTCATGGGAGACGGCGGCGCAATGTTCTTGGGATTCTTGCTGGCCGCTCTGAGCCTGAGAGTTGAGTTTGCCGGCATGCCGGCGAAGTCCGCCTGGATGACGCCGACGCTCATTCTGATCGTACCTGTTTTTGACACCACGCTCGTCACCATTTCGCGCAGCAGGCGGGGTCTCGTCCCTTTCACCTCGCCAGGCAAGGACCATACGGCGCATCGCATAGCGGGCCGGAGGGGAGGACAGCGGGGAGCTGTCTTGACACTTTATGCATTGGGCGCGGTCGGCGGCGCCCTCAGCCTGGTTTTGCCCAACCTTGACGGGCCTCAGCGATGGGTCCTTGCTAGCGCGACCGCTAGCGCGGTTCTGCTGGCTATCGTTTTCCTGGAGCGTCTCCCCTTCGAAAAACAGGAGCCGGCGCGAATTCCCAAGAGAGCTCATTCGGCCGAATCGCAGCCTTCCTGACCAAATGGACAATAAATTTGCATCTGTCTGGCTTCCTCCGCTGCTGTGGATGCTAGTAATGTTTTGCGCTTCCGCGGTCACCCGGCCGCTGTCGATTATCGACCCGGCGCTCCACGACAAGTCAGCGGTCGGCATGCTCGCGCACATCGTTGAGTATTTTATTCTTGGCTTCCTGTTGGAGCGCGCCGTCTCCAAATGGCCATTTCCCCTCGGATTCGGAGTGTCTACCATTGGAATCGGAATGTCCTACGCGATCTCGGACGAAATGCACCAGTATTTCGTCCCAGGCCGCTTTTTCCAGCTCTCGGACGTGATGCTTGACTCGCTGGGCGTTCTCCTCGGCTTGGCGGCGTGGCGAGCCTGGACAGCCTATCGCGCCAGCCGCGAAGCGCTCGCCCAACATTGACCGGTTTAGGCGATCGTAGGTTGCGAGCCGCTTCGTCAACCAAACATTTTTGCGCACAAAACACTCCGCGATGGATTTTTGCCAGGTGTTATGATCGGGCATTGTCGTTACTGCAGCATGGCAGTCGATGAAAAAGGACATCTGTATTGTGGGCGCTTCGGCGGCCGGCTTGTATGCCGCCCATCTTCTGGCGAGAGCCGGGGCGCGCGTTTGCGTGCTCGAGGCTGGTGCGCAACTCAATCCGGCCGCACGAACGCTAATCGTCACGCCTCAACTGCGCGACTTGCTCGGCCCGCTCGCTGAGCGTTGCATTGTCAATCTCATTCATCGATTCGAGCTTTTCGCTGACGGAAAAGCGATTGAAATCCAATTGGAATCACCCGATTTGGTCGTCGAGCGAACGGCAATCATTCATCATCTCGCTCAGCAGGTGCGTTCGAGCGGCGGCGAGATTTGCTTCGGTCGCCGCTTTGTCTCACTCCATGAGGAAAATTCCCATCTCCGAGTGGTTCATCAAGATTCGTCAGGGAGATGCGCGGAACAGAAGGCCGATGTCGTGGTTGGAGCGGACGGCGCTTGCAGCAAGGTGGCCAAAGAAGCCGGCTGGCCGCCGCCGTTGACTGTGCCGCTGATTCAGGTGATTGTCGAGCCGCCCGAGGATTTAGACCCAACCACGACTCGCGTGTGGTTCGCTCCTGAAGATACCCCGTATTTCTACTGGCTGATCCCGGAATCGCGCACTAAGGCGGCGCTCGGCCTCATAGCGGAGGATGGTTCAAGAGGCCTTGATGCGCTCAAGAGATTTGCCGCCAGGCACGGTCTCAGGCCCCAAAAATATCAGGCCGCCCGAATCCCTCTCTACACGGGCTGGACTCCCATTCATCGACGGTTGGGAGGAGGCGACGTCTATCTGGTCGGCGATGCGGTGGCGCACGTAAAGGTCACCACTGTCGGGGGCATTGTAACGGGATTTTGGGGCGCCCAAGCAGTGGCCGAGGCGATTCTCAACGGAAAGCATAGCCAAAGTCTTGCCAAGCTTAAGGGCGAGTTGAATCGTCATCTCCTGCTCCGCAAAGCGTTGCATGGCTTTTCAGAGAAGAATTACTCGCACCTTTTTGATCTCCTTACGCCGCGGACCAGACGCTGCCTGACTCGATACCACCGCGACCAGACTTCCAATTTGCTGTGGAATCTCTGTCTGCGTCAGCCTCGGCTCTTCTTCACCGGGATACAGTCCCTGCTAGCGAACGGTTCCTTCCCTGCATCGCCCTCATCCAAATCGCTCGATAATAACGGGAAAGATCTCTAGAAATGCGCGCGTCTGCGGTCCGTCGGCCGCGATATCGAGAAAACAACACCGAGAAACGATATCGTGCTCCATTTCCGGGCAGTTCTGCTGGTCCTCGCAGCCGTGGTTGGCCTCTCGGCCTTCTTTCACGGCGGCGTCTTGGCGGATCAATGGAACGTTGCAATCGCGGCGCTTGGAACGTTAGGGTTGCTCTGCGCAGCCTTCCTTTGGCATCGAGCCGGCTTTTCCACCTTTGATCGGGCCGTGGCAACGCTTCTCGCGCTCTTCGTGGTCTATATCGCATTCCAGTTGGCGCCGCTGCCCTCCGAAATTCTGTCGGTGATCTCGCCGCGTCGGGCTACTCATCTTCAAGAGTTGGAGGCTCTTGGGTTCAAGACGAGCGTGTCTCCATTGAGCCTATTTCCATCCGTGACCTTCGTTCATCTTCTTCGCGTCTGCGCGGCGATAGCAGTATTCCTCCTGATTGCAAGAATCGCGGCGTCTGACCGCAAGGCCTCATGGAGACTGGTTGCCCCGATTGTGGCGATCGCAGCGCTTGAAGCTTCCCTCGGGCTTGCTCAAGTCCACCTCCAACAGGAGATTCGTCCCGCTCGTGGCACGTACGTCAATAACAACCATTTCTCTGGTCTGCTCGAGATGGCGCTGCCGTTCGCTGTCATCTATCCAGTCGCGCTTATTCGGCGGAATCGGAGGAGTTGGGACATCCCCATTAAGACAGCCGTCGTAGCAAGCCTTGTGGCCGCGGTCGCGGCCCTGATTTTTTCCGGGATTCTATTTTCTCTTTCCAGAATGGGCTTCGTCTCATCTCTCTTTAGCCTGGCCTTCATGGCTTTGCTTGCCCCTGTTGTTCGAATGGTAGGAACCGCGACAGGGAGTCGAACGCGATTGGCGCTGGTGATCATGTCGATCGTGGCCGCGCTGTTGGTTTGCGTCCTTGCTTTGCCGACCGACACGCTGATCGGCCGGTTCGCCCAGCTTGCCGCCACGGAGACGATATCGCAGGAAGGCCGGTTGGCGCTGTGGGAGGAGTCATGGGAGTTAGTTGGGGAATATCCGCTCTTTGGAGTTGGTCTAGGCGCTTACCATTCGGCGTACATCAAACATAAAGTTTCGGCTCCGCTGCTCGATGACGATTACGCGCACAATGATTATCTTCAGCTGTTGGTGGAGCTCGGAGCCACAGGATTCGCCATTGTCGCTGCTGTCGTATTTCTAGTTTTCTCGAACGCGTTGGCGGCAGCCCACGCGAACACCGGATCCGACTCGCGGCTGTTCGCGCTTGCCTGCGCGGGCTCTCTAGCGGCGATTTTATTGCACAGTTGCGCCGACTTCAACCTGTATATCCCCGCCAACGTCCTATGCTTCAGTTGGATTCTCGCTCTATCCGCTAAGGTTGGCTTGCCTTCGAGAACTTCGAGCGCATCGAATTCGCGCCTGTTTCGGCGAGATGAAACAATACGCGACGATTCGCCGTGACGCCCAAGCGAAGTCAGCGGCTGGCGTTTTAGCCAGGAAATGGCGATGGGGCGAGCCCACTTTTGTTGTTACGTCTTATTAGTGCCGTATAATGGGATCAGGCTTAGGAGGTTGTCGATGAGAAGAAACGCAGTCGCTGCGACCCTTCTGCTGCTGTGGACCGGCAGCGTAGGGGGCGCCGAAACAGTGATCGGCTCGTTGACTAGCCACGGACAGGTATCGCTTCGCGGTGTGACGTTGCCGATGGCGGGCGTGCCGGCTTGGCCTGTGGTCGCAGGCGACACAATCGAAACGGGACTGTTTCCCGCGACCATCTTTTTGAAAGATGGAACTCGGCTAGCGCTCGGCGAGAAAACGAAGGTCGTGGTTGACCAGCTTGAAGCAGGCCTCTGGGTAGGCCTCGCGGTCGGGAATCTGGAGTATCGATCCGCTGCGCGTTCGCGGACAACGATCTCCGCTGAAGGGAAGGCAGTTGATCTTTCTGGAGGAACCGTGTTTACGGGGTCCCAGTCTTTGAATCCTCCTCCCGCGCCCAAAAAAAAGCCAGAAGCCGGAACTTTTGTCCCTCCTCGAGCACGGGAGCCAATGGCAACAACCCCGCCACCTGGGCTGCCCCCACGTAGTCCGAGTTCGCCGTGCGCGGCCGATCCTCAAGCTGTTCCACCGCGGAGTCCTTGCTCGCAAGGTCAAGGACCTCCACTAAGATCCCGGAATACCCAAACTAAAAAGGTCGACCTGCAGGATAGGTGACGGAGGAATGCCCTTTCCCTCCCCTCGTACGATTTCAGATCGGTCCTCGCAGTCAAGGGTTCGCTTCGCCTCGCGAAACACGCGCCCTTGACCGCTCCGGGCTGCTCTGCAGCGCCTAACTTATACGAGGGAACGGGGATAAACGGAAATAGCCACTCAGGCAGCAGCAACGTCTGGGCGCTACCCGCTGGTCTTCCTCGCAGCGCAATCGTCGACTGCGCTGCACTGCCTCCCCGCCCCTTGGACCCCGCCACCCACTAAAAACCCCGAAGAGCCAAAAGGCCCGTGCCGTTTTCAGATCCGCCTCGCGCAAGGCCCGAAACGCCCGCCAAGCCTCGTTGGAGAAGCGCGCCGGATTCCTGAGCCATTCATATTTGGTGCCTTTCAGCCGCTCGTCGCCCACCGCCCGCAGACGCTTGTTCTCGGCCCGCCGCACCTGATCGACCACCTTCGCCAGGTGCTGCGCAATGTGGAATTTGTCGTAAACGATCCTTGGATCTGCCTCTGCTACATGGGCTCGCGTCGAGGCGACGTACCCACATGTCCATTGCCACAGCCTCGATCGAAGCCAACTGGTCCGTTGTCAAGGTTCGCCAGAAGGCGTCCAGGCTCTGCTGCTGGCGGCCCTCGGCCACATACAGCACGCGCACCGCGGTCCAGATCGTTGACTACGGTCAAATACGATGCCGCTTGCGGAAGCTCTTCTCGTCGACACCCAGACGGGAACTGGTTCGGCGCGGCGGCGATGGAGGCCGCGGCGCACGGCGCGTTCGAGGATGCCGTGCACCTCGTCCCAACTCAGCGAAAGCAACTCGGCGACGCCTTGTTGGCTGGCCTCGCGTAGCCAGGCGATCGCCAGCGCCTCGAACCGCGCGGTGAAGCGACTGCCGGACTCGGCCCAGGGCAGCAGGCGGACCACGCGCGGGCCGTGCTCTCGACCGTTGTTGCGCGGTGGTTGGGCGTCCAGGATGGTGCGGAACTGGCAGGTGTCGAGATGCCGCCAGCGCCGCTCCGGCTGATGGTCGTAGAGCACGCAGTCGGCGCCGCATTCCGGGCAGGCCCAGCGCGTCTGCGGGTCATGTTCGAGGTGGATGTGGACCTCCCCGGAGGCCCGTTGCAGTTCCACCCGCCCCACCCTCCACGGCTCGTTCACGCCCAAGATCTGTCTGTATAGCTCACGATCGTCCATCCCGCGAGCCTATCAGACCACCGCCCCCGCCCACTCCAAGCCCAGAAGAGCCGTAAAAAGTATCTGCAAAGCTATCTGGACGAATACTCGTTCCGCTACAGCCATCGGTTCGATACGTAGCCGATGTTCAAGACTTTCCTTTACCAGATCGCAAAGGTATGACCTTTCGGCTAGCTACTTTCCGTCGCAAAAAGGTGAACTGGATGGGGCGTCGGTCGGGATCTATGATCGCAGGATCGGTTCGAGCGCTGTTTCCGTTCGACTTGGCCTTGCGCCCTTGCGTGCTCAGCCAGTCGCCCTCGCCTCCAGGCTGGCCCCGATGTTGATCAGGTTGTCGGCGATCACTCCCAGCCCCCACCCAGCGCCGCATGCCGTCCAGCCCCGGATAGCGGCTGCGGTCCAGGCCATGGCGGCGTTTGAGGACGCTGATGCGGCCCTCCACTCCCGTGCGCCACTTCTGGCCACGCTTGAACCAGCGTTGTTTTTGTCTGCTGCGCCGCGCCGGATCGCGCGTCGCATAGTTGGGGATCGAAACCCGCGACACGCCCATCTGCTCCATGGCCCGCTCGTTGGCCGCCGAAGAAAACCCCGCATCGGCCGCCACGAGCCGCGGCGTGCGTCCCAGCCGCCGCTCGTGCTCTTCGACCGCTGCGATCAATAACTCGCGGGCGTCCGGCCGCTTCTCGTAGACTTCATAGGCGGTGACGATTTGGTTTTCGGCCTCTTGTACTTTGAGCAGCTTGCCGAACTCGTTTGGCTTTCCCGCCTTGCCTTTACGAATCACTTCCGTGGTCGCTTCGAATACGCTCAGTAGCTTGTCGGGCGCGTGCGTGTCGCCACCGAACACCCGCTGCTTGGTTTGCCGCCGCACCTGCTCGACGCGCTCCACCATTTCTTCGAGCTGTCGGCGCAGGCCTTCCAGCCGTACATTCCCTAGCCCGCATGTCTCACCACACTGACCGCTGACGGACTGATTGCGATCTGCGAGGCGATTTTGGGGTCGTTGAGCAGCATCGTTGTTACAGCAGGGTGTTTCCGCGCCGCAAACGCGGTCCAGCCGCCCCATGACAGGCCTGGGAGACATTTTTGAACGATTCTGCCGAAACTCCGGCCAGGGCCACTGCCGTGACCTGTGTGCTTCCAGTGATACTTGAAGTCCGAACTGCGGCTTCAGATCAAAAGCGGCGTCAGTCTCTGGAGATTGCCGTAAACAGTGGCGAACAGTTCCCTCGCTGGATGGCCCGTGGCCATCCAGATCCACACCTTCCGTACCGTCACTCGCACCCGCGCCCCGATCTTGAGCAGCCGCACCCGGATTGTCGAACACTGCGCCTTCGCCATTTTCGTTCGCGCCAACCCCAACTCCCGCAGCGCCTGCATCAGGCAGTAGGCGATCGAGGAGAAGTACAGCCGGATCTGATTGGACCGCATCAACGCAGTCGAAGTTCGGTCGGCAAACAGGTCCAACTGTTGTTCCTTGATCCGGTTCTCCATCTCTCCTCGGGCACAGTAGAAATCTTCATACAAGCTGCGCGCCTCCAGCTGCGCGGCGCTCAGCGACGTCACCACAAAACGCGGATTCATCCCTTTGTCGAGATACTCGGCCTTGGCCACCACCCGGCGCTTCCGCGACCAACTCTGCCGCGTCCGATAACGAAACTCGACGAACTGCCGTGCCGCCTTTCCCG
>DATKDU010000196.1:0-7639 GCA_035512595.1 Pirellulaceae bacterium
CGCGGTGTTATCCGTGCCGATCAACAAATAGCCGATGATCTTGCTTTGGTCGTCGCGGAGCGCGGTGACCGAGACAACTGCCGGAAATCGACTGCCGTCCTTGCGAATGTAAGTCAGCTCGTAAATGTCCTCGATCCCGCGGGCGGCCTTGAAGACCAGCGCCTCGAAGCCCGGAGTGATCGGAGTGGCGAGCTCCAGGCTGAGCGTCGCGGCTCGCGCGATCAGTTCCTGGGGATCGGAAATGTCGGCCGGCGTAATCTTGTTCATCACTTCGGCAGCAGCGTAGCCCAGCATGCGTTCGGCGCCGACGTTGAAAATTTGAATGACGCCTTTCTCGTCCGTCGCGATGCTCGAGAAGTTGGCGCTATTGAAGATCGCACTCTGCAATGCCCCGGCTTCGAGCAGCTCTTGTTCCGCACGTTTTTGCGAGGTCACGTCTTCCATGGCCAGGACCAGCAGCTCGCCGTGGTGGCCTGCCTGGAGCTTGCGAGCATTGAGGAGCATCACCCTGCGGCCGATCACCGGGAAGGTGTGGTCGAGCTCGAAATCGTCGAAGACGGAGCTTTTGGGAACGATGTCCTCAAGCAGGGTCCGCAGATCGGGGATGTCCCACTGGCCGTTACCCAGCTCATAGATCAGGCGTCCCTCGGTTTCCTCGGGCGAAACCTGAAAGGTCTGGTAGAAGGCGCGGTTGGCGGATCGGACGCGCAGGGAGGCATCGAGGATCAGCAGGGGCTCACGCACCGTGTCCACGATGTTCTGGGCATAGTTCTGAATATCCTCGACCAGTGGTATCTGTTCCATCATGGCATCCTTCTGCATGCTGCGAGGTCACGACAGGCGGCGACCGACCGCGGCCCTGTGTGGCTCTTTTCCAGGCAACCGTTTCTGGAGAATCTCTGCGCGTCGATCCACGTGACATCGGTTGGATAAACCGAACCATCGCAGAACACCTTGTCGCAGAACACCTTGTTATTCTAGCCGGTCGGCTGCGAACAATCATAGGCGACAGCCGGTTTTGAACTGTGAGAGGGTGCAGCAGTCGATTGGAGTTGCGACGGGACGTCAGAGCCGCTGGGCGATTGGCACCAGCCATTAGTCTTGGCCGTTCTCTGTCTGATGGCAAATCGATCCGAGGAGCGTCCAGGTTGACCCCGGTCGGCATACAGGGCCGAGCATCGTGATTTGCTCCGTTGCAACGCGAATCAATGCGGTCGTCCGCCGTCGTTCCTCACGTGCCGAAACGGATAAGAAGCCACGATCTCGCAGACGATCTGTTGCAGCCGATAATCGGATTCTCGAGCCTTCTGCTGAATCTGCTCGACAACCGGCAGATCGGCCAGCTCCGGCTTTCGGCCCAGGGCGTAGCTGAGCAGGTGCTCGATGAATCCGCGGGTGAACTCGTGTGGGTCACGGCGGAGCAGCGCTTTGAACTCGGCGGGACCGTCGAAGCTGGGGCCGTTCCACTGGCCCCGCGCATCCACGGGCTGTCCACCGTCCAGCTCGCGCCAGGCGCCGATGGCGTCGAAGCATTCCAGGGCGAAGCCGGGCGGGTCGATGCGAATGTGGCACGAATAGCAGGCCGCCTGGCTGCGGTGGGCTTCAAAGCGGGCGCGGATGCTCGCGGCCGCGGCAGATTCCTGAGTGTCGTCGTCGATGGCGAAAGCGACCTTCGGCTCGGTCGGCGGGCGATTGAAGATCGTTTCCAGCAGCCATACGCCGCGTTTGACCGGGCTGGTGCGAAACGGCAGTGACGTGACGGTCAGCGGAGCGGACATGGTCAGATAGCCGCCGCGCGAGGAATCGGTCAGCGGCAGGCGCCACCAGAGGTTGTTGGAACTGCGGTCGGAGGGTGGCAGTTCGCGATTGCCCACAGCGGCCGCAGCCTCCTGCGGATCGAGTTGCTGGTCCAGATCGAATCCGTACAGCCGCGCCAGTCGCGGATTGACCCAGGTGTAATCGGCCGCGATAAAATCCAGGATGCTGCGATTCTCAATCTGCACGGTTTCAAACAGCAGCAGGGCCTCGACAAGCTGCGAGGCATGCAGCGTGTCTTTGCCCTGCGGGCCGGAATAAAACTGCTTGAACAACCGGCGATCCGGCTGAGATGTGTACAACTGATCGAGCCGGAGCCACTGGACCGCAAACGATTCGCTCAGCTCGCGCGACCTGGGATCGCGGAGCATCCGCTGTGTCTGGGCGGTGAGAACTTCGTCCTCCTGAAGTTTTCCCTTGCTCGCCAGCCGCAACAACTCGTCGTCCGGCATCGACGACCAAAGGAAATAACTCAACCGGCTGGCGAGTTCGTAATCGTCCAACGGACGCACAGCCGCCGAATCAGGCATCGCGTTGGATTGGGCTTCCGACAGGTACAGGAAGTTCGGGGACGACAGCACGGCCTGTGCCGCAAGCCGCATGGCATCGGCCTCGGATTGCCCCGCCTGGCGGGCCGACTCGAACAGCGCGTGATAGCGCTGCACGTCTAAATCTGTGGCTGGTCGGCGGAAGGCCCGTTCGATGAACGCTGCCAGTCGGTCACGGGGACTCTGAGGGGCCTTGGACGGCTCTGATGGGTTGAGCGAATCGGTCGTTGTCTCCGGCTCCCGCGATGCGGTCGGCTGATCCGCAGTAAAACGCTCCACGGCCGGGACGATGTCGGCCGCCGGGCGATCGCTGTCGCCGCGAGGATGGTCGAGCGGGTCGAGTCCCAGTAGTTCGGCAAAGACCGGACTGCGTTGGGGCAGGTCGGGATGCCGGACGATTTCACCCGCCAGCGCCACGTACTTCTCCAGCAGCAGCGGCGAGACGTTCATCGCATCGCCCCGATTGCGGTAACCAAAAGGGCGAAAAGGGGACATTCTACTTTTATAAATAAGTAGAATGTCCCCTTTCTTCCTCCTCCCTTTCTTCCTCCTCGTAGGGCGGAGCGTAGTCTTCGTTGTTGCCCCCGGTCGATCCGCCCCGCTGGCCGGTCGCGATCGCCAGGCACTCGGCGCGGATTCGTTCGTCGCTCAGATGGCCCGGCAACGTTCGCCACACCTTCGCCCACTCGATGAACGGCGAGTCGTCTTTGGCATCGCTGAGAATGCGGGTCCACTTCTCCAGTGCGACCGGCGACAGCGGCTCGTCGAGCGGCCGTTTGCCGTATTTCGCCCGCCAGGCCGCTTCCAGATAAATTGCGTGAACGGAGCCGTGTTTCTGGTCGAGCGCAGCGCGATGCTCCGCGCCCCATTTCTGCTGCTGGGCCACGTGCCAGGCGATGATGTCATCGGTCGCTTCCTTGATCGCATGTTTCGGGTTATCCACAGACTCGCGAGGCACAGCCCGCCAGACAAAACCACGGTCAGGAAGCGGATACACGCGCAGATGGCGCAACGCCCCCCGGGCTGCTTCGACATACTTTTCGAACTGGGCCGGACTGATTCCCTGCGCCGCGCCGACGTTGGAAAATCCCTCGCCGGCACCCCCTTCGCTGGGCAGCAGTCGCCCGGCGTCCGTCACCACTCCGCCGGACAGGTCGCGCATCACGTTGCGATATTCGTGCCTCGTCAGTCGCGGCATGACGACCATGCCGGGATCATCGCGCTCGGCATTGGCCACCGCGGCGATTTCCAACTTCAGCCAGGCGACCAGTTGCCGGCGCTCGTCTTCGGTTGGTTGCGGGTCCGCGTCCCGCGGCGGCATTTCGCCCGATTCAATCACACGGCGGATCCGGTCGAGGCGCTTGAAGTCCTGCCGCAAGGCGTCGCGCGTCGAGACGAGCGACACCAGATCCAGTTCCGCCTCCTGAGAGTCAGCGCTGTGGCAGTCGGCGCAGAAAGTCTGAATCAGTTGCCTGGGAGGTGCTGCGGCGCTAGAGTGGGTGGCCAGCCCTGAAAGGACCAAAGGGACTGAAAAGACCCAAGGGCCCCAGGGCGGCGAATGCCAGGGGCGAATCATGCTTCAGGCTTTCGTTGAGTTCGCGATGCCAAACGGGCGCGGGTCATTGCCTCACGCAGTCCCCCGTCTTTGAGAAACTTCTCCTCGAGCGACTTCAACTGCCGGTCGAGCAGGTAGTTGGTCACTTTGATCAAACCAATAATCACGTTGGCGCAAATCGCGGGGTCCGGGTTTTCGATCCCTTTGCGAAATGTCTCATAGTTGGCACCGGGCGTGCGATTCAGTTCACGCAACCGCATCGCGAAGCGGTGGTCCAGGGTCCATTCTTCCAGCCCGCGCGTGCGAAGAAAGTCGCGATAGTCTTCGAGCAGTTCTTCCAGGCTGGCACGGGCCACGTTGGTCAGCTTGATTTCCATTTCTTTGGACGTGCCCGATGCCTGGCTGCCTTCGATGATGTTCTGTTTGCCAGATCGCGCCGCCTGGACCATTTGGTCGACCGTGCGGTCGCGTTTGTCCAGGAAACGCTTGCAAAAATAGAACGTGGCATCGAAGACGATTTGGGCCTTTTGGTAGGACAACAGGTTTTGATAGCCACCGTGCGACGGGATGAAACCGGGTGGCTTTTGCGAAGATAGGGCGGAATCAGGAGGGACCGAAGAGTCGGAAGGGACCACAGGGGAGTTTCGCTCCCGGTCCGCGAAGTCCTTTGCCCTTTGGTCCCTTTTGTCCTTTTCGTCCCCTTGCTCTTGCCGATTCATGACAATTCCCCCAACAACCCTGTACTATCCGCAAATCGTGTTTGCTTCATCCCGCCGACCTTGCCCAGCGTCAACCACAGATCGGCCAACGGCCGATTACCAGCATAATGCAGATGCCGGCCCGGCGTACACGCCCCTGCGGCGCGGCCGGCCAAGAGCACCTGCAGATCGCGGTAATTGTGCGAATCGCCATCGCTCAGACCGCTGCCCATGGCGATGCAGCAAGAATCGAGCAGCGTGCCGTCGCCTTCAGGGATCACCGCCAACCGCCTCACCACGTCAGCGTAGAACTCGAGATGAAAGCGGTCGATGCGGGCCAATTTCTCCTTCGCCTCGGCCCCTTTGGTGTGTGTCAGCACGTGGTGGTTCTGCGGCGAGTCGAACAGGTCGTGGTACATGCGGGGCGAGTCCCAGCGCTCCGGATCGACGACCAGCGTGGCAACACGCGTCAGGTCCTGCTGGAATGCGAGGATCATCAGGTCGGCCATCAGCCGCAGGTAGTCGCTGCGTTTTTCGGGAATTCCGGCCGGTTGGGCCACAGGCGGTTGTTGGCGCGAAGCGGCCAGCTTCTCGGCCCGTTCCATGCGCTGTTCGACTTCGCGGACGCTGCCGAGAAACTCATCGAGCTTTGTCTGGTCGTCTCTTCCCAGCCGCCGGTGCAGCGCCTGGGCGTCGGCGAGCACCACATCTAGCACGCTTCGCGTCGCCGCCGACTGCGGCTTGCCGAACAGCCGCTCGAACACCGCTTGCGGGTTCTTCTCCGTGTTGGCCGCATAGCTCGGGCCGTACCAGGAGATCGATTCAAAATACTTTGTCTCTTTGTTGTCGGCGAAGTCGTTGCAACTCAGCTCAAGCGACGGCAGCAGCGTCTGCCGGCCCAGTTCCTTCGCCAACAGTTGATCCAGCGTGATGTTGGTGGGGAAGCCGCCGTCGAGCGTCTCTTGCAGCGCTTCGGAGACCGCCTTCGGCGAGCGCCCCTGCTGGGCCGCCAGGTCGTTAACCGACCCGCCCGGCTCGTACCGCCGCACGACTAGCCGCCGCTGCTCGACGTTCAGTTTCTGCAGGCACTCTGCCAAGGCCCGCCGCCGCTGCTCGACGCTCTCGGCTTCGGCAACGCTCTGATCGACCAGCGCTGCCACCAGCTCGTCGTCAAGCACCAGCCGACTTCGCTGCTGTCGCTTGCGAAAGGCCATCACCTGCAACTGGGCGATCCGCAGCGCCCAAGGCAGAAACTCGCGCGAGGGGTCAAACTCGGCGGCTTTCTGCCACAGAACCGCATTGGTCTCTTGCAACACGTCGTCCACATCGTGGGGATCGCGCAGCAGCGACCACAGAACGCCATACAACGTCCGCTGCGACTGCGTTACCAGTTCCAGGTAGCGCAAAGAAGGTGGCTCATGGGAATTGACTTCATCCATTACCTTGTTTTAGCGGATGTCACCCGAATCCCACGAAAAAAACGATCCGTTGGAGACTTCCCGCCCACCGAGTCCTTCGATGCCGCCAACGTTGGACCCTGCTACACCCTGTCAGTCCAGCGTGAAGGCTGACTTTGAACTCGACAACACTTCGCAATCTTCGGCAGGCCTGTTAGATTTCAGGAGCAATCCCGCGACCGTGCGGCGAATCGCAGACTGTGGTAACTTAAACGCATCGCTGCGGTGTCCACGAAGGCGGAAGCCGGCTTATACAGCGAAGCCGTCGTCATCGAGGAACAGGCGCGGCAGGCACAACTATTGAAAGGCGGGGAGAATCTCTTACCGGCTGCTTCCGGCACTCCTACTTCCGAGAAGCAGACGAAAGAACCAAAACCGTAACGGAAGAGTAGCTAAGAATGATAACGAAGCTACGTCATTGGTGGCACGAAACGCGATCGACTTTCTGGTTCGTACCGGCAGTGATCGTGTTGGGTGCTGTGGGACTGGCCACCGTCCTGATCGCGGTCGACGTGACTGTTGACCTGGATGTTGTCGCACGGTGGCCGCTGCTCTTCGGTGCCGGTGCGGCTGGTGCCCGTGGCCTGCTCACCGCCGTCGCCAGTTCGATGATCACGGTGGCCGGGGTGGTGTTCTCCATTACCATTGTTGCCCTCTCGCTGACCTCCAGTCAGTACACGTCGCGGGTCCTGCGCAACTTTATGCGAGACCGCAACAATCAGGTGGTGCTCGGCGTGTTCGTCGGCATCTTTGCCTACTGCCTGGTGGTGCTCAGGGTCATTCGAGGCGGTGACGAAGGGGCGTTTGTCCCGTCGCTGGCCGTACTGGGTGGGTTGATCCTGGCGTTCATCGGGATCGGCTATCTGATCTTTTTCATTCACTACATTTCAATGTCCATCCAGTCGTCGAGCATCATTGCCGCGGCCGCACGGGAGACCATCGCTGCCGTGGATCACTTGTTTCCCCAGGGGATGGGTGATGACGTTGAGGAAGACACGGACGGCGACTTGGCGGTGTCTCTCCCGGAGCAGGCTTGGTTTGCCGTTCCGGCACGAAAGACCGGTTACATTCAAAGTATCGACGGGGACTCGCTGCTGGCTGTCGCCCGAGAACGCGGGACCGTCGTGCGTATGGAACGCGGCATCGGCGAGTTCATCATCGAGGGGACTCCGCTGATCTCTGTGGCCGACCCGGGTGGATTGGACGAAGACACAGCGGACCAGCTCAACGCGGTCTACAACATCAGCCCCCATCGCACGGTGGAACAGGATGCCAGTTTTGGCATTCGGCAACTCGTGGACATCGCCCTGAAAGCGTTGTCGCCTGGCATCAACGACACCACGACCGCGGTGATGTGCGTGAACTACCTGGCGGCGATCCTTGTCCGGCTTGCATCGCGACCAATTGCGACTGTACGCCGCTTGGACCAAGGGGAGCTGCGCGTGATTGCCCGAGGCCCGTGCTTCGAAAGCCTGTTGGCCGAAGCCTTCGACCAGATCCGGCAGAACGCCGAAGGCAACGTCGCGGTCCTGACTCGACAGCTTCAGGCGCTGGAAATCATCGCCG
>DATKDU010000197.1:0-21599 GCA_035512595.1 Pirellulaceae bacterium
GCCAATCAGGACGGCAAACAGCGTCGCCAGGAGGAGAAAGGTGAAGACCGGCGCTGCGCCGACGCCGGGGACGTACCAATTCCACAGCCCTTGGTTGTACGACTGGTACGACATGCCGTGCCGCGTGCTCCAGAGCTGATGTCGCGGATAGATGGAGTTCAGCAGCCACTGCCAGTCCCCAGGGCTGGCAGGAAATGGATCAGGATGGGCGACGGCGATTACCCAGCCCAGTCCCGCAGGGCGGCTGGCGAAAGGAAGTCCAGCGAGATGGAACAGATCTTGATTGGCCGGGAGAGCGCCGCCCGCGGCGGCGGCGGTCGCCATGGCAGGCGTGGCCGCTGTCCCGTAGACAACGCTTTGCTCTTTGGGGTAAATCGTCCGTCCGGCATGGCCCGCCGCCGCCGGGGTCCAGCCGCGGAGCGTGCCGACTTTTCTGGAGGGCTCGGCCAGCGGCGGCAGGTCCAGGAGCTGCTCGACTTCCGCGAGACGTGCCAGCTCATCCCCCACGCCGTACACAACCAGCGCCGGTCCGCTGTGCAGCCAGTCCACCAGGGCCCGCCGCTGTCGCGAGTTCTGCCTGGCCATTCGCGCCAGATCGTCCAGCGAAATGAACGCGATGTCATAGCACGATAGCTCGATCCATTGCTCGGGCAACTCCGCCGGCGGAAGTAGCTGTACCTTGCCCTGCTGCGAAGTCAGCGCCAGCACCTGCGCGTCGGTCAGCCGTGTGCCGGTCGTTGCGGCTGGCGGCAGGGCCGTCCCCATCGTCATCCCGGCGTTGGAATACGGAATGTTGCTGACGAGCAGGCTATAGTCCGGCAGATGGAACGTATCCGGCGTGGCCGGGGGCCGCACTCCGGCCATCAGCGAAAGTTGATTGTCGCGCGTCGTCCGGTCTGGCACGTCGTAGTCCACGAATAGCAGGGTCGGCAACGATTCCGACTCGCCCCGCATCCCAAAGAATCCTGGCGCCATCGGCCCGGAGACGTCTTCCAGGAGATCGCCTCCTTCGTAAACTAGCACGTTCAATTGATACCAATAGCCGGCCGTCGGCACGGGAATCGTCGCTTCGCCGCTCGACTGCTTCTCGGGGATTTCGATCACCTTGGACGTTCTTACCCGCGACACATGGCCGATCCCGCTCGGGTCGAGGACAACGCGGATGCGCCGGTCGGCAGTCACCGGCACGGGGGGCTTGTTGCGCGAGGGGGTGTTGATCACCTTGACCCGCACGCTGCGATAGCCGTTGGCCGTCACGCCCCGCGTATCGACCTCGACCGTCAGGCCGTTGCGCATTCTTTTGGGCGGCACCGGAAACGATTGCACCATCCCCGTCTCCGCCGATGCCGCCGAAAACATTGCCCCCCACAGAATGAGGCCGACGAGCAACTGACGGCAGTGGAGGGGAAGCGAATGGTCTCTCATGGCAGTGGCCCGGAGGGTGCGTGGTTATTCCGGTGGTGGCGACGGGGGTACGATTTGCTTCGGCGGTCCGGAAGTGGCAAACGGTGAAGCGCCCGGGGGAGGCGGCGTCAGTTGCCCCCGCAAACTGGCCAGCACCGACGCGAATGCAAAGGCCAGCGGGTGCAAGAGCATGACGGCCAGCAAGGCCGCGAAGGCCGCCGTCATGCCGATGGCCCACGGCTGACCGCGCACCGCCCCGGCAATGACGAGGGAGAATACGGCGCAGACGGCCGTGGCGATGAGCAGCGAACGGAGGCTGAAGCGAGGGATGAGCATCGATCGATTGTCGCATACCGAGCAAACGGCGCAAATTGCGTGCGGGCGCACTCTGACGCCCAAGCCGGTCCTTTTTTCCGCCGCCAGTGCCGGATCACGGGCCTTGCCGCGACTGGGTGCGGGCGATCGGCTCCAGGTATTCGTCGAGAGCCTGGAATTCTTGGGATTATTCCCGGTGCAGGACCTTTTTTGCCTGTTCCAGGGCTGCTGCCAGCCGCTGCACCTCTTCCACCGTGTTATAGCAGTAAAAGCTGGCGCGGCACGACGCTGGCACTCCATACCTCGCGTGCAGCGGCATGGCACAGTGGTGACCGGCCCGCACGGCAATCCCCGCCAGATCAAGTACGCGGGAGACATCGTCGGCATGGAGCCGATCGAGCACGAAGCTGACGATGCCCCCCTTCTTTTCGGGAGCGGGGCCGAGAATTCGCAGACCGGAGATTTCGGAGAGCAGCTCGTGGGCACAGCGCGTCAGCACGCGCTCGTGGGCGGCGATGTTTTCCGGGCCGATTTTCTGGAGATATTCCGCTGCGACCCCGAGTCCGATGGCCGGCACGATCATCGGCGTGCCGGCTTCGAACTTGTAAGGCAAATCGGCGGGGGTAAATCCGTCCAGCGTGACCGTTTTGATCATGCTCCCGCCGCCTAAAAACGGCGGCATTGCCTCCAGCAGCTCCTGCCGGCCGTAGAGGACGCCAACGCCCGAGGGGCCCATCAGCTTGTGCCCGCTGAGCGCGACGAAGTCCGCATTCCAGGCCTGCACGTCGGTCGGCTCGTGAGGCACGTGCTGCGCCGCATCGACCAGCACCTTTGCGCCGGCCGCATGCGCCCGCGCGACAATCTCGGAGATGGGATTGATCGTTCCCAGCACGTTCGAGACGGCAGTGACCGCCATCAGCCGCGTCCGCTTGGTCAGCAGCTCGTCGAGCGTCGCCAGGTCGAGCTCAAAGCCATCGGTCAGCGGCACCCACTTGATCGTGCAGCCGGTCCGCTCGGCAAGCTGCTGCCAGGGGACGATGTTGGAGTGGTGTTCCATCTGCGTGAGGAGAATTTCGTCCCCCTGCCGCACATTGGCATCCCCCCAACTGCGGGCGACCAGGTTGATCGCGGCCGTCGCGCCGGCGGTGAAGATGATTTCGTCGGTGCTGCGGGCATGGAGCAGTCGGGCAACCGAAGACCGCGCTTGCTCGTAGTGCCGCGTGCTCTCGACGGCGAGCGCGTGCCCGCCGCGGTGGACGTTGCTGTAGTAAGACTGATAGGCCTCGACCATCGCGTCGATGACCACCCGCGGTCGCTGCGCGGTGGCGCCGTTATCGAGGTACGCCAGCGGCTGCCCATCCTCCAGCACGCGCGTCAGGATGGGAAAATCATCCCGCAGCGACCGGCTGAGTAGTCCTGGTTCCGACTCCTGACTCCTGACCCCTGACTCCTGATCCCTGACCCCTGTCTCCTGTCCCCTGTCCCCTGTCTCCTGTCCCCTGACCCCTGTCTCCTGTCCCCTGTCCCCTGTCTCCTGTCCCCTGTCTTCTGAACCCTGAACCCTGAACCCTGAACCCTGAACCCTCCCCCCCTGCTCCGCCGCCAGCCTTTGAATCCGCTTGACCATCGACGACAGTCCGTTGCTCCTTAGCGGCGTCAGAAACGAGCGGAGCTTGAGCCGGCCGAAGAGCTCCTCGATCGGAAAATCAACGATCTCCTGCGGCGTGCGGCCCGAATAGGCCGCCAGCAAGACGGCAATCTCGCCGCGGACGATCGGCGCGTCGCTGTACGCCTGGAATTCCAGCGTGAGGGGATTGCCCGGCCGCTCTTGAGCGATGAACCAGACCATGCTCTGGCAGCCGAGCACCCGGTTTTCCTCGGTCCGCAGGCTCTCCGGGAACTCCGGCAAGTACCGGCCCAGTTCTTCCAGCGCCCCCAGCCGCTCGATCGGCTCCAGGTCCTCAAAGTCGGAGATGATTTCGTCGAGAGCGGTACTGGCTGGCATCGTCAACACGGCAATCGCGACCGCTGGGTCGCGGCAGAAAGGGAGTTACCAATCGTTATAGAATATTATAGACGCCGAGCCTCTGGCCGCTGAGGGGCAGATGGAAGTAGCCGAAGTCGTTAGACTTCAGAAACCAGCGCCGGATCGACCAAAATCTCACCAATTCGGCAAGAATACTTCAAGGCGAACCAAATGAATCGATTCACTTTTGCGTTGGTGATGATTACCTCGTGTTTTGCCGCCAATCTGGCACGCGCCGTTGATTCCGCCCCCCTCTCGCTCGCCTGGGACAAAAACTTCCTCACCATCCGCGGCAATTTTCCGGGTGAGGAAATCAAGATCATGTACCTGGAGGCCTATTGCCGGCCCGGCTCGACCGATCGCGAGTGGGGGCAGACGGTGATCAAGCACGAGGCCAAGCTGGTGTCGATCAGCGACAGCGGGCGGATCATCCGCCTGCGGGACAAGCTGGCAGACGGCGTCGTCGTCGAGCACACGATCACCGCCGGCGCGGACGAGGTTGATTTCCAGGTCGTGGCCCACAATCCGACCGACAAGCCGTCCGAGGTACACTGGGCCCAGCCGTGCCTGCGCGTGGACAAGTTCACCGGCGCGGGCAATGCCGACGCCCGCGAGCTGGTTCCGGCCTACGCCCGCAAGTGCTTCCTGTTCATCGATGGCAAACTGACGCGATTGCCGACCGAGCCGTGGGCCGACAAGGCGCGGTACATCCCCGGGCAAGTATATTGCCCCAAGGAGGTCGATCGGAACGACGTCAATCCGCGGCCGCTCAGTTCGCTCGTTCCCTCCTGCGGCCTGTGTGGTTGCTACTCGGCCGATGAGAAGCAGATTCTCGCCGTGGCTTGGGAGCCGTACCAGGAAATCTTCCAGGGAGTGATCGCCTGCATGCACAACGACTTCCGCATCGGCGGGCTTGAGCCAGGCGAGCGGAAGACGATTCGCGGGAAGCTGTACATCGTGCCCGCCGACGTGCAGAAGCTCGTGGAACGGTTTGAGAGAGATTTTCCGGAGCAGGCGAAATAGCGGGCAATTGGAACCGCGGATGTACGCGGATTCCTTTCCATCCGCGTTCTCCGCGCAATCCGCGGTTGTTCTTTGGAGAAATCTGCGCGGTGACCGCTGCCTGCGTGCTACGACGCCGCTTCGCTCGGGCCGCCGTCGTCCACTTCTTCAAAGACCACGGCCTCGCCTGTCGCAGGTGCCGCGACGAGGCCAAGCTGCACCAGCCGGCGGATGAGCCGCGCCCTGTGTATCCCCAGAAGCTGCGCCGCCTTCGTCTTGTTGCCGCGGGCTTGCACCAGCGCCCGCTCCAGTAGCTCCTTCTCAATCCGCTCCAAAAACTCGTCGAGCCGGATCGGCTGGGGCGGTTTTCGGGAGCGGGAGAGGGCCGCCGCCGCGTGATGGACGATCGCCGGCAGGTCGCCCGCCAGCACCTGCGGCCCCGCCGCCTGGGCATGCGCCTGCCGCACGACGCTCGCCAGCTCCTCCACGTTTCCCGGCCAGTCGTACGCCGCCAGCCGATCGAGCGCTTCGCTCGTAAATCCCGAGAGCTGCTTGCCGCCGTCCGCATTCGCCTCTTCGAGAAAGAACTGGGCCAAGAGCGGAATGTCCTCAGTCCGCCGCGACAGTCGCGGCAGCGAGATGACGAGCGTCGAGAGTGCGCACGCCAGTTCGCCGCGAAACTTTTTCTTCGCCACCAGCCGCGACAAGCGCCGCGCAGCCGTTGCCATCACCGGCAGCTCGACCCCCGGCAATCGCAGAAAGCCGATCAGCTCCTGCTGAGCCGTTTCGGAGAGCTTGTCCAGCTCTAGCAACAACAGCACGCCGGGGCGGGTCAGCGACTTCCACTCGTCCCGCCGCCGCAAAAACGACGTGATTGCCGACTGCATCAGCTCGGCATCGAGCAGCGAGCAATCCAGCGGCACGAGCGGGCCGATCGCGCTCCCGGACGCCTGCGTGCCGAAGTGGATTGTCCTGGCGACGTGCTCGCGGCCGCTGCCGGGAGGACCGACGACAAGCACGCTCGCTCGCGACTGGCTGGCCAGGCGCACTTGCTGCCGCACGCGGCGGATCTGGGGCGAAGTGCCGACGAGCTGGCCGATGTGATAGCGCCGGCCGAACTGATTCCGCAGCGCCAGAAGCTGCTGATGCAACGTGGAGGCGGTGGGCTGGCTAGCGACGGCATCCGCGGGCGGTCCAACAAAGACGCACAATCCGGCAGGCAAATCGCTCTCACCCGCCAGCCACGCAAACTGCGCCTGCCGCGGCACGCTCGCGCCGCCGGCCGGTGCTGAAACGACCCCGCTGGTGACCGCGCCGCTGAACGCTTCCGGGGGGGGGCAGAGTGCCGCGGCCAATTCCGCCGCGCCGGACAGCTCGCCGCTGGTGGTGTACGAGAGCTTGAGCCCCGCCAGATCGTCGATGTTCCGCTGCGTCCACGCGGCAAACGCGGCATTTCCCCACACCAGCCGCCGATCTTCATCGACCACATACACCGGCGTCGCAGCCGCGTCCAGAAGCTTCGTCAAGAGTCGCGCTGGAGACGGCTTGCGGGGCATCGAGAGGCCGGGCGGAAAAGACCGGGACGGGGTTTGTTTCGATTATAGTCGGTGGCTGGGGCTGAGGCCGCCGAAGCCCCGGCAGTTAACGCTCGCCAGGCCGTGGCGCCATCGACTCCGCCACAGCCACCACATTCTGCCGCAGCCCCTGCTCGGACTTGAGCGACAGCCCCACGAGCTGCGCGGGAAAGAGCCCGGCGAAGATGACCAGCACGGCACAAACCACGGCGGCAGCCAGGGCGCCGCTGCCGCCGGCCGCTTTGACGCCCGTCATACCCGCCGGGCTGAAGTACATCACGCCGATGATCCGCAGGTAATACGCCGCCGCGACCGCGGCATTCAGGACGCCGATGATTGCCAGGGCGATGAACCAGGCGGCTTCCCGAGACTGGTAATTGGCGGCGGCGAACTGGATCGCTCCCGAAAACAGGGCGAATTTTCCCCAGAAGCCGGCCAGCGGCGGAATGCCGGCGAGCGAGAACATGAAGATCGCCAGGGCCGCGGCGGCCAGCGGCCGCGACTTGCCCAGGCCCGATAGTTCCTCGACGCCGCTCACTTCGCGCTCCTGCGAGCCAAGATAAGCCAGCGTCGCAAACGTCCCCATCGTCGCCAGGGCGTAAACGAGGACGTAGAACAGCATGCTCGCCGCGCCGCCGCTGGCGCTGCTGCCGATGGCGACCGAGCCGGTGCCGACCGCCAGGCCGATGAGCAAGTAGCCGCCGTGGGCGATGGAAGAATAGGCCAGCAGCCGCCGCACGTCCTTCTGCCACAGGGCGCAGACGTTGCCGATCGTCATCGTCAGCACGGCGATGACCAGCGACACCTGCCAGGCGTACTCCGCCGCCAGCGGCATCGCCACAATTACGAGGCGAATGAACCCGGCGGTCGCTGCGATCTTCGGCGCGACGGCAAGCAGGCCGGCGTTGATGTTCGTCGTCCCCTGGTAAACGTCCGGTGCGTAGAACTGAAACGGCGCGGCCGCCAGTTTGAAGCCCAGGCCGGCGACGATCAGCACCAGCGCCAGCGGCGCGAGGGCCGCCAGTGGGGAATTGTCCATCGCTGCCGACAGCAGCTTCTCACGAATGCCGGGGATCGCGGGTGTGCCGGCGATGACGGTCGTTCCCGCCAGGCCATAGAGGAAGCTGAACCCGTACAGCAGCAGCGCCGACGACAGCAAACTCAGGAAAAAATACTTCATCGTCGCTTCACCGCTGGCCCGGTCGCGGCGGCCGAGGAACAAGAGCACATACGTCGGAATCGAAATCAGCTCCAGGCCCAGCAGCAGCAGCACCAGCTCGTTCGCACCCGCTGTGAGCATGATGCCGACGACGATCAGCATCAGGCTGCCGAGGATTTCGCTGGCCAAATCCTTGTCAGCCAGGCCGGCCAGGGCGAGCGTGAAGATGCCGCCCGAAAAGACCGCCAGCCAGCGGAGGCCGCAGCTCATGGGATCGACGACGATCGGCCCGCTGAGCGTGGACGCGACGTTCCACGGCGAGCCGGCCAGGGCCAGCGCGAGAAGCGCGAAGACATAGCTGGCCAGCGCCACCGCCGACCACAAGCGCCGCCCGCGGACGAACGCCCCGCCAACGAAAATGCCGCTGGCCGCCAGGATCAGCAGTACCTCGGGGAGCAGATGACGGATGGTTTGGGTTTCAACGATCATTCAGCGGACCCCTTCACCTCTGCCGCGAATTCGTAGGGTGGGACCAGCTCGCTCGGCGAGCGCCGGCCCACCTCGCCAAACGACGCGATTCCGGTGGGCCGGCGGCCGCCTGAGGCGTCCTTGTCCCACCCTACCGCCAGCATCGTCTCCACCTGCTCCGTCGCCACCGCTGCCGACGGCTCAATCCGCTCCAGAAAATCCTTCGGCTTCAGGCCGATCCAGAACATCAGCACCACCAGCGGCGCCAGCGCCAGGATCTCGCGGAGGTTCAGGTCGTGAACTTCGCCGGAATGGTCCCCGCGATCGACGTGCGGCTCCTTCAGCGGTCCGAAGAACACCCGCCGCACGAGGTACAGCATGTACCAAGCGCCGAGCACAACGCCGAAAACGCTCAGCACGGCAATCCACACGTATTGGTTTTGCAGCGACGCCGGCGCGCCGGTCCACGCCCGCTGAAACGCGCCGAGCAGGATCAAAAACTCCCCCGCAAAGCCGTTCAGCCCCGGCAGGCCGATGCTGGAAAACGTGAACAGCAGCATGAACAGCGCCAGGATCGGCATTCGCCGCGCCAGTCCGCCGTAGTCGGCGATTTTGCGCGTGTGGTACCGCTCGTAGAGCATGCCGACCAGGGCGAACAGGCCGCCGGTCGAAATGCCGTGGTTGACCATTTGCAGTACGCTCCCCTGCACGCCGAGCGGATTGAACGCGAACAGGCCGAGCATGCAGAAGCCGAGATGGCTGACGCTGGAATAGGCGATCAGCCGCTTGATGTCGCTTTGCGCCAGCGAAACCAGTGCGCCGTAGATGATGCCGCCGACGGAGAGCCATAAGATCCAAGGCATACACGCCGCGGACGCTTCGGGGAGCATGGGAATGCTGAACCGCAGGAAGCCGTAGACGCCGATTTTGAGCAGGATGCCGGCGAGGATCACGCTGCCGGCCGTCGGGGCCTGCACATGGGCCAGCGGCAGCCAGGTGTGCAGCGGAAAGAGCGGCACCTTGATCGCGAAACCGGCAAACAGGGCCAGGAAGACGGCCATTTGCCACGACAGGGGCAGCGGATACTCGTTCAGCTTGGCCACCAATTCCGGAATCGAGAAGGTGAGCTCGCCGCCGCTGCTCCGCTGGTAGACCCAGAAGACGATGGCGAGCAGCCCGAGAAAAGTCAGCAAGCTGCCAGCGAGCGTGTAGAGGAAGAACTTGCTGGCCGCGTACCGGCGATCCTCGCTCCCCCAAATGCCGATCATGAAGAACAGCGGGATGAGGGTGAACTCGAAGAAGATGTAGAACAGGATGATGTCCCGCGCGGAGAAGACGCCGAGGCAGCCGAATTCCAGGAGCAGCAGCATGCCGTAGAAGAGCGCCGGTCGGTCTTCAATCGCCTCCCAACTTACCAGCACGCTGGTGATCATCAGGAGTGCCGACAGGCCGAACATCCACAGGCCTAGCCCATCTAGGCCGAGCGAGAAGCGGATATCCAGGTTGACGCCGGGGACCTGGCCGACCCAGTGCCATTCTTGATCGGGGGGCAGCGAGGCGTAGGTTGTTTGAGCCTGCGTCAAGGCTTCCAGTCGGGCGGCCGACGATTCAAACTCCCCCGACGCTTTGGCGGGAAAATTGGCGATCAGCCGCGCGGCACACAGGAACGTCGCCAGCGTCACGACAAGTGCCGTGACGCGGATCACCGGCCGCCCCAGCGGCGCGATGATCCACAGAATCACCGCTCCGACGAGCGGCATTAAGACGGTGGCTATCAGGAGTGCATTCATCCAAGTTACCCCGCGGCCAGGAGGAGCCGAGCCGCGATCAGAATCAGGACCCCCAGGACCATTGCGACCGCGTAAAACTGCACCAGTCCCCCCTGCAATCCACGCATCAGCGAACCAATCGCTGGCGGCACGGAGGCAGTGAAATTGACGAGCCCGTCCACCAGCCAGCGATCGATCCAGTAAAAGAACAACGACAGCCAGCGGAGCGGCGTGACAAAGAGGACGTCATAGATTTCGTCAAAGTAAAACTTGTTGGCCGACAGCTTGTGGGGCGTGATGTAGCTCAGGAGCAGCAGCGGCAGGGCCAGGATCAGCGACACGACGCCGAGGATGAGGCCGACGAGCGTCACGAGAAATCCAAGCCCCGCACCGCGGAGGGTCCGCGTCACGACTCCGATCCAGCCGACGCGCTCGAGCTGCGCAATCCACTGCGGATCGGCGAGTTTTTGCGCTCCTTCCAGCTTGAACAGCCGCTCCAGCAGCGACACTTCGCTCCGCTCGCCCATGTAGAGGTAGAGCGCCAGGCCCATGCCGGCCAGTGCGACGAGCGTGCTCAGCCCGGCGACCGACAGGTGGAATTCGTGCGTCGCCGGGATGGTATTCGCCAGGCCGCCGGCGGCCAGCGAAGGCGTATGGGATAGAAAGTCGCTGAAGTTGTTCTCGCCCCAGTGACGGATACCCCCCGCGAAGTTCTCGCTTCCCATCGCCCAGATGCCGGCCGCCGCGGCACAGACGGCGAGAATCGCCAGCGGGACGACCATCACCGGCGGCGACTCGTGCGCGTGATGCCCCGCCTCGTCGGGAATCTGCTCCTCGCCGTGGAACGTCAGGCAGAAGGCGCGGAAGGCATAGAAGGCAGTCAGGAACGCGGTGAACAGGGCGCTGTAATAAAGGATCTGGTAAATGCCGCGGTAGGCCGTGAGCTGCCCTTCGGTCAGCGAGGCGAACGACTGCACGAGAGCGGCCGACTCGCGATGTTCGCCGATGTGCGGATCGTGGCGCCCTTCGATGACGTGGTCGAGCTGATGGACCTTGTCGTGGACCGCACCGAGGATCGAGTCCTTGCTCCAGAACCCAGCCAGCGGAAAGATGCCGGAGAGGGCCAGGCAGCCGATGAGAAACGTGGCGTAGGTATACGGCATCAGCCTTCTGAGGCCGCCGAAGCGCCGCATGTCGATCACTCCCCCCATCGCGTGCATCACGCTGCCCGCGCCGAGGAACAGGAGCGCCTTGAAGAAGGCGTGCGTGAACAGGTGGAACATGCCGCCGGTGACGCCGGCAAACAGGCCGGTGCCCAGCGCCAGGAACATGTAGCCGAGCTGGCTGACGGTCGAATAGGCCAGCACCCGCTTGAGGTCGTATTGCGTCAGGGCAATCAGCCCAGCGAGCAGTGCCGTGAAAGCGCCGATCACCGCCACCATGAGCTGCGCCTCCGGCGCGGCGGCAAAGAGCGGCGAGCAGCGGGCGACCATGTAGACGCCGGCCGTGACCATCGTGGCGGCGTGGATCAGGGCGCTGACCGGCGTCGGCCCTTCCATCGCATCGGGGAGCCAGACGTGCAGCGGGAACTGGGCGCTCTTGCCGCACGCGCCCAGGAGCAGCAGCAGGCAAATCCAGACGGCAATTGGCCCCGCGACGTAGTCGTTTCGCACCAGCCGGCTCTTGCCGAGCACGCCGCGAACGACGCCGCTGTTTCCCGGCGCTGCGTCAGCGTCCGATTGTCTGGCTGCCACAACCTGCTCGATTGCCTCCTGGTCGGTCGAGCCATTGGCGAGCGTGTCGTGGAAGTTGAGTGAGCCGTACGTCGTCCAAATCAGAAACAGGGCGATGGCGAAGCCGAAGTCGCCGACCCGGTTGACCAAAAACGCCTTCATGCCGGCGGCCGCTGCCGCTGGTTTCTCATACCAGAACCCGATCAACAGGTAGCTGCACACGCCGACCGCTTCCCAGAAGACATACAGCAGCACGAAGTTGCTCACGCTCACCAGCATCGTCATCGAAAAGACGAACAGGCCGATGTACGCGAAAAACCGCCAGTACCCACGATCCCCGGCCATGTACCCGGCGGCAAAGATGGCGACCAGCGTCGAGACGAACGTCACCATGCCGAGCATCATCGCCGTCAGCGCATCGGCCCGCAGCGCGACGGCAATCTGCAAATCCTTGAGGCCCAGGTCGAAGTCGAGCGGATAGACCTTCCCCGGCAGCCGCTTGACGTCGAGGTCGGTTTGATCCTGCTTGACGGGGTCCTTGAGCTCGTAGGCACTGGAAACGTCCGCCCATGTCCAGAGTGTCACAACCCGTTCGTAACCAGTATGGATCTCACTGGCCGTCCCTGCGGCCAGATCACGCTGCTCGAAATCGACCTTGTAGACCAGTTGCAGGCTCAGGAGGCACGACGCCGCCAGTGCCGCGATCACGGGCGTTGCCAAGAGCGCCTGCCAGCGCGCGCCAAGCCGCGCGACCCACGGGCCGACCAGCGCCGTGAGAATCGCTGCGGCCAATGGCAATGCCGGGATGAGCGGCAGGGCGAAGTCGATGAAGCGGGAATTGTCCATAGATGAATCGAGACGCCAGCACCAGCCGTGGCGTTACACGCGGCTGCGGTGGGAAAGCTCCTCCAGATCGATTTCCGGCCGGCGGCCGGCGGGGGTGAGGGTCGGCCAGACCTGCTCTTCGGCCCGCTCCTCGGGAACTTCCCGATCGACATAGGCTGGCAAACCTTCTTCGCGAAGATCCTGCCAGACGGTCGAGTCGAGCTTGCCGGTCCGCTGGGCGAGCATCAGGATCAGCGCCAGCCCGATCCCCGCTTCGCATGCCGCGACGGTGATCATGAAGATCACCAGCATTTGCCCGCCCCAATCGGCGTGGTAGCGACCCCAGCCGATCAGGCTCACCGACACGCCTTGCAGCATCATCTCGGCACAGAGGAACATGAGAATCATGTTCCGCCGCACGAGGAAGCCGACGAGACCCAGCGCGAACAGGATCGCACCGACGCTCAGATAATTGAACAGGAGGCTCGTTTCGTTCATCGCGGGGCCTCCTCCAGTCGCATCGCATCCTCGACCTGCGTCGTCAGCCGCCGCTTGCCATAGGCGGCGATGGCCACCGCGCCGACGAGTGCCGCCAGCAGCAACGTGCCGGCGAGCTCCACGCTGATCACGTGCTGGCTGAACAGGACCGCGCCCAGGCGGGCCATGTGGTGCGGGTGGTCGAGAACTGGATTGAACGGCTTGTCGGCGGTGACGATCGGCCCTTCGGCATCCCGCGGCGAGCTGGTTACTTCATTGGCTGCCGCCGCGTGTGCGAGCGCCTGCTCCTTGATCCCGCCGAGTAGCATCGTCATCAGCCCGACGATTGCCGCCGCGACCAAGACCGAGGCCGTCTTGGCAAACCAGCCCCAACTGATCCGGTCATAAGACGCTTGCCCTTCCGGCTGGGCGAGCATGATCACAAACAGGAACGTCACGACGATCGCCCCAGCGTAAACGACGATCGTCGCCACGCCGAGGAACTGTGCGCCGTTGAAAAAAAACAGGCCGCCTGTGCCGAGCAGCGACAGGGCAAACCAGATGGCCGAATAGACCGGGCTGTACGACGTGATCGTGGCGACGGCGGCGACAATAGTGATCGAAGCGAGCAGCCAGAAAACGGCCTGATCGGTGAGCGTCGGCAACAGCGGCCAGTCGGAGGCGACCAGCGAGAGGCCCACGATCCCCAGCACGCCGCCGATCGTTTTCCCGTACGCCACTCGCTTGGGAAGCGCCAGCCACAGGCCGACGGCGGCCAGGACGAGGCCCCAAAACGTACGGCACTCGAGGATCTCGCGTGCCGTCAGCGTCTTGGCCGCGACAAGGAACAGGGAAGAAATGCCGCTCATGTGACGGTCCCTCCCATGGCCGGCGAGCGCATCGGCTCCTTGTCCTTCGTCGCGTCATAGACGCTGAGGAGCTTTTCCTTGTCGAAGATCATCTCGTCGCGGCTGCGGCCGGTGAGGTTATACAGGCTCGTCAGCTCGATGGCGTCCACGGGACAGGCCTCCTCGCACATGCCGCAGTAAATGCACCGCAGTTCGTCGATCGTGAAGCTCTGCGGGTACTTCTCGCGGTCGGGCCAGGGGCTCTCCTCGGCAATGATGTCGATGCAGTGGGCCGGGCAGGCGGTCGCGCACAGAAAGCAGGCGACGCACTTGACCCGCCCCTCTTCGTCCCGATTGAGCCGGTGAACGCCGCGGTAAATGAGCGGTGCGGCAATCTTCGGCTCCTGCTCCGGATAGCTGACCGTGACGACTCCTCCCTTGAGCGACTTCGACAAGTGCTTGAAGGTCGTCGTCAGCCCCTGAACGAACAGCGGCAGGTACATCTTCCCCGCCAGGCCAAGCTGCGGCTCTTCGATCCAGGCGATGCTCGGGTCGTTGGGTTGCATATCTTGTAGGACGGCCTTTCCAGGCCGTCATTGGGACGGCCTGGAAAGGCCGTCCTACGCCTATATCTGTCCGTCCACTTCCGAAGTCAAAACATCCAGCCGCGGCCGATTGTCGGTCACCAGCGGATTGACCAGCGACGTGCCCAGCCACGCCAGTGCGGCGACGATCCACATGCCGAACAATACGATCGATCCCCATAGCCAACTGCCGGCGTCGGGGTCGTTGATCGCCCGCAATTCATACAGCACGGCCAGCGCCACCACGTTCACCAGCCCCAGCGGCAGCATGATCTTCCACGCCAGGTTCATGAGCTGGTCGAATCGAAACCGCGGCCAGCTCCACCGCACCATCATAAAAAACACGATCACGAGAAAAATCTTTGCCTGGAGAACGAGGATTCGCAGGATGGCCGTCATCCAACCGACGTCCTCATTCGAAGTCCCCGTGATCCACGGCAAATGCCAGCCGCCGAGAAACAAGATCACGATTAGAAACGACGCCGTGATCATGTGCAGGAACTCGGCCACCAGAAACAATAGCAGCTTCATGCCGGAATATTCGGTGTGATAGCCGCCGATCAGCTCCTGCTCCGCTTCCGGCAGGTCGAATGGCAGCCGGGCCGCTTCCGCGAATGCCGCGATCATGAACACGACGAAGCCCAGCGGCTGCGCCAAGCCATACCACACGCTTTCGGCCTGCTGGTGAATGATTTTGTCGAGGTCCATCGACCCGGCGGCGAGCACGACGCCGAGCAGGCCGAGCCCCATCGGCAACTCGTAAGCGATGAGCTGAGCACTCGATCGCAGCCCCCCCAGGAAGCTGTATTTGTTGTTGCTGGCCCAGCCGCCAAGGATCACGCCGTAAACAGCAATGCTCGTCAGGGCGAAAACAAAGATCAGGCCGACGTTGACGTCGGGCGCGACGTTCAATCGAATCGGCTCGTCGCCGCCGCCAATTGCCGGAATCACGCTGCCAAAGGGAATCACGGCAAACACGGTGAGTGCCGACGCCAGGATGGCGATCGGGGCCAGGACGAACAGCCGTTTATCGACGTGTGCTGGCGTGTATTCTTCCTTGAGGATGAACTTGAGTCCGTCGGCGGCGGGTTGACCGAGTCCGAACAGCGGCAAATCTTTGAGCCCAAACAGCGACAGCGGCACTCCGACCCGGTTGGGGCCGATCCGGTCCTGCACCCAGGCCGCCATCCGCCGCTCGAGCAGCACGAAATAGGCCGCCGCGGTCATCAAAAAGCCGATGAGGATCGCGATTTTGATTAATGCTTCAAGCATCGCGTCAATGGAGTGTCAGCCGGAAATTGACTACTTCAGATCTTCAGTGAGAAACTGCGTTAAACCTTTTTGTCTCAGCTCGGCCTCGATTTCTTGTAGCCATTGCTTCTTCAACTCATGTTGGTTCTTGCTCCCAAGTGGAGCAGCGATTCTCGATACTCCAGTCGGTTGATGTATGAGTTGATAAAAGCTGCCGCCATCGCACCGCCCAATTCGTACCTCGATATCTTCTTCTCGTAACATCGCGGAGTCGGTTGCTAGGTCGCAATCTGATTCACCTTCAAATCGACGCCCATTTCCGGGATCGGTCCCGCCGCCGGAGCGAAATACGCAATCTCGCGGGCCACATCGTCGAGCACCTTGCGGGCGTCATAGAGTCCCGGTTTTCCGAGCAGTTGCCAGTACAGCGGCCCCTCGACATGGACTCCCTGCGGCGGGCGGATCGCCCAGTCGAACGACTGCAGCCGGTCATTGAAGTTCACAAACGAGCCGGCCCGCTCCGGCGCCGTTGCGCCGGGAAGCTGATAATCGGCCCGCTCGTAGAGCGGCGAAGTGAAGCAGTCCTGCACCACCAGGCACTTCACGCTGCTGAATTTCTCCGCGGCCTGAGCGTCGTTCCAGTCGGATTTGAATCCGCCGCTGATCCACACCCCGCCGAACGATTCGCTCGCCAGCTGCCCCAGAAAGTCGCCCCAATTCAGTAAGCTCCCCCCCAACCGTGCAACAATCTTCTCCACACCCCGGCGATTGGGGCACTTTTCCGCGTGGATCGTAAAGCCACTGGGGAACTTCTCGTCGGTCCCTTCGACCGGGATCGGTCCAAGGGCCAGCACCGCCTGCGGATCAATGCCGAGGATGTACGTCGCCAGCAGGTACGCTTCTTCCACCGTCAGGTGCGGCGAGAGGACGGCGGCCAGGTGCCCGCACTTTTTCAGCTGCTTGTCGAGCTCCGCCGGCAAGACCGACCAGTCGATGTTGACGTATTTGTCGCCGTCGCGCTTGCGCGGCTCGGTCAGCCGCTGCTCGTCGTGAACGTGCTTGAAGCCGTACCGTCCCTCGTCGCACATCCACCACTGGTTGACATGCAGGTTCTCGCGCGGCTTCACGCGGTAGATGCGGTCCTGGTTCTCATCGATTTTGATCGAGCAGCCCGTCGAGCAGTTGCCGCAAATGTGGTCGTGGCTCTTCATGAACCAGACCCGCTGCTCGTAGAGGAAGTCACGATCGCCCAGCGCCCCGACGGGGCACAGATCGACGACGTTCCCCGACAGCTTGTTGTCCAGGGGGAACTGAAGCTCGCCGTCCGCATTGCGGAAAACGTCGATCTCTTCGGCCGCTCCGCGGTTGATCACCATCAGTTCGCTGGTGCCGCTGATCTCGCGGGTGAAGCGGACGCAGCGGGTACACATCACGCACCGATCGACGAACAGCGTTACCGTGTCCCCCAGCTCGCGGCGGCGGCTGGTGAAGGGTTTGATGTCGGCCCGCCGCTCCTTCTGGCCATACTCGAAGTGGTAATCCTGGAGAAAGCACTCCCCCGCTTTGTCGCAGATCGGGCAATCCACCGGGTGCCGCAGCAGCAGGTCTTCTTCCACCATGGCGCGGGCCTGCTGCACCTTCTCGCTGCTGGTGACGAAGACCGCGCCATCCTTGGCCGGCGTCTGGCAGGCGGGGACGACCTTGGGCTGCATGGTGATCTTGCCCGTGGCGGGATCCTTTTGTCCCGCTTCGACCAGGCACATGCGGCACGAGGCGACAACCGAGAGCCCCGGATGCCAGCAGTAGTGCGGAATCTCGACCCCCGCCCGCCGCGCAGCCTGAATGCCGTTCAGACGCTCGTTTGCGCCGATTTCGACTTCTTGGCCGTCGATGATGACTACGGGCATGCTAGTGAATGCTCAGCAGTTCCAGCGCCGGCACGGGCTTCGTCTCCGCCCAGCCGCTGGGGTTGGTGCTCTTGATGAAATGTTCCAGCTCCGGCCGGAATTTCTTGATGCAATTTTTAATTGGCCAGGCAGCGCCGTCCGCCAGGCCGCAGATCGTCGTGCCGGGGATGATGCCGATCGTTTCGCCGATCTCTGCCAAAAGGTCCAGGTCTTTCAGCCGCCCCTGGCCGTGCTTGATGCGGGCCAGCATCTTCGTGGCCCAACTCGTCCCCTCGCGGCACGGCGTACACTGGCCGCAGCTCTCGTGCGAGAAGAAGCGGCAACTGTTGTAAAGGAAATCGACCATCCGCACCGTCTCGTCCATGACCACGACGGCGGCCGTGCCCAGACCCAGGCAGCCGAACTTGCCCGGACCGTTGAAGTCGAGCGGGCAGTGAAACTCCTCGGCAGTCAAGAGTCCCATGCTGATGCCGCCGGGGATGGCCGCCTTGGCCTTGCGGCCGTGCCAGATGCCGCCGCCGAAACGGTCGATCAGCTCGGTGACCGTCAGGCCGAGCGGCGCTTCGTAGCAGCCGGGCTTGTTGATATGGCCGGAAAGGCAGTACAGCTTGGGGCCGTAGCTGCCGGCATCGCGGGGGTTCTTGGGGTCAGGGGGAATGCCGATCGATTTGAACCACTCCACGCCGCGGTCGAAGATGTGCTTGACGCAGGCGACCGTTTCGATGTTGTTGACGACGGTCGGCTTGCGGAAGGCCCCTTCGACGGCGGGAAACGGCGGCTTGATTCGCGGCCAGGCCCGTTTTCCTTCCAGGCTTTCGATCAGGCCGGTCTCTTCGCCGCAGATATAGGCCCCGGCCCCCCGATGCAGGTACACGTCCAGCGAGTAGCCGCTGCCGAGGATGTTTTTGCCCAGATACCCAGCGGCATACGCTTCGTCGATTGCCCGTTGGGTGTGCCGATAGGCGGTCGGATACTCGCACCGCATGTAGTAGTAGGCGGTGCTGGCCTGCGTGGCGAAGCAACTGATGATCAGCCCCTCGAGGACCTGGTGCGGGTCCTCCTCCATCAGGATGCGGTTGTTGAACGTCCCCGGCTCGCTCTCGTCGGCATTCAGGCAGAAGTAGATTGGCCCGGGATGGTCCTTGGGCAGAAACGTCCACTTCAATCCCGTCGGAAAGCCTGCGCCGCCGCGGCCGCGGAGACCGCTGGCCTTCGTCTGCTCCTTGACGTCGTTGGGCGTGAGCGTCTTCAGGGTTTTCTTCAGCGCCTGATAGCCGCCGCTGGCTTCATACGCGCGCAGCGTATGGCTGTCGGGCTTGCCGACGCTCTTGAGCAGGACTGGTTCGAACTGGGGCACAATTACCTCGACCAACGGTAGA
This sequence comes from Pirellulaceae bacterium, assembly GCA_035512595.1. Taxonomy (GTDB): domain Bacteria; phylum Planctomycetota; class Planctomycetia; order Pirellulales; family Pirellulaceae; genus DATKDU01. The sequence goes on from DATKDU010000197.1 coordinate 18,722, forward strand.
ACAGGTCCAGCGTGCTCCGCACGCGCCGACCCGTCGCAACCGACCATCCATTGCGGCGGGCCGGCGCTCGCCGAGGCGAGCTTGACCCGCCCTACTTCATTTCAATCCTTTCAAAAACTCATCCGCCTGTTTATGCGTCACGCTCTTGTGGAGCGTTGCATCGGCCAGCATGCACGGTGCATGCTCGCAGGCGCCCAAACACTCGGCATATTCGACCGTCAGCTTCCCGTCGGGAGTGGTCTCACCCGGCTTTACACCAACGGCGAGACATACATGGTCGAGCAGCTCTTCGCCCCCGCGGAGGGCGCACGAAATGCTCCGGCAGATCCAGACGCGCGAATTGCCGTGCGGGCCGGCCTGCTTGAAATATCCATAAAACGTGAGCGTGTCCTGCACCTGCGAGGGGTGCAGGCCGAGAATCTCGGCGATTTCGACGACCGCTTGGAGGGGCACGTGCTTAAGTTTCTCGTTAACGATGTGCAGTGCCGGCAGCGTCACTGCCTGTTTGGACGGATAGCGCGGAATGTAGGCGTTGATCGCCTGGATCATTTCGTCGGTGAGGATGCGCTGTGTTGCCATCGTTTGACGGCAATTGCAAATTGAGCATTGATAATTGCAAATTTGCAATCAGCAATTTGAAATGAACAATTTGCAATCGTCTCCTTTCTCAATCACCGGTCCAACTCTGCAGCAATAATATTCAGGCTTCCCAGCACCGCCACCACGTCGCTCAGCGTGTGTCCTTTGATCAACTTCGGAAACAGCGCGAAGTGGATATAACTGGGGGGGCGGCAGCGGGCGCGGTAAGCGACGTTGGTGCCGTCGCCGGCCACATAAAATCCGAGCTCGCCATTGGGGGACTCGATCGCGCCGTATGCTTCTTCGCTCGGGACTTCGACGCCCCTGTTCCACATCAGCAACTCGAAGTGAGTGATCGTCCCTTCGATCGTCTGATAGACGTCCTGTTTGTCCGGCAGCGTCGTTCGCTCGTCGATGCCGATGTTGATCGGCCCGGCGGGAATGTTCTCCAGCGCCTGCTCGATGATCTTGAGGCTTTCCCGCATTTCGGCCATGCGGACGTAATAGCGGGCGAAGCAATCCCCCGCCTTGGCGCAACAGACCTTGAAATCGAGGTCGCCGTACGCCAGGTACGGCTCGTCCTTCCGCAGGTCGCGGGTCACGCCGCTGGCACGCGCCACGGGTCCCGTCGCGCTCCAGTTCGTCGCTTCCTCGGCAGTCAGGACGCCAACCCCCTTAGTACGATCGACAAAGATGCGATTGCGGTTCAGTAGCCGCTCCATGTCCTCGAGCGTCTGCGGGAACGTCTTGAGAAAGTCGCGAATCTGCTTGATGACCAGCGGGGTGAAGTCGTGCATCAAGCCGCCGACGCGCGTATAGCTGGGGTGAAAGCGCTGACCCGACATCGTTTCAAAGATGTCGTAAATCCGTTCGCGCTGATAAAAGGCGTATAAGAAGAAGGTGAACGCACCGACATCCAATCCGATCGCACCGGTACACAATAAATGATCGCTGATGCGGGCCAGCTCGGCGACGATCGTGCGGATGTATTTGCAGCGGGGGGTGATTTCAATCCCCAGCAGCTTCTCGACCGCGTGATGCCAGGCCACGTTGTTGGCCACCGGCGAGATGTAATTCATCCGGTCGGTGATCGTCACATACTGGTTGTAGTCCAGATGCTCGCCGAGCTTTTCAAAGCCGCTGTGCAGATAGCCGATATCAGGAAGTGCATCGACGACCCGCTCGCCGTCCAGCTTGAGCACCAGCCGCAGCGTCGTGTGCGTCGCCGGATGCTGCGGGCCGAAGTTGAGCGTCCACAAATAGTCCTGTTCGGACGTGGCGGGCGCGTCGTAGGTGGCGGCGGCACTCATGATTTCGCGCGCTTACGCCTCGGACCTTTCCAGTCGTGGGAAGTTGTGTCGCTCGCCGCGCCCTTGCAGCGGATAGTCTTTGCGAAGCGGAAATGCCGTAAACTCTTGGGGCATCAAAATCCGCCGCAGGTCAGGATGGCCGTCGAACACGATCCCGAACATGTCGTATACCTCGCGCTCCAGCCAGTTGGCTCCATTCCACAGCGGCACCAGCGACGGCACGATTGGATCGGGGTCGTTGACGAAGCAGCGGAACGTGATTCGCTCGTTGGTGATCGTATTGGCCAGCAGGTACGCCAACCCGAACCGGTCGGTCGCGCCGCGGTAGTTCAAATAGTCCACGCACGTCACATCGACGAGCAGGTCGAATCCGCCCATCTCCCTCAAAAACGCCATCACCTCCGCCAGCCGCTCCTTGCCGACCACCACGCGCGTATCGCCGCGGAACTCGCTCGTCGGCAGTTCGCCGAAGCGGGATTTCAGGGCGTCGAGGGTCGTCGCGGTGACGGGCACGTCTAATTGCCGATTGTGGATTGCGGATTGCGGATTGGGGAATATAGCGGCAATTCCACCAGCGCCCGCTTGGGCGCGCTGCGCTCGGTCGTCTCAAACTCCCGCCCGCCGATCGTTCCTTCGCGCTGAATCTTGTCCTGCAAGTCGATGATCGATTGGATGAGCTGCTCCGGCCTCGGCGGGCAACCGGGGACATACATATCGACCGGAATGAAGCGGTCGATCCCTTGCACGACCGCGTAAGTGTCAAACACGCCGCCGGTCGAGGCGCAGGCCCCCATCGAGATGCACCACTTCGGCTCGTGCATCTGCTGCCAGATCCGCTGCATCACCGGCACCATCTTCATCACCACGCGGCCGGCGACGATCATCAGGTCGCATTGGCGCGGGCTGAACCGCATCACCTCGGCCCCGAAACGGGCCAGATCGTGGCGGCTGGCCCCGGTCGCCATCAGCTCAATGCCGCAGCAGGCGGT
>DATKDU010000198.1:0-18556 GCA_035512595.1 Pirellulaceae bacterium
AGGCGGTGATCAAGGCGGCGGAGAAGGCCTTTTCGTTCGGCGCGCCCACGCCAACCGAGAACGAATTGGCCGAGTTGATCGTCGATGCGATCCCAAGCGTCGAAATGGTGCGGCTAGTAAACAGCGGCACTGAGGCCACAATGAGCGCCATCCGCCTGGCCCGCGGTTTCACCGGCCGCGAGGGAATCATCAAATTCGCCGGCAATTACCACGGCCACGTCGATAGCCTGCTGGTGGCGGCGGGAAGTTCGGCCGCGACGCTTGGCGTCCCTAATTCTCCCGGCGTGACCGCCGGCACGACCAAAGACACGCTCATCTGCCAGTACAACGACGTGGCGGGGCTGGAAGCCGCATTCGCCCAGCACGGCAGCCGCATCGCTGGCGTGATCTTCGAGCCGATCGTCGGCAACATGGGGTGCATCGTGCCGACTCCCGAGTTTCTGACCGCACTGCGATCGCTGACGATCAAGCATGGCGCGCTTTTGATCTGCGACGAAGTGATGACCGGCTTCCGTGTCGCCTACGGCGGTGCGCAGCAGCTTCTCCATATCGAGCCCGACATCACGACGCTCGGTAAAATCGTCGGCGGCGGAATGCCGATCGGGGCTTATGGAGGCCGGCGGGAGATCATGCAGCACGTGCTGCCCGCCGGCAAAGTCTTTCAGGCCGGCACCCTCAGCGGCAATCCGATCGCCTGTGCCGCCGGCATTGCCACGCTCAATGAACTGAAAGAGCATCCGCCTTACGAGCGGCTGGAGCAGCTCAGCGATCGGCTCGGTCAGGGGCTGGTCAGCGCGGCAGCAGAAGCCGGCGTGCCGCACTCGCTCACCCGCGTGGGGAGCATGCTCACGCTCTTCTTCGCCACGCCCGCCCCCCACGACTGGCCCTCCGCCAGCCAGTGTGATACGGCCCGCTTCGCCCGCTACTTCTGGGGGCTGGCCGACCGCGGCATTTATATGCCGTGCAGCCAGTTCGAAGCCCTGTTCGTCTCGGCGGCACATACGGAGGATGACATTGACACGACCATTGCCGCCGCGGCTGCCGCACTGAAAACCTGATTGGCCGCCGCCGTCATAACCGGCGCGATCCGCCGGAACGCTCTGGGAAGGTCCCTCTCTGCCGGCGTCCACACTGCCCAAATTGCAGGCCGCGGGATAAGATGAAACAGGAGAAGGGTTTCCGACGTTACACGGGACGAGTGGAATGCCGCAAGACAAACCTGAACCGGACGACCTGTCGGACGAGCAGCCGAGCAAGCCGTCCCCCCGCCTGGCAGCGACGAGCTGGCTGATTCCGGTCCTCATCGCGATGCTGATTGTGTCGCTGTTCTGGCTGAACAGCGGGCCTACGCGGACGGAAATCCGCTACGACTTTTTCCTCGAGCAGTTGCGCCAGGGGAACGTCGATGCCCTGGAGACCGGCCTCCAGGAGGCAATCGGCACGTTCAAAACCGCGCCCGACCTGTCCGCGACGATCGTGAACGGGAAGGCGGTCCCTGCCGAAAAGGGGCCCGACGGCAAACCGAAGAAAGCCAACACGGCATTCCGAGTCCACCTCCCCGATCCCGATTCAGCGGCGGCGGCGGAGATGGAATCGATCCTGAACCAATTGCAGGTTCAGGGGAAGGCCGTCCCGCGCAAGATCGCTCCCACCTACGACCTGGTGATGCCGACGCTCATCGGCACGACGCTGATCACGGTGGCGCTGTTTGTCTTCTTCTGGCTGTGGCTGCGGCGGACGCAGAACCAGATGATGGGGGGGGGCTTCCTGTCGGGATTCACCCGCAGCCCAGCCAAGCGATACGAAGCGTCGCGACAAGCCATTACGTTTCAGGACGTGGCCGGGCTGGAAGGGGTCAAAGCAGACCTGCAAGAGATCGTCGAGTTTCTCAAAAGTCCCAAGAAATTCCAAAAGCTCGGCGGCCGCGTCCCCAAGGGAGTGCTGCTGATGGGACCGCCGGGAACGGGCAAGACGCTGCTGGCGCGGGCGATTGCCGGCGAGGCGGGGGTGCCGTTCTTCTCGGTCAACGGCTCGGAGTTCATCCAGATGTTCGTCGGCGTCGGAGCCAGCCGCGTTCGCGACTTGTTTCGCGTGGCGAAGGAAGCCTCGCCCGCGATTATTTTTATCGACGAGATCGATGCCGTCGGCCGCCAGCGCGGGGCGGGGCTGGGCGGCGGGCACGACGAGCGGGAGCAGACCCTCAACCAGATCCTCAGCGAAATGGACGGTTTCTCGCAGACCGATTTCGTGATCGTCGTCGCGGCCACCAACCGCCCCGACGTGCTCGACCCGGCCCTGCTGCGTCCCGGCCGCTTCGACCGGCACATCACCGTCGGCCGCCCGACGCAAAAGGGGCGGGTCGAAATCTTCAAGGTTCATACCCGCGATGTGCCGCTGTCGGACGACGTCAATCTCGACACGCTGGGCTCGGCGACGATTGGCCTGACCGGCGCCGACATCCGCAACATCGTCAATGAAGCCGCCTTGTGGGCCGCGCGGCACGACAAGTCGGTCGTCGAGATGGAGGATTTCGAGTACGCCCGCGACAAGGTGCTCATGGGCCCCAAGCGGGAAGAAGTCCTCATGGCGAAGGAAAAGGAAAAGACCGCCTACCACGAAGCGGGGCACACGATCCTGGCCTGGACGCTCCCCGGCGCACATCGCGTCCACAAGGTGACGATCGTTCCCCGCGGCCGCTCGCTGGGAAGCACGCAGACGATGCCCTCGGAAGACCGCCTGAGCATGGCGGAGTCGGAACTGCGCGACCATCTGGCGGTGCTGCTGGGCGGCCGAGCGGCCGAGCGGTTGGTCTATGACGAAACAACGGTTGGCGCGGAGAACGATCTGGAGCGGGCGACCGGCCTGGCCAGGCGAATGGTGATGAACTGGGGGATGAGCGATAAGCTCGGGCCCGTCAGCTACAAGATGGCCGACGACGATCCGTTCTTGGGACGCGAGATGCACCAGCAGCGGCAGTTCAGCGAGCACACCATGGAGATGATCGACGGCGAAGTCTCCCGCATCCTCCGCGAGGGGTCCGAGCGGGCAACGCAACTGCTTTCCGACGGGCGCGACAAGCTGGATGCGTTGGCCCGCGCGCTGTTGGAAAAAGAAGAGCTTGGCGATGAGGAAATTGCCGCCGTCCTCGGTCCCAGCGTCCACCCTGCGCCGACCACCCACGCTTCCAAAGTCGAAGGCTTGTCGCATGCGAACGCGGCGAAGGTAGCGGCAAGGTGATTGCGGATTGCGGATTGCAGATTGTGGATTTGAGACGATCGCAATCCGCAATCCGCAATCTGCAATCCGCAATCCAACATGTGCGCCAAACGCAAAATTCGCGCGGACTTTCGCAAGAAGCACCAGGGGCGCGCGCGGCAGCGGGATCTCACCCGCGAGTTTCACCGCGACGAGGATGTCGGGGATCGAATTGCCAAAAGCGAGCGCGTCAGCGGCAAAGGAGACCTGACCAGGAAGCGGACGATCATCGGTCACGATGCGGACGAAGGCCAGGGAGGCTCGTTCGCCGTCCCCGCGCTGCCAGCGGGAATGAAGCGGGGGACTATCCTCGCGATGCACGGGCTCACCTGCCAGGTCCGCGCCGATGACGGGACGATTATCAACTGCGCCGTCCGCGGCGTCCTTAAGGACCTGAGCACGGACCAGCGGCACGTGATTGCCGCCGGCGACGTCGTCCAATTCCGTCCGGAAGGGGACCACGATGGAATGATCGAGCGGATCGAGCCCCGTCGCAGCGTCCTCTGCCGCACCAGCAAAGGGCGGCAGCAGGTGCTGGTGGCGAACGTCGATCAGGTGTTGATCGTGTCGAGTGCCGCGGAACCGACCCTCAAGCCGAACCTCATTGACCGCTTGCTGGTCGAAGCCGAACGCGTGCGGCTCAAGCCGATCATTTGCATCAACAAGATCGATCTGATCGATCCGGCAGACCTGATGCCGCTGGCGGGCGTTTACGGTCAGATGGGTTACGAAGTGCTGCTCCTTTCAGCGAAAGCGGGCATTGGCATCGAGCGGCTGCGGATCGCGGTGGCCGGCAAGTCGAGCGTCGTCGCCGGCCAAAGCGGCGTCGGCAAGTCGTCGCTTCTTAATTCCATCGAACCCCAGTTGGCGCTGAAGGTCGGCGAGGTCAGTGCCGAGAACCAAAAGGGAAAGCACACCACCACCTCGGCGCGGCTGATCCCGCTGGCCCGCGGCGGCTACGTTGTAGACACCCCCGGCATTCGCCAGTTTCAGCTATGGGACGTGATTCCCGAAGAAGTTTCCGGCTACTATCGCGACATCCGCCCGTACATCAGCCGGTGCCGTTTTCCCGACTGCACGCATCAGCACGAAGCGGACTGCGCCGTGAAGGACGCCGTCGCCGACGGCCGCCTCGATGCGCGGAGGTACGAGAGTTATTGTCACTTGTTTGCAGGTGACGAGGCATAACGAAGCACGAAAACCGAAGCTCGAAATACGAAACAAATCCGAAATCGGAAATTCAAATGTCCGAAACTAGCTCGGCTGCCGCGTTTTGAGAGTTCGAGCTTCGTATTTCGAATTTGTTTCGGATTTCGACATTCGTATTTCGGATTTTGCCCGCCCCCAGGCGCCGCCGATGAACGTCCCGATCTACATGGACAACCACGCCACCACGCGCGTCGATCCGCGCGTGCTGGAGGCGATGTTGCCGTATTTCACCGAGACGTTCGGCAATGCCGGCAGCATCAGCCATAGCTTCGGCCAGGACGCCAAGCGGGCGGTTGATGCGGCGCGGGAATCGATTGCCGCGGCATTGAACGCATCGCCGCGCGAGATCGTCTTCACCAGCGGCGCGACGGAGAGCAACAACCTGGCGATCCGCGGGCTGGCCGATCGGGCAAGTAGGTCCCGCCTGCCGGGCGGGACCAGCGTCGGGTTGTCGCCGAGTTCAGGTCCCGCTCGGCAAGCGGGACCTACTGCGCGGAACCATCTGGTCAGCGTCGCCACCGAACACAAGGCGATTCTCGACCCGCTCCGTCGGCTCGCTCGCCGCGGTTTCGAGGTGTCGCTGCTGCCCGTCGAGCAAGCAGGTAGCCCCCGTGCCGGTTGGCTGGCGTCCGAGAAAGTCGCCGAGTCGATCCGTGACGACACGCTGCTGGTGAGCGTGATGCTGGCAAACAACGAGATCGGGATCATACAGCCGATTGCTGAGATCGCAGCCATCTGTCGCCAGCGGGGAGTGCCGCTGCACTGCGACGCGACACAAGGGGTCGGCAAGATTCCGGTCGATGTCGAGGCGCTCGGCATCGACCTGATGAGCTTTTCGGCACACAAGATCTACGGCCCCAAAGGGATCGGCGGGCTGTACGTTCGGCGGCAGGGCGGAGGCCTTCGCCTCGAACCGCTGATCGACGGCGGCGGCCAGGAAGGGGGACTGCGCAGCGGGACGCTGAACGTTCCCGGCATCGTGGGATTCGCCAAGGCCGTGGAGCTATGCGTCGCCGAAATGGCGAGCGAATCGCCGCGGCTGGCGGAACTGCGACAAAAGTTATGGGACGGGCTACGCGCGGAAGTGCCGGAGGTCCTGTTGAACGGCCCACGATGGAGCGATTCCGGGCCGTCCCTGCGATTGGCCGGTAACCTGAACTGTGCCTTTCAGTTCGTAGATGGCGAAGCGCTGATGATGAACATGAAGGACGTGGCCGTTTCCAGCGGCAGCGCCTGCACCAGCGCCAACCCGGAGCCGAGCCACGTCCTGCGGGCGCTGGGTCTGTCGGACGATCTGGTCCGCTCCAGCCTGCGGTTCGGCCTGGGGCGGTTCAACACGGCGGCGGAGGTCGATTTTACGATACAAGCCGTGTCCAAGACGGTCCGGCGGCTGCGGGAGTTGAGTGGCGCGGCGAAATGACTCGCCATCGCCGCGACTGCGGTTTGCGTGATCCTAAAACCCGCCGTAGAATCTCCCAGAATCATTACGCAAGTGAGCACAATCTATGATCCCCCCCAACCTGGAAAAACGCGTCCAGACCCTAGAGGCACAGGTCGCCGAATTGCGCGCCGAGCGGTCCGGCCAGCCCAAAAACTGGCGTGCTGCTGTGGCCAAGTACGCTGGCGACGGTGATCTCCAAAGCATTTTTGCGGAGGCATTGAAGTTGCGCGAGGCCGACCGGAAGCGCGCTCGGCAGCGGCCCACCCGCAGGAAGTCGCGATGATCGTGCTCGATACTGATCATGTGTCGGCGTTGGTCGATCACCGGCAGACGCTGGGCGTCGCTTTGGAACATCGGCTGGCCGATTCGCCCGATATGGTTTCCATTCCGATCATCGCAGTGGAAGAACAGTTGCGCGGCTGGCTTGCACAAATCCGCCGGAAGCACGACCCCTACGACCAAATCGTGCCTTACTTGCGGCTTTCCAAGCTTGTCGATTTCCTGCAAGCATGGAATATCGTCGGATGGAACGAACTTGCGGCGGACGAATTCGTGGACCTGCGAAAGCAGCGAATCCGCATCGGAACGCAGGATCTCAAGGTTGCCGCGATCGCGAAGGCTAATGACGCCTTGCTACTATCCGCCAATCTACGTGACTTCGAGCAAGTGCCAGGGCTGCGGGTCGAGGACTGGCTGCACGGGAAATAGGCCCCGGCACCGTCCTCACTGCAAAGCTTGTCCGCCGTTGGCCCTTGGGGATAACCCCGCTTTGCCCGATTTGCACCTTTCCGAACCATCATTCGGACGATATATTTAAGACATACAAGCCTGTCAAAAAGGTTCTTCAGGAGACCCTCGACCATGTCGATCGCGATGACCGAAGCGGCTGCCCGCGAAGTGCAGAAGTACAAGGAATCGGTGAGTGCCGGGCCGGAGTCTTTTCTCCGCGTGCGGCTGGTGGCTGGCGGGTGCAGCGGCCACTCCAGCAAGCTGACCATCGAGAAGGACTACGACGAGTCCAAGGACAGCAAGTTCAACTATCACGGCGTGGACGTCGTGGTGGATAAGAAGAGCGAGCTGTACCTCGATGGCGCTACCCTCGACTTCATCGACGGCCTGGAGCAGCGGGGCTTCCACCTCGATATTCCAATGGCCAAAAAGTCGTGCGGCTGCGGCACCTCGTACCAGTTCTAGCGCGACGCCAACTGCGGAATCAGGAACGGTCCCGAATGACCAATGACCAAATCCCAATGACCAATGAAGCACTTGATCATTGGTCATTGGGGCTTGGTCATTGGTCATTTGCCCCTTGCGACCCTACCGCAGCCCCTGCATACTGACGGTCGTGTCAACGGGCAACCGTCATTTACGCGGACTGCCAATCGCCCCTGGTTGATGCCGGGGGCTTTTTTATTGCCGCTCGCCCGCGATCGCCGCATGCCCGAGTATCGCCACGATCTGCTGCACGACCGCTGGGTGATCATCGGCAACGAGCGCGCCTGCCGGCCGCAGGAGTTCGAGGAGAAGGTCGTGCGGCGGCTCGGGCAGACCTGTCCGTTCTGCGCCGGGTCCGAGGATCAGACTCCCGTAGCGCTGGCGACGTACAATCGGCCGGCGAGCGCCGCCTGGTCCGTGCGGGTCGTCCCCAACAAGTACCCGGCGGTCGAGCCATCCCCCCCGGCCAATGGCGCCGCGAGCCATCACGAGCTCTTCGACGCGCGGCCGGCCGTCGGGCAGCACGAAGTCATCATTGAGACGCCGCGGCACGTCGTCAGTTTGTCCGAGTTGACGCCTGACGAATGCGCGCTGGTCTTTGCGGCGTATCAAGACCGGCTGCGAGCCTGCCAGGGGTGCGGCCAGCTTCGCTACGTGCAGATTTTCAAGAACGTCGGCGCGGCGGCCGGAGCTTCCATCGAGCACTCCCACAGCCAGCTCCTGGCGATGCCGCACGTGCCGACGCACGTCCTGGGGGAGGTGGAAAACTGCCGCCGCTACCAGCAGCAGCACAGCCGGCCGCTTTTATCGGCCATGCTGGAGGAAGAGCTGCGCCGCGGCGAGCGGATCGTGGCCGAGAATGCGCACCTGGTGGCCTTCTGCCCGTGGGCCAGCCGCTTCCCCTACGAGGTGTGGATCGTTCCTCGCCAGGGGGAGTCGGATTTCGCGGCTGTGACGGCTGCGGAAGCAGGGCAAGCGGCAGCGATGACGCGCGACTTGATCGGTCGTATCGAACGTACGCTGGGCAGTATCGGATATAACTATCTTTTGCACACCCAGCCCTTTGACAGTTCCCGCTACGATTACTATCACTGGCATATCGAGCTTTTTCCGCGCATCACGAAGGTCGCGGGTTTCGAGTGGAGCACCGGGGTGTTCATCAACACGGTGGCGCCGGAAACCGCTGCCGCCGAGCTGCGGAGCGCCGCTTTGCCGGCGGGGAAAAATCTCGCGGCGGTTCCGACTGGAAAAACTAGCTAAACCACGTAAGATTTGCCGATCAAAAGGGGAGCAGGCGGGCGCACCTGGTCACACGCAGCGGTGTGAGCGTCTCGCGGTTCCCTCGGCGCGCACTTCGGGCCATGACGCATCCCCTCCGGCTTTGCCTCGTCCTTCACAATCACCAGCCCGTCGGCAATTTTGACGGCGTCTTCGAGCAGGCGTATCGCGACAGCTACCTGCCGTTCCTCGACCTCTTCGAGTCGTATTCCGCGGAGCTGCGCCTCTCGCTGCACACCAGCGGCCCGCTGATGGAGTGGCTCGACGAGCGGCATCCCGATTACGTCGATCGCCTGGCGCGGCTGGTCGCCGCCGGCCGCATCGAGATCCTCGGCGGCCCGTTCTACGAACCGATCCTGACGATGATCCCGTCGCGGGACCGCATCGGCCAAATCACGTCGTATACCACGTGGCTCGAAAGCCGCCTCGGCGCGCACGTGCAGGGGATGTGGATGCCCGAGCGGGTCTGGGAGCAGTCGCTGACCGCCGACCTGGCGGCCGCGGGGATGAAATACACAGTCCTCGACGACTTCCATTTCCAGAACGCCGGCCTGACGGAGGACGAGCTGCACGGCTACTACCTCACCGAGGACGACGGCCGGCTGCTCTCCGTCTTTCCCGGCAGCGAGCCGCTGCGGTACTACATCCCCTTCCAGGACCCGCAAAAGTCGATCGACTACCTTCGCGGCATTGCCGACCGGATGCCCGATGCGGTCGCTGTGTTCGGCGACGACGGCGAGAAATTCGGCTCCTGGCCGGATACCAAAAAGCACGTCTACGACGACGGCTGGCTGCGGCGTTTTTTCGACGCGCTCCTGGCCAATCGCCAGTGGCTCACGCTGACCACGCTCGCCGAAGCGGCGGAGAACCTGCCCCCCATCGGCAAGGTCTATCTCCCCGACGGCAGTTATCGCGAGATGACCGAGTGGGCGCTGCCGGTCAGCCAGCAGTTCGAATACGACGCCTTAGTCCACGAGCTGGAGCACCATCCGAACTGGTCACAGATCAAACGCTTCCTGCGCGGCGGCTTCTGGCGAAACTTCAAAGTGAAGTATCCCGAAGCCAACGAGATGTACGCCCGCATGATGATGGCCAGCAAGCGGCTGGCCCAAGCGCAGCGGGAGGCCAGTGGCGAGCAGCTCCGTCATGCACAGACCGCCCTCTACCGCGGCCAGTGCAACTGCCCCTACTGGCACGGCGCGTTCGGCGGCATTTATCTCCCCCATCTGCGGAATGCCGTCTACAACCAGCTCATCGCCTGCGACAATCTGATCGATCGGGCCGGCGGCAAGAACGGCGGCTTCGTCGAAGCCACTGCCGAGGACTACAACTTCGACCTGCGGCAGGAAGTGCGGCTGGCCAGCGACAAGCTGATCTGCCTCTTGGCTCCGGCCAGCGGCGGGCAAATGTACGAGCTGGACGTGCGGACGATCTGCCACAACCTGCTGGCGACCCTCACGCGGCGGCCGGAAGCATACCACAAGAAAGTGCTGGCGGGGGCCGATCAAAATGCCGCCCATGTCGCCAGCATTCACGACCGGGTGATCTTCAAGCAGGCGGGGCTGGACCAGCGGGTCGTGTACGACAAGACGCCGCGCAAGAGCCTGCTCGATCATTTCTTTGACGCCGACGTGACGCACGCCCAGGTCGCCGGCAATCTGGCCGAACAGCGGGGCGACTTTGTCAGCGGCGTTTACGACACCAAGATACGCCGCGCCGCCGAACGCGTGCAGGTGCAGCTCAGCCGCACCGGCAGCATACTAACCCGAAGCGCAAGCGAGGGAACACCGGCAGCTCGCGAAATCAAGATCACCAAAGCCGTCACCCTTATCCAGCGCAGCCCGGCCCTCGAAATCGTCTACCTGCTGGAAAACCTTCCCGCCGACGAGACGCTGCACTTTGCCGTCGAGTTCAATCTGGCGGGACTTCCCAGCGGTGCTGACGATCGTTATTTCCACGATCTGGCCGGCAAACGCTTCGGCCAGCTCGGCACGCACCTCGACCTGCACGACGTGCAGGCTCTCGGCCTGACCGATGAATGGCTCGGCATCGACGTGCAGCTTACCGCCAACCGGCCGACGAGCATCTGGACCTTCCCCATCGAGTCCGTCAGCCAGTCCGAAGGGGGTTTTGAATTGGTCCACCAATCGGTCGCCGTTCTTCCTCACTGGCACGTCCGCGGCGACGCCTCCGGCCGCTGGACCGTGACCCTGACCCTTACCGCGTGTACTGCGCTGGCTGAAAGCCGCATGCAGCCAGCGGCAGCCGTAGCGGCCAGTTGATAACGCCGGCTATCTCCGCCGACGCAGCAATCCGCGGCGGTGAGACGACTGCGGGCAGTAGGCCACCGCGTGCCCGTCCCCGTGCTCGATCCAAATATTGCGGAAGGTGACTGGATTGCCGTGGTTCTGGAGATTGATGGGAAAGGGCTCGGGCCCTTCGGCTTTGCCGCCGCCGGTCTTGGCGGTGACGGGACGGTACCAGTGAATGGCGACGCCGTTGTGCAGGACCGTGAGCAGCGCGTGGGTCAATTTCGTTTTGCCATCGGCGGCAAAGCGGGGCGGGGTGAACCAGATGTCGTAGGTCTGCCAGGCCAGCGGCGGCAGGCACATGTTGACGTTGGGGCGGGCCTGTTTGTAAAGTCCACCGCATTCATTATCGAGCCCGTCCAGGCCGAACGAATCGAGGATCTGCACCTCGTACCGCTGCTGGATGTAGACGCCGCTATTGCCGCGGCCCTGGCCGCGGGCGTGCGGCATATACGGCGTGCGGAACTCCAGGTGCATGTGAAAGGCGTCCACCGGCATTTTGGTCAGCACGCCGGCCAGGAGGGTGCCGTCGGGAGCCAGCTTGCCCCCGGACAAGTACGTAGGTCCCGCCTGCCGGGCGGGACCCAAATTGGAATGTGATTGCTGATCCAAGGTCCCACCCGGCAGGTGGGACCTACCGTCGAACAGCACGGTCGCTCCGGGCGGAGGCGGAGCGCCCATCGTCGGGCTGGATCGCTCCACTTTGGCCAGTTGGCCAAGCTGGCGGTTCTGATCGTCGGTCAGGGTCGCCTGCTGCTTTGCGACCTGAATGTGGCGCACCGGTCCGCGGAAGGAGACGATGTCATCGTTGAGATGACCGCTGAGCTTCTCGGGCGGGCTGCGGTCCCAGCCTTGTCCCGGCAGGCCGCCGCCATACAGGACGCCGTTGAATTTACCATCGCCCAGCGCGACGACTTGCAGGCCGCTCCATCTCCACCCGCGCCCTTGCCAGCACCAGCCGGCATATTCCCCCTGGTAGGCGAAATCCGCATCGGCCTGTGAAGGGTCGATGACTGCCGCTTTGGCCTTGCTCGCTGGCTGCTGCGCGGCAGCCACCAGCGGCATGGAAAGCAACACGGCCAGACCTACGAGCAGAAAACGCACGGCGGGCTCCAGCGAGAGGCGGGAAGTGGGGCGAAACTGTGCCCATTTTGCTTGCCCTGTTCGGCCCGTTCAAGCATAAGTCCCAGCGGCCACAAGGGTTTCCTTTTTTTGTGTCTTTTCAGCCAGTCGCCGCGTCTGTCTGGGTGAAGTGGCACTTGTCGGTGCCGCACGGGTCTACAATTGAAGGAGAAACAGCAATGTCGAGCGAATCCGCAGTCCAGTTTGCCACCGCGAGCCGCATCCACATGGGAATGGCGGTCCAGGACCTTTCGCAGTCGGTCGCCTTTTACAGCACGCTGTTTGGGCAGCCGCCGAGCAAGACCCGCCCGCACTACGCCAAGTTCGAGGTCGCCGAGCCCCCCGTGAATTTGTCCCTCAATGAGGTTGGCGGCCAGACCGGCCCCATCAACTCGGTGGCCCACTTCGGCGTGCAGGTCAAATCGACTGCCGCCATCGAGGACGTCGGTCGTCGTCTGGCCGCGGCCGGGATCGCCACACGCGTCAAAGAGCAGGTGAGCTGCTGCTACGCTGTCCAGAACAAGATCTGGGCCACCGACCCGGACGGCAATCCGTGGGAGGTTTACGTGGTTCTCGACAACGATGGCGCGACCCACGCCTCCAGCCAAGGCGCCTGCTGCGGCGATAAGCAGGAGATTGTGGACGCCCTGGCGCGGGGCGACGGCCCGGCGGCAGTCGCAGCCTATCGCAAGAACAATGCCGCAGCCGGATGCTGCACGCCACAGGCCGCCTCGTAAGTGATCCGCCCATGAGCACGCCTCCCACGACCGACGCCATCTGGCAGCGCCTTGGCGCCGATCTTGCGCAGTTCATTCGCCGCCGTGTCGGCGACCAGCACACGGCGGACGATCTCTTGCAGGAAACGTTCCTGCGGATTCAGCGGGGGCTCGATTCGCTGAAGGACGCCGACCGCGTCGCCGGCTGGGTGTACCAGATCGCCCGGAACGTCATTGCCGAGCATTTTCGCCGGCAGTCGAGCGCGCTTCAGTCCCTCGCGGAGGAAGTGGCGGCCGAGGCGGATGGAGAGCGCGATCTGGTATGCCAGGCCGGAAGCTGGCTGGGGACGATGGTGGACGAGCTGCCGGAAACGTACCGCGATGCGGTGCGGATGGCGGAGCTCGAAGGGCTGTCGCAGCAGGAAGCTGCCGATCGCCTGGGAATCTCGCTGTCGGCCGCCAAGCAGCGGGTGCAGCGCGGCCGCGAGCAGCTCCGGCAGATGCTCGACCGGTGCTGCACGTTCGAGCGCGACCATCGGGGGAACGTGGTCGATTACGATCCCCTGCCTCACCGCACCGTTTGCCGCGACTGCGGGGAGCAATAGGGCGCAGCTCCCGACGCACGGCCACTGGCGTTCGCGGCACGTGCGAAGTAGCTTCTGGATTGGAATCCGCAATCCGCAATCTCCAATCCGCAATAAGATGATCGACCTTCGCTCCGACACCGTCACCCGTCCCACGCCGCCAATGAGGGCTGCCATGGCCAATGCCGAGGTCGGCGACGATGTGATTGACATCGACCCGACGATCGAGCGGCTCCAGGCGCTGACCGCCGAGATTCTGGGCAAGGAAGCCGCCCTCTATGTGCCGTCGGGCTCGATGTCGAATCAGATCGCGGTGCGGATTCACTGCAAGCCCGGCGACGAATTCATCTGCGAGAGCGGCTGCCATATCTACAACTACGAGCAGGGGGCGTTCGCCCAGCTTTCCGGGCTCGTTGCCCGCACGGTTGACGGAAAATTCGGCGTGCTTCACGTCGATCAACTGCGGGGCCTCATCCGGCCGGCGAACGAACATCTGGTCGGCACGAAGCTCGTCTGCCTGGAAAACACCCACAATCGCGGGGCGGGCAAGATCCAGCCGTACGAAAACGTCACCGCGATCTGCGACTGGGCGCATGGCGCCGGCCTGCGGACCCATCTCGATGGTGCGCGGCTCTGGAATGCGACGGCCGCCACCGGCATTCCCGAAGCGACGTGGGCTCAGCATTTTGAGACCGTCAGCGTCTGCTTCAGTAAGGGACTTGGTGCGCCGGTTGGCTCGGCATTGGCCGGTCCCCGGGACATGATCAAGGAAGCCCGCCGCCATCGAAAACTGTTCGGCGGCGGCATGCGGCAGGCCGGGGTGATTGCCGCCGGAGCGCTCTACGCACTCCAGCACCATCGCCCGCGTCTGGCGGAAGATCACGCCAATGCTCAGATCCTCGCCGATGCGGTCCGCCATACCGACGGCCTGACGCTGGCACCCGACGAAGTCGATACCAACATCGTGATCTTCCTCGCCGATCCGGCCCTTGGCACGGCAGCCCAGTTCCAGGCCGAGCTCAAGAACGAAGGGATCCTGGTCTACGCCATCGGCGCGCAGCAGGTGCGAATGGTGACGCACCTCGACGTCACCGCCGAACAGTGCCGCACGGCGGGGGAGAAGATTCAGAAGGTCGCCCTGGCCCTATCGCGCGGGAAAGTGACGGCAACGGAGCTGGAGGAGGCGTATTAGCCCGGCGAATTCAGGTTGCCAGCCGGTGCATATTCGGGCAAGAATGGAGTCAGAAAATGACCCTTTCGGAGACTATCGGATGACTCAGATTGCCCAGCGCCTGAGGGACGAGCTTGCTCAACTCTCCGCCGAAGACCGCGCCGAATTGGCGCACTATCTAATCGGCTCACTCGATACGGAAGTCGATGAGGATGCAGAATCGGCCTGGGCAGAAGAATTGGATCGGCGCGCAGCGGAGAATCGGTCAAACAAACGGGTTTAACACCGTGACCGTCTCGTAGACCGCGCCGTGAGTCAGGTCTTCGGAATGGAGGGTGTCCACGCCGGCGTCGAGGCACGCCGACAGGACCATCGCGTCCCAATGCGACAAACTGTATTTTCGGCTTAATTCGATCGACTGCTGCAAGACTCGCTCTGTGGGAAACGTCAGCGGAAACATCGCCAAGAAGTGCTTCACGTATCCTTCGACGACGTGAGTCGTGATTCTGTTGGTGTGCTCCCACTGGCGAAGCTTCGCGAGGAGTTCTGCCGCAACCTGCCACAGCAGTAGCGTCTGTCCGCTCGTGCGCAATTGGCCAAGGAGTTGAACCGCCTTTGCATGCCGAACCGGATCGAGTTGATCGACGGCATACACCAGGACGTTCGTGTCAACCGCGATCATAGAGCTCCTCGCGGTTGAACTTGGCTCCGTCGGAAAACACGGGGTGCTGCCTGGTGTACGCGACAAACACCTCGAAGGGATCTTTCTCGGCGACCGCAGTCGGCGTTACCGATTCCACCTGCACCCGAACTCGGCTGCCGTTGGGAAGTAGCAGCGGCACGTCAGGCTTCAGAACGCCGTCGAGCACCGTCGCATGGATTACATCGCTCACGGAAGATATCTCCCTTTCAAAACGCGGCCGCAATGCTATCCCTTATTCTCCCTCCCCCGCTTCAGCCGGTCCAGCAGCACCGCGCCGAGAATCACGGCCCCTAGCACCATCGGCTGGTCTTCGCCGCGGAGCCCGGCCAGGTTCATCGCGTTGCGAATGACGGCAATGATCAGCGAGCCGAGAAGCGTCCCCATCATGCTCCCCTGGCCGCCGGAAAGAGAAGTACCGCCGACAACGACCGCGGAGATGACGATCAGCTCGTATCCCGCCCCCAGCTTGTAATTGCCGCTGGTCAGCGTCGATGTCAGGATCACCCCGCCGAGCCCCGCTAGAGCGCCGCTGACGATGTAAGTCGTCATCCGCACGCGCGACACGGAAATGCCGCACAGGTGGGCGGCCTTCTCATTGCCGCCGACGGCATACAGCCAGCGGCCCAAGACGGTGCGGGTCATCACCAGATGGGCGCCGGCATATAGCCCGGCCATCAGAAAGACAGGGTTGGGAATGCCGAGCAGCCGCTCCCGTCCCAGCCAGCCGACCCTCGCCGGCAGCCCGATCGTTGCGTTGTCCGCCAGCTTCGTCGCCAGGCCGGCCATGATCAGCAGCATGGCCAGCGTGACGATGAACGGCGGCACGTCGAACCGCGTCACCAGGCCGCCGGTGACGCCGCCAACGGCCGCACAGGCGAGGATGGCGACGAAGCTGGCGAGAAAGAACATCATCAGCGGATCGGCCGCGGCAAATCCCGCGCTGCGCATGAGAAGTGCCGTCAGCACCGACGCCAGTGCCATCAGGCTGCCGACCGACAGGTCGATGCCGCCGCCGATGATGACCATCGTCATGCCGATGGCCATGATCGCAGTCACCGAGGCCTGATCGACGATCGTCAGCAGATTGCCGGTAGTGAGAAAGATAGGCCAGTAGTAGCGCCGCGGATAGACGATCTCCATTTCCGACAGCAGGGGCGATTTCTTCCGCTTCGTCTCGAGCACGCTCCAGGTCGCCGCTTCGGGGGTGCAGGCCAGGACATCGATTCGCTTGCTCGCCGCAATTGCCCGCTCGAGCGCGGCCGCCGCATCGGAAGGCCCGCCGACGACTGTCTCAAAGACTACGACATTCCCGCTCGCCAGTTCCGCAGCGAGCGCGTCGGCAAACTGCTGCTGCACGCTTCCGCTTTGAGCGACAATCAACACCGTCCCGCCACTGCCGGCCTTTTGAGCGGCGCTCGCCGCCAGGTCGCGTCCCGCCGCGGCGCCGGCCGGCTGGTGCTCGGCAATCGTGGCCAGGCTGCACACGGCGCAAAGCGCAAGGAGCACCAGCAAGAGGCCGTAGTCGCGAAAGAGAATCGTGGCGACCTTGCGCATCGGCTATTTCTGCGTTAGCTCCGGATCGTTCTCCGCGTCTTCCTTCCGGTACAGCTTTGTCGGAATGAGCTGCTCCTTGGGAACCTCCTCGCCATCGAAATACTTGACGATCGTCTGCGCCGTGAGCTGGCCGATCTTGTCAGGGAACTGGATCGGATCGGCGTAGATCTTGCCGTCGCGAATCGCTTCCTTGCCGTCGATTTGGCCGTCGAACCCGACGATCTTCACCTGGTCGGCCTTGTCTGCTTTTTCCAGGGCGGCCCGAGCGCCAAGAGCCGACGGGTCGTTAATCGCGAAAATACCGACGATGTCGCCGTGTGCCTGGAGGGCATCCTGCGTGACCTGAAAGCCGGTGTTCTCCTCGCCCTCTCCGGGCAACTCGGCGACAATCTCGATCTTTCCGCTCTCTCTGGCGGCGTTGTGCTCGTCAATGACCTCCTTGAAGCCTTGCACGCGCAGCAGGCACGACTCGGCCTTTTTCCTATCCAAGATGAGGATTTTGCCGCCGGCGTCTCCCAGCGCTTCGATCATCGCGCGGCCCGCTTCTTTGCCGCCGGAGAGGTTGTCGGTGGCGATGTGCGAAACCACTTGCGCCTCGGGATCGAGGCAGCCCAGGTCAGCGGTGAAGACGGGAATGCCGGCGTCATTGGCCAGCCTGATGACCGGCCCGATGGCCACCGCATCGACGGGACAAAGCACGATGGCGGAGACTTTTTTCGTAATGAAATCCTGGACTTGTCGCCGCTGCTGCTCGATGTCATCGGCGCCGTCGGCGACGATTGTTTTGTAACTGTGCTTGGCCAGCTCGGCTTCGATGTTGTCGCCGATCACCTTGAAGAACGGGTTGCGGAGGGTAAGGACAGAAACACCGATCGTCCCCTTGCTGGCGGAACCGGTGGTGGCAACCATCTTTTCTACACCGGTCGTCAGCGACGAGGCCCGGGGCTCGGTCTTGCTGCTGCATCCGGCCGCGAGGGCCAGGGCACATGCGGCCAAAAGCCAACCGACAGGAAGATGGACGACAGGAAAACGGTGCGCCCGATCACAATTGTGTTTCATTTTTTATCCTCCATTTTCCTGTCGATCATTTTCCTGTCTCTTCCGGGACGACCGCTTCCGCCGCCGGAGCGTATCGTGATGGAAACTGCATTGCCCCTATGGTATCACGGTGGGCACGCAAAGAAACGTCGGGACCCTGTCCACTCCCCTTGAGGCACCAATGATTCACCTTGCAACAAAACACGGGCGATTGGCGTCCCTCACGCTTCTCTTGCTCGCCTTGCCCGCTGCACTGGCGGACGAAGCCAGCGTGGAGAAGATTGACCTCTTTCAAGCCGAGACGGACGGCTACGCCCTCTATCGCATCCCCGGCATGGTCGTCACGGCCAAGGGGACCGTGCTCGTCTATTGCGAGGCTCGCAAAGACTCGCCGCGCGACTGGGGGCATATCGACCTTGTCTACCGACGCAGCACCGACGGCGGCAAGACTTTTTCGCCGGCCAGGCCGCTGGTGCAACTGGATGCCGCGAAATGGAAGCTGAATCGCAATCCAGCCGCCGTTGCTCAGAAGCTCGGCCGCGAAGGAGCGTTGACGTTCAACAACCCGCTGATGATTGCCGACCGGGATGGGTCGGTCCATCTGCTGTTCTGCGTCGAGTACAACCGGCTGTTCTATTGCCGCGCCAGCGACGACGGCCAGTCGTTCGGCCAGCCGGTAGAGATAACCGCGGCACTCGACAAGCTGCGTGACAAATATGACTGGCAGGCAATGGCGGTCGGCCCAGGCCACGGCATTCAGCTTGCGACCAAGCGGCTCGTCGTCCCTGTCTGGATTTCCAAAGCCACGGGCGGCGGCGCCCATCGCCCGAGCGCGATCACGACGCTCTACAGCGACGACGGCGGCAAGTCGTGGCGCGCCGGCGCTATCATCGCCGGCGAGACCGATCCGCTGGTCAATCCGAGCGAGCACGTGGCGGTCGAGCTGTCGGACGGCCGCGTG
>DATKDU010000199.1:0-9786 GCA_035512595.1 Pirellulaceae bacterium
TCCCGCCGCCATCCGCTCCTACCGCGCCCACGAGCGCGAAGCCGCCGCCGCCGCCAAACGCGCCCGCCGCCAGCGCCGCCGCGCCCTCGAACGCGCCAAGGCCCGACGCCATTAGCTCACTGGACGGGCTGGACGGTTACGTACCGGCCATCGGCACTGAGGGAGGGACGGTAGGAGGAGGACGCGAAGTTCCCCTGGGTTCCGTCGGCAGCCGTGCTGACGAGCGTCAGGACGCCGGTATGCATATCCTTCATGAAGACGTCTTTCACGCCGTTCAGATCCCCAGGCGTAAGGTTGGTCGCTTCGCTGACGAAGGCAACATACCGCCCATCACCGCTGATCGCTTGCCGCGTCGAGTGGTCATTGCCGACTTGGGCCGCGGGGTCGCCAGGATTGCCGGTGGAAACCAGTTCGATTTCGAGAATGCCCGCCGTAAGTAAGCAGCGACTTTCCAAGGGTTCCACCGCGAGTGCGGCGTTTCGTGTTCTGGATGCGAATTTCATGGCATGAGTCCCGATAGACGAAGGGGTTGGAAACTGCTCGACGGCCCGCGGCGACTCGCTGGGGCCATGAGGACAACTGCGCACGGAGGGCGATCGTCCACAGGTTCGGCAGGAAATCTGAAGACATCGCCGCGCTGTTTGCGTCCTTGAACACACGGTTTTGACGCTCCGCGTCTCTTCGGGGGTTCCGCTAGACAAGCGGAGAAAGAGACAGACGGGACGCAGAGCGTCCAAGACGTGCGTTCCCACGGAGACCGTGGGAACGAGGAGTTCAGTTGCCGATCAGCCCTACGGCTTCCTTCTGGAGGAGTTCCAGCGTCAGCTTGCGGTTCCAGACGGGGGGGTTCTTGTCGTCGGATAGCTCCGCCTTGGCGAGGTCGGCGGCCTTTTGGAGCGTGGCGCGGGCTTCGTCCTTCTTGCCGAGCTGGTGCTGGGCCATGGCCAGGAAGAAGAGCGGGTAGGCGGACGAGGTTTTGGCTTCAGGACTCGACTTCTCGGCAGTGGCGGCCAGCGGCGCGAGCTGCTTTGCCGCTTCGTCGAACTTGCCGGCCCGGTAGAGGATTGCGCCGAGCGAGCGGATCGCTTCGGGATTTTCCTTATTGAGCTCCATGCCGCGCTGGGCCAAGGCAATCGCCGGTCCGTAGTCGTCGAGCGCCTGCGGGGCGAGTGCGGCGGTCCAGACGGTGAAGTTCAATTCCTCTGCGATCTTGCTCTCGGCGAATTTGGCCAGCATGTCGCGGCAAGCGCTGCGGTACTGTTCCTGATTCTTGTCGGCGAGAGAGAGCATCGCCAGATTATAGTGGCTTGAGTAATGAATGCTCCCAACCTTCATTAACTCGGCCATGTCTTGGCGAGCCTTGTCCCACTTGCCAAGATGCATCGCGATGACGGCACGGTGACTGCGAGCTGCCGGATTCTTGACTACTGCTTCATCCGCCAGTTTCACAAGCTCCAATCTGAACTCGTCGTTCGGGCATTTAGCGACGAGTGAGGGGGAGATCCAAGTCAACGTGGAGAGATCTATAGGATTCAGCTCGCGTGCCTTCTGGAGGTCCCCGAGTGCCTCAGGGAATCGAGCCACAGTGAAATAACATCCAGCGCGGCGTTTATAGACATGCCATGAGAACGGTTTCAGCTCGAGCGCATTGGTCAGGTGGCGAATTGCCTCCTCATGTTCACCGCGCAGCATATGGAGTTCGCCTCGTTCTTCCCAGTAGTAGTAGCTGACACGGCGATCTGACTCGGGGACTCGTTCAAAATCAGCCAGTGCTTCGTCATAGCGCTTCATCGCCATGAACACACCTGCTCGCCTGCGGTACGACCAACCAGTCGGTTCTAGTTCAATCGCCTTGTTGACATCCGCTAAGGCCTTATCGAGCTCTCCGAGCCTTCGGAAGACGATGGTTCTGTGCAGGAGGGCATGCGATGACACTGGGTCCAAAGCGACGGCGGCGTTCGCCGCCTCCAAGGCCTCGGTCGCCCCATGTTTCGGGGAATCCAGCAAGCATCTCGCAAGAATGGCCTGGAAAGTGGCGTATTTGGGCTCCAGCTCAACAGCCTTGCGCGCATGTTGAATTGCAAGGGCGTCCAGCTCGTCTCTGTTGAAGGCAGGGTTGCCGGCCGTAATGAGGTGCAGCCTGATGGCAAATGCCGCGCTACGATGGGCATCTTTTGAATCGAGCTCAATGCTCCTCACCGAGTCTGCGAACCAGCCGCGGTCGTTGCCAATCCAATCTCTCGCCATGGCGCGTTCCACGTAGAGTGCGCCCGTTTCCACGCCGAGCTGGATTGCCTGACTCAGTGAATGGTCCGCCTTCTTCAAGAGCTCTTTCTCCCTCTTCGGCCAGTCACTATTCATCGCCAGGTTCAGGTAGGCGCGTCCTAACTCGTGGTGATACACGCCCACTTTCGAAGATCTCCCGATCAGCTTCTCCAGGTTTTCCGCAGCCAATTGAAAGTGCTTCCTCGCGGCGCTATGCTTCGCCAAGGCAGCTTCCAGCATCCCAGTGCGATTTTGGGCCGATCCCGCGGCGAACAGAGCATCGTCACTGTCGGTGTTTGTGGATATCAATCGCTGATAGAACGAGAGGCCAGCTTCGAGCAACTCCTTCTCGGAGGAGCTAAGGGCTGGAGATTGTTCGTCCCCGAGAATGCTCTTCATCGCCCGCTTGTTCGCAATGAAATCGAGAAACACCGTATCCAGCGCTTTGATGGCAAGCTGGAGATTGCTGGTCGCAATGCGGCTCCGTTCATTCGCCAGGTCAGCATTCAGCTTGGCAACCGTTTCCTGCTGACGTGCCAACGCCAGGTTTTTCCCAGCATCGCCGAGGGCGGCCTTCAGGTCCCCGGCAAGTTTGGAATTGCGGCTGGCCATCTGCTGGAAAGTCATGGCCGCGGCCAGCGAGACGCCGGTTGCCGCGAGCAACAGGATGGCAATCGCGCTCGTCAGTCCCGCCACGGCGGGATTCCGCTTGCACCAGCGGTTGAAGCGGGTGAGGGGCGAGATTCGCCTCGCGCGGATTGGCTCATCGTCGAGGAACCGCTGCAAGTCGTCGGCCAGTTCTTGCGCCGAGGGGTAGCGGTGGCTGGCCTCCCGGTCGATTGCCTTGTGGATGATCGTTTCCAGGTCGCGAGGTATGGCGGGGTCGAGCGTCCGCAGGCGCGGGGGCGATTCGTGAAGCACCAGGCGGATCAGCCGGCCGCGGTCCGCTTCGTCGAAAGCGGGGCGGAGGGCGAGCAGCTCGTAGAGCGTCAGCCCCAGGGAGTAGACGTCGCTCCGCCGGTCGGCCTGGCCGCTGAACATCTCGGGGGCCATGTAGCGGAGCGTTCCCAGCACGTCCCCCGTATTGGTCAGGTCCCGCTGGTCGTCCGCCTTCGCCAGGCCGAAGTCGGTGACCCAGACGGTCCCCCGTGTGTCCAGCAGCAGGTTCGACGGCTTGATGTCCCGGTGCAGCACGGCCTGCTCGTGGGCATAGTGCAGGGCCGCTCCCACCTGAGTGCCGATCCGGGCGATGCTCTGCCAGAGGGTTTTCGTGTTGCGGCCCGTTCCGGGCCCGGCCTCTTGGAGGCCCGGCAGGGTGAATGACCCCGAGAGGCGGGCTGTGTCGGAGTGCCGGCCGTTGACGGTGTCCGAAATGCGGGGGTTGACGCTGGCGGGCCTCGTCGGCGCGGCGGCCGCAGTTGGGTTGTCCAAATCCTCCGGACCGCCCGCATCGAACTGGCCGGTCAGCAGCGCCTGCGTCACCGTGACGCTGACCGCGTGCCGCCGCGGCTCTTCGGCAGCCGGAACGAGTGCGTGCTCAGTCGCCGCCGCTTCCTCCTGGCTCGGACTTCTCAGCCGCTTCAGCTCCCGCAGCACTTCATCCAGCCCCAGGCCGTGGATGTACTGCATGGCGTAATAGTGCAGGCCGCTCTCTTCTCCCACGCCAAACACCGGCACGATGTTCGTATGGTGCAGCCGGGCGGCGGCCCGCGCTTCCCGGTCGAAGCGGGATTGCCGCGAAGGGTCCCCCAGGAGTTGCTTGGGCCGGACCTTCAAGGCGACTTGCCGGCCGAGCGACTCCTGCACCGCCTCGTAGACGATCCCCATCCCGCCTCGGCCGACCTCCCGCACGATCCGGTAATCGCCCAGCTTTCCCAGCGACGCCACCTCCGACGCACACTCCGCCTGGCCAGTCGTCGGCACGGGGGCGCTGTGCGGCTTGAGGTTTTCCATGATCACCAGCGCCGGGAACAGGTCCCGGATCGCCTCCGCCTGCTCCGGAAAGCGGGCCTCGTACTCGCTCACCGCCGGCCGCTCCCCTCTGCGGAAGCGCTCCACAAACTCCTCGGCAAGCAGGTCGATGGCGTTGGGGGTCGATTCGGTGGCATTCATCACAAGGTTCCATATTGCAGGCGGTAACCGGTACGTGGCCTTCGACAGCCGAGCCTCGAATCTGGTCCCCCAGGACGGCAACGGCAGCACCTCCGACATTTTTATCAAGGATCTCAAGACGGGCCTGGTGACCCTCGCCAGCATCGCCCCGAACGGCACCCAGATCCCGGGTGGGTCGTACACACCGGCCCTGACTCCCGACGGCCGGTATGTGGCCTTCGCGGGAGGGGACGGCGCCTATCTCAAGGACCTGAGAACCGGCGACCTGACCCTTGTGGCGTGCGGCTATTACTATTCGGTTTCGATCAGTGCCGACGGCCGGTTCGTGGCCTACGATAACTTCAGCTCGGTGTTCGTCAAAGACATGCAAACCGAGGTCGTCACCCTGGCCAGTTCGGCCCTGGGAGGCGCGCCGGGCAATCGTGGTTCGTTCTTCTCGCAAATCAGCGGCAACGGTCGATTCGTCGCGTTCGGCAGCCACGCGGACAATCTCGTTCCCAGCGACGGGAATGGGCACTTTGCCGACATCTTTGTCAAGGATCTGACGACCGGCGACGTGAGGCTTGTGAGCAATGCCCAGGACGGCGCTGCGGGCAACGATGCGGCGTTCTTTAGTGCCATCAGCCAGGACGGAACTTGGATCATATTTTCGAGCGACGCCGGCAACCTTGTGCCTGGCGACGCCAACGGGAATGGCACGGACTTCTTCGTGCGCAACTTGCTGACGGATGAATTGACGCTCCTGACGCACGACGACAACGGCGCAAGCTCCGTCTTTGAGCCGGGCATCAGCGCGAATGGCCGGTACGTGACGTTCGATGGCCGCAACGGCGACTACGTCCCTGGCGACGTCAACGGGGTCAACGACATTTTTCGTGTCGACCTGCACAACGGGCCGGCAGGCGACGTGCATGCCCAGGTCATTCACGACCCCGTGCTGGGCGATATTCTGGTCCTGACCGGCGATGGGGGGGACAACGACATCTCGGTGAGCCCGTTGTCAGAGGCGGGTTCGTACTTGGTGGAGGGCCGATTCGGGACGACGCTCGACGGCAGTGCGGCGGCGGTCGCTTTCACGGGAATCCAGTCGATCCGCATCGAACTCGGCTCCGGGGACGATTCCGTTCTCGCCGAACAGCTCACGATTGGCAGCCTGGAAGTCTTGCTGGGGGACGGCGACGACAATCTCGTTGTCCGCGGCAAATACCTGGGAGCTCTGACCATCGATGCCGGTGCCGGGATGGACACCGTGACGTTGGAGGCGGTGACAATCCTGGGCAAGACAGACATCCGCATGGGTGAGGGAGACGACGTGTTGTCCCTCGTCGATGCATACTTTGCCGACGACATTTTCATGGACGGTGGATTGGACGAAGACGTCCTCACGTTGCTGGGTAGCAATGCCTTCCAGCGAAAGGTGCGTCGCATCCGTTTCGAGACTGTTCGATAGGGTCAAGACGTGGCTGTCGGAGGCTGGTTGATGAGATAGCGGGGGGCGTAAATGCGGCTTTCGCCAAAATACTTTGCCAAACCTGTGGACGATCGCCCTCCGTGCGCAGTTGTCCTTGCAGTCCCGAATAACGGTCGAAGCGACCAGATTTTCCGCGGTCTCCCTTTCCTCTACAGGCGCCCTATGAACCTCTCCCGCCCCTTGTCTCTGCTGGTCATCACCCTCGTCGCATTGGCCTGCCTGGCGCCAAACTCGGCGCTCGCTCAGGGCAAGAAACCTGGCGGGACCACATACAAGTACACGCTGACCGACTTGCTGGGGTTTCCCGACAACGGTTATCAAAGCCAGGGGCAGTTCATCACGAATCGGAATGTCGCGGGTAATTCGCTGATCGCCGGAAACTCACGCCTCTACCCCGACCCGCAGGGTCCAGCCATCTTCCATCCCGCCCTGTGGAATATCGGTGCCGACGGCAAATTTCCAGACACTGACCCGGTTGATCTGGGGCTGCCTTCCTTTGCCCGAGAAGCGCAGCCGACCGGACTCAACAGTTCCGGATTCGTTGTCGCCCGCACAAGTTGGAGCAATGCCCAAGATGCCGACGGAAACTGGATTTTCCCGTCCTACGTTGACCTGGCGGGCGTTGCGGTCCAGGAACTCCCTGGTTCGGCCAATCGCAACACGTCGGCCCAGGCCATCAACGACGCATGGACGATCGTCGGGACCCTGGAAGCGACGACGGACGACCCGCGTTACCCGATGGGCATCAAAAGCAACGGGGCCGTGTGGCAGGTGCAAGCTGACGGGACGGTAAGTAACCCACTGAGCCTGGGCGACTTCCACCCGGACGACATCAACAACTACGGTGTCATGGCCGGCATGATGAGCGACGACGGCTATCCGGCGATCGGCTGGCTGGACGGGACGACGCTCAACCTGGTGCGAATGGCCCCGTCAGCGCGATTCCTCGGGGCCAGAATCAATGCCCTCAATGATTATCCGGTTGAAGATGCCCGCCTGGCGGTTGTCGGGGATTCCACCTTCAACGAGGCCGGCCAGTACGATGCGGCCGACAGTCAACGAGGTGTGGTCTGGCGGCCCTACAATGCCGCGAGCCCCACCACGGTCCTGGGAACGCTCGGCGGAATGCACAGCACCGCCCGCGACGTCAATCAGGCGGAGCAGATCGTTGGCGATTCTTCGGGGAAACGCGGCGGCCAATTCGCATTCGTCTATGCCAACGGGACGATGACGAACTTGAATGCGATCACGGACGTGGGAGACCGCAACTTGCAATCTGCCTACGGCATTAACGACGATGGCGACATTGTCGGCTTCATGCAGATTCCGCGGCCGATCAGCGAACAGCGCGGCTTCCTGCTGCGGCCGATCACGCCGTAGCCAGGTTCCTAGCGACAACCGGAGCGATCGCAGTAGCGCCGTTTGAGAATCTCGGCGATGTGGGGACAAGCTACACCACGGCAGACGGACTGGTCAACGTCGCCTCCGCCAGCGGCCCTCTCTATGTGGGTGCCGTGGAGGCCGAGCTTATCGCGAGCGACGATTGGATCCCGCGTCTGGCTGGCGCAGAGCTTTCCGTGAGCGGTCGGGAAGACCTGAATTTCGAACTGTCCCTGGCAGCCTACTCGAATGGGGCAATGACGAACTTGAACGCAATCACGGCCGTCGGAGACCGCAACCTGCAATGGGCCTACGCCATCAACGATCAGGGCAATTACATCGGCACCGATCCTCTGGGAATGATGCGAATGTGTGGCCCCGCTCTGGCGTTCTTCGGGTTCATGATTGATCTCCGGTTCGTATTCCGCCCCGCTCACAGAGAGCGGCATGTACGGAATACCATCAAGCGCTGTTTCGCTGATTCGGGCCGGAATAACGGAAGAATTCCGCTCCGGTTCCCGGAGAATGAACAGAAGGTTCCTGCCGGATTTGGCTTAGCTGTCGCGGGTCGCTATAAAGGGGGCGTGAAATCCGGACATGCCCGGATTTCGATCGCCAAGAGGCCGAACTACCCCGCGGTGAAGCATGAAACCAGCCATTTCCTCAAGCCTCATGTCACGGCGGCAGTTCCTCGCTGCGTGCGGAGCGGCCGGCGCTGTGCTGTTTGCCCGTGTATCGGCAGGGGCCGATGACGATGGCGTTCCTCCCCCGAAGTTCCTTTTGGAGTGGGGTCGCCGTGGTCAGGCCGAGGGAGAGTTCAGCGCGTGCGTCGGGGTCGCGGTCGGCAAAGACGACGAAATCTACACGGCCGAGTTTCGGAATCAGCGGGTGCAACGGTTTACGTCCGACGGGAAGTTTCTGTCTGCGTTCCCCGTTCAGCCTCACGCCGGCGGCCTTGCAGTGGACCAAGAGGGAACCGTCTTCGTCGCCCATTGGAACAGCAACAAGATTGCTGCCTACAATCTTGCGGGGAAGCTGTTGTTCGAGTGGGGACAGAAAGGGACGGCTGACGGCGATTTTCAGCTACCCGGATCGATCGCTCTTGGACCTGACGGACTGTTGTACGTGCCCGATCAGGGCAACAGCCGTGTCCAGGTTTTCACACGAGACGGTAAGTTCGTGCGAAAGTGGGGTGAGCTGGGAAGGGAGCCGGGGCAATTTGGCGGCGGACAATCGGCTGGAGGCCGGTTTGCTGGGCCGCAGTTCGTGGCCTTTGACCGCCAGGGCAACGTCTACACGACGGACGCCGCACTGGATCGCGTTCAGAAGTTCACTCCCGAGGGCAAAGTTCTCGCCCATTGGGGAAGCGAGCGTGTCGAACCAGGAGGATTCGGGCCGCCACCGAAGAACAAGGACGGAACCCCAGGCATGGGTGGTCCCATTTCAATCTGCGTGGACGGGCAGGATCGGGTCTGGGTCAGCGCGACGAACAATCGCGTCCAGTTGTTCACAAACGACGGCAAGTACCTGTGCGGCCTGGGCGGCGAAGGGACGGAGCCCGGCCGCTTCCACCTGCCGCACGGGGTCGCGCTCGACAGTCAGGGCTGCCTCTACGTTTCCGACACAATGAATGCTCGGATTCAGAAGTTTGCCGCTGCCTGACCGAGAGAATTGCATTCCGCGTGAGACTTGTTATCTTGAACCATGCCTCGGGAAACCGGGGCACCTCGGCCCTGGCGTTCCTGCCCCACGTCAGGGCCGTTTTTGTTTAGGAACGGGATTCTCCGGTATTTGAATTGGCGTCGAGCGATATTTTGGGTTCTTGGCCGCCAAAAACTTGACCAGCAACTCCGGGCCAGCTAGCTTGACTTCTCCCCCACTTGTCGAACTGGCCGGGGGATTGCTTGCTTTGCGATCGCGCGAGGGATGGACGCCTGCATGCGTCGCCGGGACGAGAGGATGGGCACGAACTCCTGCTGTCCGCATTCCTTCAATCTTATTGGGTGTTCACAATGTTGGTACTCTCACCCTCCGCGCGCGATGCCAGCGCATCGATACCTCATTCCGCCCCGGAAACCGGCGATTTGGTTCGCATCGTCCGCGGAAACCTCGCTGGCCTGACTGGTCGCTTGCGCTCGAATGAGTCCGGGTGCCTGATTGAAACCAGTGAGCTAGGTGCAGGCGTATACGTGCTGATCGATCCCGCGTCGATTGAGTTGGCGACCGATCGAGACGACTAGCAAGGCATCGCCCCCGCGAGATACGCTGCGGGCGGATTCCAAAGTGAAATCACCGGTATAGCCTCTGCCGTCGTCGAGCAGTTCAACCAGCGGTGGGTCGCTCGCTTATCGCGAAGGTCTGGCTGATCCATCGCCGATTAACGTGGACTTCGTGAGCAACTGTCAGTACAGCACCTGATAGCTAGTGCCCGTCCGGCAATTGAATTCGGACGTTGATTGCGGCGTGGAATTGAAAAAAAGTTCCTCGAAGATGAAACCTTTTGTGTTCTGGTGCGTTTCAAAACGCAGGGAAAATACCAGAGCGGGCCATCATCTTCG
>DATKDU010000200.1:0-20214 GCA_035512595.1 Pirellulaceae bacterium
CGGGACGCATTGACACGCGGCGCGGTCGTCGGGTACAAGTCCGCGTCATTTTCCCGATTCGCAGCGGGTAAAGGCGCGCGAGCCTGCGCGCCTGGGGAAAGAACACACGATCAAGGACGATCGTTCGATGGCCGAACCACATCCGCCGGAACAAGGCGGCGCGACGATGCCGCGCCGTGGCTGGACCAGCCGCCTGCTGGACGGCCGCTCGCTATTGCGCGCCGCCATCGGCTGGATGCGGAGCCACCCGCGCGTGGCGATTGCCGGCGGAGCGGGATTGCTGGCCGCTGGTATCGGCGTTTGGGCGATCGTGGCTTTAGTCTTTCCGCCGGCAGCCGATTCGCACGCCAGCCTGGCGGCGGCCCTGGATCTGATGCAATCGGGCAAGATCGAGGCGGCGCGCTCGATGGCGGCCGAGCTCCGCGGCCGGGAACAGATTTCGTACGCCGACCGCGGCGCGGTGCTGTTCATTCTGGGAAGTGCCGCGGCGGGCGATGCCGAGGTACACACCAGCGTGGGGGAACAACGGGTCCTGTTTCTCGTCGCCTCGCGTTATCTGGAAGAGGCGCGGCTGTGCGGATTCCCCGCGGGAAAAGAGGCGGAGGGACTCGCGCTGCTGGGCGAGAGCCTGGTACACTCCGGCCGGCCCAACGAGGCGCTGCCGATCCTCAAGCAGGCGCTGGCGGTCAATCCCCAGCGGCAGCGGGAGATCTACGAGCTGTTGATTCAGGCGGCGCTGGAGGCACAGCCTCCGCAGCCGAAGCTGGCGCTGGACTTTAGCCGGCGCTACCTGGCGACCGCCGGATTGACCCCCGAGCAGCGCGACCGGGGCCGCTTGCAGCAAGGGGAAATCCACCTCCTGCTGGGGGACCTCCCTGGCGGACGAACCGCCCTGTCGGACATCCGGCAACCATCGACCGTGTATATCCCCGCCCAGTTGCTGCTGGTGCGGATGCTGCTGGTGGAAGTGGATCGAGAGGCCCAGACGCGCGGGCCCGACCAGCCGCTGCCGGCCGAGGTACACGATGCGCTGGCGGCGGCGCTTGGGGCGCTGGAAGAACTCGACCGAGCACGGCAGCTCGACAGCGAGCTGCGCGCGCAAGCGCAGCTCCTGGCGGCCATGTGCTACGCCCGCTTGGACGAGCAGGGGAAGGCCATTGGATTGTTCGTTCGCATCCGGCGGGCCCACGTCGGCAGCCCGCTGGCGCTGGCGGCGGCAATCTTCGAGGCGGACATGCACCTGGCCAGCGGGCGATCGGACGAGGCCCTGAAGATTTACGAGCGGGCGATCCAAAGCGCCACGGCCGCCGCCATCGAAAAGAACCCCTGGCTGCCGCGGAGCGCGCTGGAAAATCAGTTGTCCGCGGCCTTTCACCACTTTGTGGAGCGGCGCGAGTACGCGCGGGCCGTCGATCTGGCGCGCGTCCTCCCGCCGCTGCTCGATGAGACGCTGTCCTACCAGTGGCGGGCCCAAGCGCAACACAGTTGGGCCGAACAGCTCCTGGCGCAGGCCGCCGGGCAGCCGCTCGCCGCCGGCGAGGCCCTTCGCTCCGAGGCCCGGATGCACTTTCGCCAGGCCGGTGCGGATTACGAGCGGCTGGCCGAGCTGCGGATCATGACCCGCAACTACCTGGACGACCTGTCCCGCAGCGCCAGCGACTATCTGGCGGGGCAGGGCTACGTCCAGGCGGTGGGCGTCTTCCGCCGCTTCCTCAAGTCCGATCCGCAGGATGGGCGGGCCGAAGCGCTGACCGGACTGGGGGAGGCCCTGCTGGCGATTGGCCAGGCCGACGCCGCCTTGACGGCCCTCGATCAGTGCGGCCGTTCGTTCCCGCGACATCCGGCCAGCTACAAGGCGCGGTACGTGGCCAGCCTGGCACGATTGGAACAGGGAAACCTCGACGAAGCCCGCAAGCTGCTCGTGGACAATCTCTACAACCATTCGCTGACGCCCGACAGCGCCGAATGGCGCGACTCGCTGTTCGCCCTGGGCAAGCTCCGCTGGCGCGAGGGGACCGAAGGGCTGACGCGCAGCCGCAGTGCCGGTGGGCAAGGGGCCGGTGCGGCCGGCGGCAACGAGCTGGGCGAGCTGGAGCGGGCCGATGGCGCATTTCAGGAAGCCATTCGTCTGCTCGACGAGGCCGTCCGCCGCTATCCGCGGGCGGCACAAACCACCGAGGCCCGCTACCTGCTGGCCGATTCGCACCGGCAGGCCGCGAACTGGCCCCGCCAGCGGCTCGATGCCGTGGCGATCGAAGCCTCCAAAGCGCCGCTGGTGCGGCAAATGCAGGAGGAGCTCGACGCGGCGGTGAAGGAGTTCAGCGCCCTGATCGCCGAGCTGGGGAACGATCGCGACGGACGGGGGCAGAGCCCGCTATCGCAGACGATCCTTCGCAACTCTTACTTTGGCCGGGCGGACACGCTGTTTGACATGGGGCGCTACGACGAGGCGGCCGAGGCCTACTCCGCCGCCACCAACCGCTACCAGAACGAACCGGAGTCCCTTTCGGCCTACGTGCAGATTGCCGCTTGCTACCGCCGGCAGGATCGGCAGAGCGAGGCCCGCGGCACGCTGGAGCAGGCGCGGCTGGTCTTGGCGCGGATTCGCAAGGATGCCGACTTTCGCCGCACCACGCCCTATTCGCGCGATGAATGGAACAACCTCCTGACCTGGCTGAGCGCCCTGTAGCCAGCCACGAATGATCCATGACCATGACCGACACCAACCAACTGGCCTCTCTGGTGCAGCGGAAGCTGCAAGTTCTGACGCTCCTGGCGCGCCTGGGCGAGCAGCAATTGGCGGTCATCGACGGCGGCGACATGGGCCTGTTGATGAAGCTGCTCGCGGCCAAGCAGGCGCTGCTGGTGCAGCTTCAGGAGCTGGAAAAACAGCTCGACCCGTTTCGCGCGGACGATCCCGAATCGCGAACGTGGGCCAGCAGCCAGGCCCGCGCGGAGTGCCAGCGCCAGGCCAGCGAGTGCAACCAGCGGCTGACCGAAGTCGTGCAGCTCGAACAGCAAGCGGAACGGCAGATGGTGCTGCGGCGCGACAGTGCCGCGGCCCGCTTGCAAGGCGTCCACAGCGCGGCCGAGGCCAGCGGCGCCTACACGGCCGCTGCGATCGATTCGCGTTCCCGACCCACTTTGTGCGACGAGAGTTAACGATGGAAAAGACCCACTTGCGAATCTTTCCGGCGGACGACGCTCCCCTCGATCCCACCGAGCCCTCGGCGCTCGTCGGCGACGCGGCGGCACTGGCCAGCCTCGATCTGCAGGCGATCCTCAAGGTCTGGAACGACGCCACCGACCGCTTGCAGCAGACGCACGAAACCTTGCGGGCGGAGGTTCGCCGGCTCAACGACGAGCTGGAGGTCAAAAACCGCGAGCTGGCCCGCAAGAATCGGCTCGCCGACCTGGGGCAGATGGCCTCTCACATCGCCCACGAGGTCCGCAACTGCCTGGTGCCGATGAAGCTGTATCTCAGCCTCCTTCGCCGCCGCATCGATGGGGACAGCGGCAGCCTGACGGTGCTGGAGCACATTGCGGCCGGATTTGCTGCGCTGGAGGCCACGGTCGGCGATCTGCTCAACTTCTCCGCCGATCGCGAGCCGCAGTGCCGCGCCGTGGAGGTTCCCGAGCTGCTGCACGAGGTCTTTCAGTCGCTGGCCCCGCAGCTTGAAGCGCACCGGATCGTGGTCCACGTCGATGCCACGCCGGGCATCACGGCGCTGGCCGACCGCGACATGCTCCGGCGGGCGATCGTCAACCTGGCGCTCAACGCGCTGGACGCCATGCCCCGCGGCGGCGAGCTCGTTGTCACCGCCTGCCGCTGCCACGGTGCGGTCGAAATCGAGGTCGCCGACAGCGGCCCCGGCATCGATCCCGCCGCCATGCACCGGCTGTTCGAGCCGTTCTTCACCACCAAGAGCGCCGGCACCGGCCTGGGGCTGGCCATCGTGGAACGGATCGTCGAGGCGCACCGCGGAGAAGTGGTCGTCGCCAATTGTCCCGAAGGAGGCGCCGCATTCACGCTCCGCATTCCCGAATCCCGTCCAAGCCGAGTTTGGAAGGCCGCCGCATGACCATAAACACCCTGACCGAAACCGCTCGCATCCTGGTCGTGGACGACAACGCCCGCGCCCGCCAATCGATGGCCGACGTGCTGACTGCCGCCGGCCACGAAGTGGAAAGCTCCGCCAGTGCCCTCGAGGCGCTGCGGCTGCTCGATCGCAGCTCGTTCGACGTGATCCTCACCGACCTGCAAATGCCGGGGATGAGCGGGCTGGAGTTCATTCGCGCCTTGGAAGCGCGGGATTGCGACGCGCAGGTGGCGATGGTGACCGCGTTTGCATCGGTCAGCTCGGCGGTGGAAGCGATGCGTCACGGGGCTTTTGATTACATCGAAAAGCCGTTCGATGCCGAGCAGCTCGAACAGCTTGTGTCGCGGGCGCTGGCGCAGGCGGAGCGCGAAGGCCGCCGCTCGAGCATCCCGGCCACGAACCCGTCATGGCAAGCGGCAATGATCGGCCAGGGCCCGGCGATGCGGCTGCTCAAGCAGCGGATCGCCCAGGTCGCCCCGACCGACGAGACGGTTCTCATCTGCGGCGAGAGCGGCACCGGCAAGGAGCTGGTGGCCCGCTGCATTCACGCCGCCAGCCGCCGGCAGGGGCGAGCGCTCGTCAGTTTGAATTGTCCCGCGCTCTCGCCGCAGCTTCTGGAGAGCGAACTGTTCGGCCATGAGCGGGGGGCCTTCACCAG
Source organism: Pirellulaceae bacterium (assembly GCA_035512595.1). Taxonomy (GTDB): domain Bacteria; phylum Planctomycetota; class Planctomycetia; order Pirellulales; family Pirellulaceae; genus DATKDU01. Next base: position 4,759 of record DATKDU010000200.1, read on the forward strand.
CGCGGATGCGCCGCGCGTGGGGCGGTTCGAGCTGGCGGAAGGGGGGACGATTCTGCTCGACGAAGTCACCGAGATCGAGCTGGGGCTTCAGGCGAAGCTGCTGCGCGTCCTTCAGGAGCGGACCTACGAGCGGGTCGGGTCGAGCGAGTCGCGCAAGGCGGACGTTCGCGTCGTCGCCACGACCAATCGGGACATTCGCCAGGCGGTGGCCGCGGGTCAGTTTCGCCAGGACCTTTACTACCGGCTGGCCGTCGTGCCGATCACCGTGCCGCCGCTCCGCGAGCGGAGCGAAGATGTGCCGCTGCTCGTGCGGCATTTCCTCTCGGAGGCGGCCAGGCGGACCGAGCGGGCCGGCTGCGAGCTCGACGGCGGAGCGCTGGACTTGCTTTGCCATTACCACTGGCCGGGCAATGTCCGCGAGGTGGAGAACGTTGTGACGCGGGCCTGCGTGCTGTTTGCCGGGCGGACGATCGGGGCCGATGATCTGCGGCCGTGGTTGCTGGACACAAGTTCCGGGTTCCGGGTTCCGGGTTCCGAGTTGGCGGAATCCACCACTCACCACTCACCACTCACCACTCACCAACTGACCCTCGCCGAGATGGAGCGGAAGCTGATCGAGACGACGCTGGAGCACGTCGGCGGGCACCGGGCCAAGGCGGCCCGGGTCCTCGGCATCGGAATCCGAACACTGACCAACAAATTGCGGGCGTACGGTTACGCCCCGCGGACGAAAGCGTTTGCCAAGGCGGCCTGAAGCGGCAGTTTTTGCCGGTTCGCTCCGGCAGGAATTGCCCCGTCGCAGGAAAGGATTGCCGAGCGCAGGCTGGCCTTCCCAAACGACGCAGAGTGACTCGCTTTTGCCAATTGCGATTGGCAGCGCGACTTACGGAGTTTTCCCGGATCGCGAATTCAACCGGCACCGGCAGCGGCACACGCGTTGCAAAGGACTTTCGCACGAGGCCAACTGATGTTGCCCAGCTTGCTCGATTCCACGACCATCCCCGCCTTGGCGGAGACGATGCAGTTTGCCCAGGCTCGGCACACGGTCCTGGCGGGAAACCTGGCGAACATCCATGTTCCTGGCTACAAGACCCGGGACCTGTCGGTGGACGTGTTTCAAGAGCGGCTGAAGGAGGCGCTGGCGGCTGGAGGACCGAAGCAAGATCCACGGTCGCCGGGATTTGTCACCGGTGATGCGGACGATCCGATGCGCCGCGTGCGCGATTCGCTGACCAACATCCTGTACCACGACGAGACCAATATCGATCTGGAAAAACTGACAGCGGAAGTCAACAAGAACCAGTTTCTGCACAACTTTGCGCTCACCGTGATGACCGACCAGTTTCAGCTTTTGCAAACGGCAATCAGCGAACGGATTTAGGTAGGACGGCCCTTCCGGGCCGTCCACGGCAGACGGCCTGGAAAGGCCGTCCTACGAGCAAGGAAAGGAATCCCATGATCACCGCGCTCGACATCAGCACCAGCGCCCTCGTCGCTCAGCGGATCCGCCTGGACACGATCTCCAGCAACCTGGCGAATTTGTCGTCGATGCAAAGAAACGCCAACGGCGAAATGGAGCCGTACCAGGCGAAGTACGTGATGTTTCAGACCGACGAACAGCTCAGCACGTCGTACGGCGCTGCCGGCGTGAAGGTCGCGTCGATCGAAACCGAGCAGCACGAGCCCCTCTATCGCTGGCAGCCCGAGCATCCCTACGCGATCAAGGAGGGGCCGCGCAAAGGATACGTCGCCTACCCCAGCGTCAACATGACCACCGAGTTCGTGGACGCGCTCGTCGCCACGCGGGCCTACGAAGCCAACCTGGGCGTCATGGAAATCACCAAGAACATGGCCCAGCAGACCCTCCGCATCCTCGCCTGACCTCATTCCGCACTCCGCACTCCGCACTCCGCATTCAAATGTCTCCCATCACCAGCCTTTCGCCAAGCCTCATCCCCCCCTCGCCGCCGGCACTCAATGCCGCGGCGCCAGAGCAGCCGTTCAAGAACGTGCTGATGGACGCCCTGCAGCACGTCAACCAGGTGCAGCACGACGCCGACCAGGCGGTGCAGCAGCTCATCACCGGCGAGGACGTCAATCCGGCCGAGGTGCTGACCTCGCTGCAAAAGGCGGACATGTCGTTCCGGCTGATGCTCCAGGTGCGGAACAAGCTGGTGCAAGCGTTTCAAGAAGTGAACAACATCCGCATTTAGAGGATCGAAAATCACAAATCACAAGCACCAAATTCCAAACAATGCTCAATGTGAACAAGGAGAAATGCAATTGAGGAACCGGCGACAAATAGCTGCGGAATTCTCACAAGCACCAAGCACCAACCAAATTCCAAGGGACCAAATGCGCTAGTGCCACAAGCTGTGCTGGGGCGACCTCATTCGTTTTTTGACACAGAGGCTCGGAGGCACGAAGACACTTGTCCCTGCTGCTCTGTGCCTCCGTGCCTCGGCGCCTCTGTGCAAGAAACGATCGACACCGCCATTGCGAAAGGGCCGCGCGCCGTACATATCGCTGAATGAGGAAATTGCTTTCCGTTCGATCCTGAATCATTGCGGGCTTTCACATTGTTTGAGATTTGATGCTTGGTACCTGGTGCTTTAAGCGCAGCGTCCTATGGATTTCATCAACAAAGCCTACGCTCAGATCGCCGACGTCTTCAAAACGATGACGCCCGGCTCGCGGATTGCCGTCGGTTTGCTCTTGGTGGCGATCGTCGTGGCCCTGGCGTACTTGTTCCAGTACCAGGTCACCAGCGGCGATGAGTACCTGCTCGGCGGCCGCCCCTTCTACGGCGACGAGCTGACCCGCGCCGAGGCGGCCTTCGCCAAAGCGGGCTTGAGCGGCTCGCAAATTGCCGAGGGAAATCGCATCCGCATCCCCCGCGGCCAGAAGGAAAAATACCTCGCGGCACTCGCCGAGAGCAGCGCCTTGCCGGCCGATTTCTACAAGCACCTCGACGAGGCGGCCGCCAGCGACAACCCGTTCTCATCCACCAAGTCGCTGGAGATGCGGCGGTGGAACGCCAAGCAAAAAGAGCTGGCGCTGATCATCTCGCGGCTCCGGGGAATCTCCTCGGCCACCGTGCAATTCGACGAGATCGCCAGCCGCGGCTCGCTGCGCAGCCAGACGCAGAAGCGGGCGATGGTCGCCGTGCAGACGCTGGCCGGGGAGCTCGACGCCGACCAGATCAAGGCCATTCGCAACATCGTCGTCGGCTCGTATGCCGGCCTCAATCCCGATGACGTGAGCATCAACGACATCACCAGCGGGCGGACCTACACCGGGGTGAATGGGGCAGGCGGACCGCAGGAGAGCCAGTACGCCGACTACAAGCAGCGGTTCGAGCGCGACTGGAAGCAAAAGCTGGAGGATCAGCTCTCCTGGATTCAGAATGCGATCGTCAACGTCAACGTGCAGCTCGATCCGGAGCTGGAAGACACCACGCAGCAAGTCACGCTCGATCCCAAACCGGTCACGGTCAGCAGCAGCGAGTATCAAAAGGACGCCAGCACAACGTCGCGCGAGCCCGGCGGCCGGCCCGGCGCGGTCTCCAACGAGGTCAACGGCAATCGGCCCTTGACCGTCACCGCTGCCGCCGCCGCCCCGCAGACGCAGTCCAACGAGACGCGCAGCGAAGTCTCGAACCTGCCGGGGCACACGATCACCAGCAAGAAGAAGGCCCGCCTGGTGCCGACGTACGTCACGGCCGCCATTCAGTTTCCGATGAGCCACGTGCTGAAGACGTATCGCCAGCTTCATCCAACTCCGGCCGGCCAGACGCCGAAAGAGCCCGATTCGGCCGAGCTCGACAAGATCAAGAGCGAGCTGAAAACCAAGATCGAAGAGACCGCCCGCAACCTGCTGCCGCCGTTTGCGACCGGCACGAACCCTTACCCGCACATCACGGTCACCCCCTACGACGACCTGAAGGGGGACGAAATCCCAGCCGCCAGCACGGCGTCGCTGGCCGCCGCCTGGTTTGCCGACAATTGGCGGACCCTGGCGATGGTGGGGGTGGGCGCGCTATGCCTGCTCATGCTGCGGAGCATGGTGAAATCGACGGCCTCGGCGCAGCCGGCGTCCGCGGCATTCGCGGGCGAGGAAGCTTTCCAGCGCCCGCGCCTGCACGTCGAGACCGACGAGGACGAGGAACCGGCGGAGCCGGAAAAGATGCTCCGCCGCCGCTTCGAAATGACGGGGCCCAATCTCAAGCAGGAGCTGCAAGAGCTGGTCAAGGAGGATCCAGACGCGGCGGCGACCATCCTCCGCAACTGGATCGGCGACGCAGCCTAGTCAGGAACCACATCGATGACACGCACCGATTCCATTCGCAAGGCGGCCATTCTCGTTTCGCTCCTCGAGGCGCGCGACGCCGACGCGCTTCTCGAGCCGATGGGGGACGAACTGGCGGCGCAGGTGCGGCACGCGGTGATGGAGCTGGACGACGTGACCGCCGCAGAGCAGGAAGAAGTGCTGGCCGAGTTTTTCGGCCGCAGCGAAGCAGTTGCTCAAGACGACGGCGGCGTCGAGACGGAATGGAGCGCGATCGCAGCGGCAAGTGAGCGGTCAACGTCGCCCGCTTCGCCGCTTCCCGCCGCGCCACTGCCGACGTTCGACTTTCTGGCCAGCGTTCCCCCGGCGGCGATTGCCGACGTGCTGGCGGCGGAGCAGCCGCAGACGATTGCGGTCATCGTAGCGCACCTGCGGCCCGAGATTGCCGGCCGCGTGCTCGAACACCTCCCCCCGGCGGTGGCGACGGAAGCGCTCGCCCGCATGGCCCGGCTGATCATGCCCGTGCCGGAAATCCTGTCGGACTTGGAATGCGAGCTCCGCCGCCGCCTGGCCCCGTTCGTTCACGGCGCCGCGCACAGCTCGGCCAGTCTGGCCGGCATTCAGGCGATCCTGGCCTCGCTCCCGGGGCAAAGCCGCTGGCAGTGGCTCGATCGGCTGGCGCAGCACGACCGGCAGCTCGCCAGCCGGCTGGATGCAGCGGGCGCCTTCTCGTCTGCGGGCACCGACGACGGCCAGGTGCTGGCCTTCAAGTACCGCCTGGAATCGAGTCTGCACGAGCAGCCGCTGGCCGGCCGCCCGGCGGCGAGCCCTTCGCCCCCTTTGGTGGAGTTCGAGGATTTGATGCTGCTGAGCGATCGCGACCTGGCGTGCTTTGCCGCCGCCGCCCGCGAGCAGCTTTTGGCGCTGGCGCTGATCGACGCGGACGTGCGGCTGACGCAGCGGATCGTGGCGGTGCTCCCGGCCCGCGAGGCGGCCCAGCTCAAGAGCCGCCTGTCGCATCCCGGCCCCCTGCGGCTCAAGGAGATCGATGAAGCCCAGCGCCAACTCGCCGACCTGGCCCGCGATCTGGCCAGCCAAGGCGAAATCTCCCTCCCCCGATCCCGACACTTCGCTGCCGCCGCCTGACCACTCACCACTCACCACTCACTCGCCTCGAATGGCTGGAATCATCAAAGCCGGCACTCGCACCGCTCCCCACGAAGGGACCGCGGCGGTCGCGTTCCAGTTCGATGACATGTCCACCGCCTATTTGTCGAAGGTCCGCGGCGAGGCCGACGCCATCATCAAGAAAGCCCGCGACGAAGCGGCCCGCATCCGCACGCAGGCTCAGGAAGAAGGTCGTCAGGCCGCCTTGAAAGCGGTTGAAGCGACCCTCAAGGCCCGAATCGATCAGCAGCTCGCCTCGCTCATCCCGGCCCTCAAACAGGCCGTGACGCAAATCCTCGACGCCCGCCAGGCGTGGCAGCGGCACTGGGAACAGCACGCCCTCCGCGTCGCCTCGGCCATCGCCTCGCGAATCGTGCGGCGGGAAATCGACAAAGTGCCCCTGATCACCCTCGATCTGGTGCGCGAAGCGTTGAACCTGGCCGCCGGCAACGAGCGGATCACGCTGCGGCTGCACCCCGACGATCAGGCGACGCTGGGCGACCGCGTCAGCCAGTTGGCCGGCGAGCTGGGCTCGCTGGCCGAAGTCCGCGTCGTCGCCGATCCGGCGATCTCCTCCGGCGGCTGCCGCGTCGATACCGAGTTCGGCTCGATCGATCAGCAGCTCGAAGCCCAACTGGCGCGAATCACCGAGGAGCTTCTCGATTGATGCACGCCCTCACAAAACAACTCGCGGAAGTCGTGCCGACCGGGCTGACCGGTAGCATCGTCCGCACCGAAGGCGTTTCGGCCGCGGTGGCCGGGTTTCCAGCACCGGTCGGCTCCCTGGTGCATATCGAGCGCCTCTCGGGCGGGCCGGTCGAGGCGGAAGTCATCGGCTTTCGCGACGGGACCACGCTCATCTATCCGCTGGCCGAGATGACCGGCGTGCGGCACGGCAATCGGGTGCGGCTGGCGCGGACCACGCGGCACCTGCGGGTGGGTCAAGAGCTGCTGGGGCGCGTCGTCAATTCCCGCGGCCGGGTGATCGACGGCAAGCCGGTGCCGCTGCTGGCCGATCGCGTGCGACTCAACCAGCGGCCGCCGCCGGCCATCGAGCGGCCGCGGATCGATGCGCCCCTCTCCACCGGCGTGCGGGCCATCGACGGCTTGTTGACCTGCGGGCTGGGGCAACGGATCGGCATCTTCGCCGGCTCCGGCGTCGGCAAAAGCGTGATGCTCGGCATGATGACCCGCTACACGTCGGCCGACGTGACGGTAATCGGACTCATCGGCGAGCGGGGCCGCGAAGTCAACGAGTTTCTCGACCGCGACCTGGGACCGCAGGGATTGTCGCGCAGCGTCGTCGTCGTGGCTACCAGCGACGAGCCGGCGCTGCTCCGCGTCCAGGCGGCACAAACGGCGACCGCGATTGCCGAGTATTTTCGGGACAGCGGCAAAAACGTCCTCTTGATCATGGATTCGATCACGCGGTTCGCCATGGCGCAGCGGGAAATCGGCCTGGCTGCCGGCGAGCCGCCGACGACTCGCGGCTATCCCCCCAGCGTGTTCGCCATGCTGCCGCGGCTGGTCGAGCGGACCGGCCGCAGCTCTCTGGGGAGCATCACCGCCTTTTATTCGGTTTTGGTGGAAGGGGACGACGTGACCGAGCCGGTCAGCGACGCCGTTCGCGGCTTGCTCGACGGGCACGTGATTTTGTCGCGGAAGCTGGCCTCGCAGGCCCACTGGCCGGCCGTGGACGTGCTGGAGAGCATCAGCCGGCTGTTCCCCGACATCACGCCGCCGCAGCAGCAAGACGCGGCCATGACCATCCGGCAACTCTTGGCCGCGTATCGCGACCACGAAGACTTGATCTCGATCGGCGCGTACCGCGCCGGCGCGAATTCGATGGTGGACACGGCGATCGCCCTGCGCGAGGAGATTCATCGTTATCTGCGGCAAGCGATTCAGGACGGCTCCAGCGTGGAGACCGCCCGCCATGAGCTGCTGAAGCTGGCGCAGCAGTGTGCAGCGGCGAAGAAGGCGGCAATTCCGATGCCAGTTGCGGCAGCCAGCCCGCGGAAAACCTAGCGAAGTATCAACACACCTATCGTCTCCACCGACCCTGGTCGGTGGAATTATGACTGATAGGCTAGAAGCGAAACACCCCCCTTCATTCCCCCTTCCGCCGCTTCGCGGCGGAAGGGGGAATGAATAATTTTTCGGGGAGCCGCTTTCTAGCCATCCAATCACATTTCCACCGACCAGGGTCGGTGGTGCGAAATGACAGCAGCCTATGTCCGCTTTCCGCTTCCGACTAACGACCCTCTTGCGTCTGCGGCTCGCCGAGCGCGACGAGCGGCGCAGCGATCTGGCCAAGGCGCTGGCAGCCGCGGAAATCGTGCGCGGCCAGCGGCAGTCGCTAACAGCGGAGCAGGAAGACAACCTGGCGGCGCTGCGGCGCGTGGCCGCTCCAGGGAGCAGCAACATCGATCGGCTGATCCACGGACATCGCTACGCGGCCATCCTCAAGGCCCAGGCGGGTCAGCTTGCCGCGCAGCAGTCGCAGATCGAGCGCGAGGTCGAGCGCCGCCGGCAGGTGCTGGTGGAAGCCGATCGGCAGGTGCGCGTGCTGGAAAAACTCCAGTCCCGCCAGGCGGCCGAGCATCAGCGGCGGCTGGACAAGCTCGAGACCAGGCAGCTCGATGAAGTCGCCACGATCGGACACTTCCGTCAGCGGAGGGGCGATCCATGAAAAAATACCTCCACGGGCTGGGACTTTTGCTCGTCTGGTTCTGCATCGGCACGGTGCTGGCGCAGGCCGTCTGGCTCGGCATGCTGTGGTGGAAAGGGGCCTTTGCCGACCAGCGCGTGCTGGCGATGTACGCGGCACTGCACGGGATTTTTCCCGAGACGGGGGGCGCCGCGGCCGGTCCGGCGGCCAATCCGAACCAGGAACAGTTGTCGCTGGTCGAAGTGGCCCAGCGGCGGATGCTCACCAGCCTGGACCTCGATTTGCGCGAGACGGCGCTCGACAAAGGGCTGGCCGACCTGCGCAACATCCGCGCGCAGATCGAGACCGAAGACAAGCGCCTCAACCTGTGGAAGGAAACGTTCGATATCCGTCTCAAGAAGATGGAGAGCACGGCCCTGGAGGTCTCGCTGCTGGAGGTGCAGAAGACCCTGGAGGCGATTCAGCCCAAGCAGGCCAAGGAGCAGATCCTCAAGATGCTCGACGATTCGCCCGACGGACGCAACGAGCACGCCATGCAGGACATCGTGAAAATCCTCAAGGCCATGCCGCTGGACAAGCGGCGGAAGATTCTGGGCGAGTTCAAGAGCGAAGACGAGGCCACGACTTTGGCGGAGATCCTGCGGGAGATTCGGCTCGGCGCCCCGGAAGTGGACCTGATCCGCGACACGCGGGCCAGCCTCCTCCCCTCTTCCCGCACCCAGCGATAAGCAGCCCCATGAAGACCAGCGAACCAGCCTCATCGATCCCCCCGCGCGAGCCGGCGCAGCACAACGGAGCGGCGCCGCCCCCGGCGGGACGACCGCCGTTTGAGCGATTGCTCCGCGACACGCCGGCCGAGCGCAAGGCCCAGGCCGCGCCGCCGGATGCGCCCCTGCGGCACGAGCCGGATCCACCGATTGCTCAGTGCGGCCTGCCGGCGGACGACTGCCAGGACGACCGCATCGACGAGGAAGAGAGGACAACCGAGCAGATCGCCGCGCCACAGGCGGCGGCATTAGCGGCGGCATTGGCCGTCGATCCGGTCACATTGGCCGTCCCTATCGCCACGATCGTCGGCGCGGAGACTCGTGCAGCGGAGTTGGCGGAGCCTGTCGCCGCCGCAGAGGATGCCAATGTCGGCGTGAGTGCGGAGCGACCTGCGGGAATGCCGGCGGCTGGAATGCCGACGGCGGACGAAGCCGGGCTTGTGCCGGCCGCTGGGATGCCGAGCGACGCCGGTGGGCCTGGTGCAGATGAATTGCCTGCTGCTGAAGTCGAGGTTTCGATCCCCTCCGAGGACCAGACGCAGACAAAGGCCGCCATCGAGCCGCTAGCTGCCGGCGACGAAGTACTTCTTGCCGGCGATGCGGCCTTGGAGGCGGAAGAGACGCCGGATCAAGCAGCGACCGCCGTATTGGACTTGCAGCCCCGTTTGGCCGAGCAAACGAGCGGCGACGAAAGGCGGCTGCCGGCGAGGCCGGCGATCGACCCGACCGAAGTCCCTTCCAGTCAAGCGGCCGAGCCGCGGGAAAGTGCGCCGGCACTGGGCCATTCTTCGTCCATCGTTACCGCGGGAGAACCTTCGTCCGCGCGCGGCGCTCCGTTTCACACGCCGTCGCTTCGCGAGGCTGAAGCGCCTCGTGCGGCAATTCCGGTCGAGATTGACTCGCCGCGGCTGCTGCACCGCGTGGCCCGCGCCTTTCACATCGCCCAGCAGCGCGGAGGCGAGCTGACGCTGCGGCTGAGCCCGCCGGAGCTCGGTTCGCTGCGGCTGGAGCTGCGCGTCCAGGACGGGGTCATGACCGCGAAGCTGGAAGCGGAAACGCAAGTCGCCCGTGCTGCGCTGATCGAACAATTGCCCACGCTTCGCGAGAGGCTGGGGGAGCAGGGGATCCGCATCGAGCGGTTTGATGTGGACCTGATGCAGCAGCGCGGCCAGGAGCCAGGAGCCAGGGACCAGGGGCCAACGTGGGAGAGTGGGCGAGAGGGAGAGCGGGAGAGAGAAAGACCAGCCATGGGGCGGGTCGAACAAGTTCTCCCCCTTTCCCCCTCTCCCCCTCAGCCACTCGCCGATTCAGCCACTTCACTCAACGTCATCATCTAAAACCGCGACCACTGGTCGCGGCTTTCCAGCAACCACCGAGGACCCCCATGGCCGCCATCTCCGCAATCAACCAAACGCTGCCGTCCAATCCGGCCGACAACAAGCCGCACGACATCAAGGACCTCGACGTCGATCAGTTCCTGAAGCTGATGATCACCGAGCTGACCAACCAGGACCCGCTCAACCCGATGGACAACACGCAGCTCGTCGAGCAGATCGGCCAGATCCGCCAGATCACCGCCACCAGCCAACTGTCCGAGACCCTCGCCGTCCTGCAAGCCGGCCAGAACCTGACCACCGCCAGCAGCCTGATCGGCAAACAGGTCACCGCCCTCACCGACCAGAACGAGAATGTCGCCGGCGTCGTGGACAAGATCACGATCGACGTCGATCCCCAGGACAAGGACAAACGCTCGTACCGCGTCCACATCGGCAGCCACAACATCGACCTGAAGAACGTCCGCGAAGTCAAAAACTGACGCCGGCATCAGCTCACTCCGCATTCCGCAATCCGCAATCCGCAATCCGCAATCGAATGATTCGCTACCACGACTTCGTCCCGAAAATGACCGCGCCGCCGGGGTTCTTTTCCCCGGGCGAGTACGAGACGTTCGATGCCGCGCTGGAGGCGGCCAACGCCTGGATCAAGGAGAACGACGTGCAGTTGATGCACGTCGAGACGGTCGTGCTCCCCAACATCTGGCACACGTGGGAAGAAGGGACCAAAGACGGCGCCCTCGGCACCAGCGGCGAGTCCCCCAGCCACTGGCACCAGATTGTGCGGGTGTGGTATCGCGTTGGTTACGCACCAGGGTGAGCGGCGAGGTTTATCCTGCAATGGCAAGCCCCAGGGTGCGCCGGCGCTTTGCAATTGCAATTCGAATCGACCACAATAGCCACCTGAGTCCACGCCGCTCCCTTCTCCTTTACCACCCGGAGCCGACCATGTCCGACCGATCTCCTTCCCGCCGCGATTTCCTCAAGTCAACCGCCGTCGCCGCCGCCGCCGGTGTGGCGGCGCCGTACTTCACCTGGTCGCAGAAGGCGTTTGCCAACCAGGAAAAAAACGATCGCCCGCGGATCGGCTGCATCGGCGTGGGGAGCATGGGATCGGGGGATGCGTCGCACCATGCACGTTTTGGCGACATCCTGGCGGTGTGCGACGTCGATTCCAACCACGCCGAGAAGGCGCGGAATGCGGAGAACATCGGCAAAGGGAAGGCCGACGCCTACGGCGACTACCGCAAGGTGCTGGAGCGGAACGATATCGACGTGGTCAGCGTCGTCACCCCCGACCATTGGCACGTGAAGATCGCCATCGAGGCGCTGCAGGCCGGCAAGCATGTCTTCTGCCAGAAGCCGCTGACGCTCACGCTCGAGGAAAACCAGCTCGTTCGCAATGCGTGCCAGAAGTACGACCAGCAGGTGTTTTTCATCGGCACCCAGCAGCGGAGCGACCGCAGCCGGTTCCTGCGGGCGATCAACATGGTTCAAAAGGGGCTCCTTGGCGACATCAAGACGATTACCGTCGGCATCGACGGCGGCGCGAAGGGGGGGCCGTTTGCAAAGTCCGATCCGCCCGCGGAGCTCGACTGGAACATGTGGCTCGGACAGGCGCCGCTAGTGGACTACATCAAGGAGCGGTGCCACTACCAGTTCCGCTGGTGGTACGAATACTCCGGCGGCAAATTCACCGACTGGGGGGCCCACCACGTCGATATCGCCACCTGGGCCATCGGCGAAGACAAGGAAGGGATGGGGCCGATCGAAATCGACGGCACCGACGCCAAGCACCCGGTCGAGTTCCAGGACGGCTACCCCAGCGTGGACGACAGCTACAACACGAGCCACGACTTCGCGGTCAAGTGCAAGTACGCCAGCGGCATTGAAATGACGATCACCAGCCGCGGCGACAACGGCGTCTTGTTCGAGGGGACGAAGGGGCGCATCTTCGTCAACCGCGGCAAGATCACCGGCAAGCCGATCGAGGAGAATTGGGACGAAGGGAAGTACACCGACGACGACGCGATTGCCCTCTACAAAGGCAAGCCCTACGAAGGTCACAAGGAAAACTTCTTCCGCTGCATCCGCGAAGGGGGACTGCCGGTGTCGGACGTCTACTCGCACGTGCAGGCGATGGGGACGTGCCACCTGGCGGCCATCGCGGCCCGGCTGGGGCGCGCGATCAAGTGGGACCCCAAGAGCGAGCAGTTCGTCGGCGACGAGCAGGCAACGGCCCTGTTTGCGCGAAAGCCGCGAGAGGGGTTTGAGATTCCGCGGGTGGAAACGGCGTGAACGCAGTCAGCGTTGGTCCCGAGAGTCGAAGCCACAGATGAAACACGGATTTGCACGGCGCGGCCGAGCCGCAACCGATGAGTCGCACCACGCTGCCCCAGCGGCGTTCGGCGTGTCCATCCTTGGACCCGATGCCGGCCGTTCGGTTTTTTCACAGAGGCACGAAGGCGCAGAGGCACAGAGCAGCAAGGATGAATGTCTGCACTGTGCCTCCGTGTCTCTGTGCCTCCGTGAAAAAGCCGCGGGCGCCCATCCTGCTTCGCGGACCGTACCCGGCTGGAGCGCTAGGTGGACTTGAGTTCCATTTCCCTCGCCCGCGTCAACCTCGCCGCGGCCAGAGTCTTTGCAGCGCTCAAAGATTTTCACCGTTTGCAGTACGGATGAGGTTAATCCGTGTAGATCGGTGTTTCATCCGTGGCTACCACCAACGGCGGCCGTGCGGCGTCACCCACACGGTGACGGGGATTGAGGATCTGGGTGGCTGCCCCTGCTCACCGCGCGAAAACTCTTCCAGCCGCCGCGCATTATCGACCATCAATCGCTCGGCCTCGGCAACCAATTTTGTCAGTTGAGCCTTTTCGCTGGGCTTCAAGGTGCCTTCACGGTTTTTCTCGAGCAGTCGATCCATCCGCCTTTGTTTTGCGGCTGGAAATCTCGCTAACTCGGGTGGAGTGCGTTTGGTCATCATTGGCCGATGGACATGTCAAGTGGCCCGTTTCTCAATGATAATCCTCCCACGCCCAAAATGCACCCTGCGCGCGTCAGCCCGCCCGAAGCGAAAAACTACGGACTGCACGGCTTGGACAAGCCTTACTCCACGATCCCCAGCAACTCGACCTCGAACACCAGCACGGCATTGGGCGGAATGGGTCCATGACCGCGCTCGCCGTAACCCAACTCCGAGGGAATGACGATCTGCCACTTGTCGCCGACCTTCATGCCGAGCAGCGCCTCGGTCCAGCCCGGAATGACGCGATCGACCTCGAACTCGATCGGCTCCATCCGCTCGACGCTGGAATCAAACACCGTGCCGTCGATCAGCGTCCCGTGGTAGTGGACCTTGACCGTGTCGGTTTTCTTGGGGCTTTTGCCGTCGCCCGCTTTGATCACCTTGGATTGCAGGCCGGTCTTGGAGGTGGTGAACCCCTTCTTCTTCTTGTTCTCGGCCAGGAACACGTCCCCTTCCTTCTTGTTCTTCTCGCCAAGCTCCTTGGCCTTGGCTTCCGCCTTGACCTGGACTTCCTTGCTGAAAGCGGCCACGGCCTTCTGCATCTCCGCATCGGTCAGGGCGAGCTTTTTCTTGGCCAGCGCGTCGCGCAGTCCCTGGATCAACAGCTCCGCGTTGATTTCGGCGTCCTCTTCCGCCAGGCTGCGGCCGATGTTCACGCCGATGGAATAGCTGGCCTGATCCTGCACGCTGCCGAGCGCCGGCGCGGCCGCTTTGGCCCCCTTGGTCTTGGCCCCCTTGGCCGGAACTTCTTCCTGGGCGAGCAGCGCACCGGGCAACAGGGCGATGACGACGATCCAGACGAGGCGAGACATGCAGATTTCCTTGTGTTGGTGGGCGGAGTACGTCTCCGCATCGAGTTTTGGCGGGAAATGGGGCGGGCGATCACCAGTATATCACGCGGCGGCGAAGGGAAACGGCGGCAGTTCTTGCCCAGCCGTCACGACATGCATGCGGTGGACCGAATTTGGCCAATTGCCTCGCGATTTTTCAAAAAAGCCTTGCTAGAATGGAGCAGAATTGGTTAGATCAGTGGTCGTTGGATGCATCCAAACGGCGACCCGATTTGACAGCAGCTCCCACATCACAGGAGGGGCGATATGCAAGATCCACCGGGCCAGATTTCGTGAGGGCCTGTGCCTGACGGCCCTCGTCCACGAATGTCCGGGCCATCATCCTCGAATCACACCGCCCGCCATGCGGCACTCCGCCTGGCGGGCGCTTTTGTTTTCTTGCCTCGGGAGGCCAACTCGGTTACGATCTGCTATCATCAATGACGATTGATGTTAAGGCCCCGGGGCTTAGTTTGAGCAATCCTCGTCAAATAATGGATGGACGAGCGCCATGGCCAGTAATCGAATGCCGGTGGATTTCCCGCCAGTTGGGCGCCGCAGCTTTCTGACCGCTTCTGCCGCGGGCGTGAGCGCTTTCTGGTCGGGGCTCTCGCAGGCCGCGCTGGCCAAAGCACCCAGCGGCAAAGCCCGCTCGGTGATCATGATCTTCAACTGCGGCGGGCCCAGCCACATCGACCTGTTCGACCCCAAGCCCCTGGCGCCCGATCGCGTCCGCAGCATCTTTTCGCCGATTGACACGGCGATACCGGGCGTTCAGTTCACCGAGTTGGTGCCGGAGGTGGCCAAACGGGCCGACAAGCTGGCGATCGTCCGCAGCGTGCATCACAAGCACAGCAGCCACAACGGCGGCATGCACTGGTCGATCGTCGGCAAGCCCTACACCAAGGACAGCACGCTCATCAACCCGAGCGGCACGGACATTCCCAGCTTCGGCACGCTCGTCGGCTGGCTGGCCCAGCGCGACGGCTACAGCGGCGCAGTGCCGCCGTATGTCATCACGCCCTATCCGCACTGCGACAGCACGGTCTACATCACGCCGGGACAATACGGTGGCTGCCTGGGGGTCAAGTACGATCCGTTCGTCGTCGATGCCGATCCGAACGACAAAGATTTCCGTGTTCGCAATTTGCGGTTGAGCGATGAACTCTCTTCGCAGCGGCTGTCGTCGCGGCTCGACTTGCTGACGCAGCTTGGCGGCAAGCAACCGCCGGTGACGAATGACTCGGCGGCACAAATCGACGTGCAGCGCCAGCAAGCGGCATCGATGGTCATGACCGGCGACGCGGCCAAGGCGTTCGACCTGTCGCAGGAGCCGGAGTCGATTCGCGAGAAATACGGCCGGCACCAGTGG
>DATKDU010000201.1:0-6038 GCA_035512595.1 Pirellulaceae bacterium
GGCATAGACACGCCAGGAATGGTTGGAGAGGTCCGGCGAAGGCTCCACGTCGCCGTACAGCCCGTGGCGGAACCCGGCGTCTGCGTCGCTGCTCACCGCCGTGGTGACAAACACCCGCTCGCCCCAAACCACCGGGCTCGACAGCGCCAGCCCGGGAATCGGCGTCCGCCACAAAATGTTCTCTCCCTTCTCGGCGTCCCATTCGACCGGAGCCGGGTGTCCGTGGGCGATGCCTGTGGCGTCGGGCCCCCGGAAGCTCGGCCAGTTGTCCTTGGCGGAGTCCGAACCATCCTGCGGTCTTCCGGTGGCGGTCAAGCTGATTGAGAGCACGATCAGTGCGAGGCGCTTCATTGGTCAGTCTCCTCCACCCGTTTGAAGATTGTTTCGCTGCCGCCCTGATGCAGCACCAGGCCGCTCACCTTCCCACCCTCGATGTGGAAGACCAGCTTCACGTCGACCAGCTCTCCCGGTCGGAAAGTCGTTTCGTCAAGGGCGTTCAGCGGCAGCGGCTCCTGCCCGGCAGGCCCGCCGAAAAACTTGCCCTCGCGCACGAAGAACTTCAGTTCGGAGCCCGCGTCGCTGCGATACTCCCCGGCGTAGCGCGCCAGTGTGTCCGCGTTTACTTCGAAGTCAGCCTTGGGAGGCGGTTTGGCGCCGGCCTCCTCCAGAATTTGGGCGAGTTCCGTGTGATCGTTGCGCTGGGCGGCCGCAAGCGCCGCCGTCAGCGTATCCGGCTTCACACCGCCGCGGGCCAGCATGACACGGGCCACCTCAGCACGGCCGTTCGAGACCGCGTTCATCAGTCCGCGATCCAAGTCCTCCGCACCGTTTTCAAGCAGCAGCCGGACGATTCCGGCGTGGCCTTTGGACGCCGCCCAGGTGAGTGGGCTGGCCCCGTAAAACGTGTCGCGGATGTTGACCTCGGCGCCGCGCACAAGCAGCAACCGGACGATTTCCTCGTGGCCGCGGTCGCAGGCGGGAAATAACGCCGTGGCGCCATAGCGGAAGGTCGCGTTCACGTTGACGCCGGCCTCCAGCAGCCCCTGCACAGCAGCCGCATCCCCGCGGCGCACCGCGGAAAAGAATTCCTCTTCCTGCACCGATTGAGCCAGCGCCAACGGAGGCGGCGTCCAGAGCAAAAGCAACAAAACAAATCGCAAGTCAGTCATGGCGCACTTCCTTGATAAAGGTTTGCCGGGCATCCGGGTGGGCACATCAGCCTTCCAGCCGCCGAGGGTCGTCCCGTGGAGCGGCGAAGCCCAATCTATCTGTTGGCGCCCTGCGCGTCAAGCAAGCTGCCACGCTGAAAGAGTGTCGAGTGCAGCGGGGAATCCGACACCGGACGTGCCGGGTGAGCGGCCACCGGGGACCCTGATTCTTCGACTCTGAGTCGACGGAACAATTCGCCGGCGGCGGCGGCTCACCCCCGGCTTCCCGCGGGGCTCCGTTGACGATTGCGGCTGCTGCACCAGAGCGAGCCCCGACCCGCCTCCAAACTCCGGTCCGTCCGAGTCCGATCGACTCATGTTCCTGAAGCCATCCTCTCACCCGCCCGCACCGGCGCTCCGCATTGAGTGCAGAATTGATCGGCAAGCGACACCGCCTGATTACAGGCCGGGCAGGTCGGCAGCAACCTCGACTTCACCGTCGACAACGGCGCCCCCGTTACGTGCGCGATCTCATCCAACCGCAACTCCTCGTGAAAACGCATCGTCAAGACCTCCCGGTAGTGGGTCGGGAGGTGGCCGAGCACATCGGCCAACCGGTCCTGCTCGTCACGTCCTGCGGCCTGCTGGAACGGGTCGGAATCCGAATTTGGGAGCCGATCGAGCAGCGAGATTCCGCTTTCACCCTCTGCGGCGGATGCCGAATCTTCAAGGGACAGAGGCTGCCTGCGCCGAGCATGATCGATCGCCAAATTCCGGGCGATGGCCAGCAGCCATGATTGGAAGCGCCAGCGGGCGTCGTATTGAGAGCCGCGCTCGACGACTCGCAGCCAGGTCTCCTGAAACAGGTCTTCCGCCCAGGCCTGGTTTCGGGTCCTCGGATCCAAATGACGCAACGAGGGGAAGGCCAATGACAGATAGAAAACTGCTGCTGGGATGGGCCATCGCCAATGCGAGTGGAATGGCACTTGGCTTCTTTGCGTTCATTCAGACTCTGATGTTTCTGGGTTTCGGGCTCGACTTCGGACAGCATTGGTCGATTGAAGCAGCAGAGAGTTTTGGAGCAGAGAATCCTGAGTATGCAGAGCAACTGCTTAAAATCGGGCTCGTGGTCGGGCTACCGCTGGCCGGAGCGATCCTGACCTCTTGCCAGGCATTGGTCGTGCGCGGCCTATGGCCACAAGTTTGCACTTGGATCCTTGCCGGCCCCCTTGGCTTCGCGGCCGTCATCTTGTTGATCTGGCCATTTACGGCAATCTGGGGAGATATCCCTGGTCCCGTGGAACCCTTCACAGTTGTGGGAGGTGGTCTGCTCGCGACGGCAATCATTCAATGGCTTTCGCTGCGTCGCCAGGGGATCGCGGCGACGCGCTGGCTTGTTCTCTGGATCGCCGGCCTGCCCCTTGGGATGGTCGTGTTTATGGGCATCTATATTCTCATAGACCTCGTGGTTTCCGTCGTTTGGGTTGCAGAGATTTTGCTAATTGGTTTCTGTGTTGGCGGCACGGCTGCAGCGCTCAGTGGAAAGTCACTCTTTCGGGCGATTTCATCAAGATCTGCGCCCGCTGGCGATTAGCACGCAGACGAGCTGCCTAACACCCGCTGCAGCCGACCGTCCGCTGACGCGTTCGGCGGCTGAGCTTCTTCGTTAGGCGCACTCAGCCCAACCGAGATGAGGACCTCGGCGATCCGACCCCCGACCATGAATCGCTCGGCGAGTGGGTCGAGGACTGGGCTTCGAGAACGCCGACAGGGACCTTCGGGACGTACCAGTACACCGACTTTGGCTTTGCCGCGTCCGGGTATATCGTAGACGTAGTGACGGGTGTGCCGATCAGCACATTCACCGAAGAGCGTATCATCCAGCCGCTCGGCCTCCGAGACACCTCCACGGGCTTCTCGTCCGAACCGGCGTGGCGAGCGCGGCTGAATCCCTGGTACCGCTGGAACGAGCGGGCCGGGGCCTACGACCTGCGCTGGGCCTCAGATTGGTCAGGGTGGACCTTCTATCCTGCTGCCTGGGGCCTCTTCTCCACGGCTCTGGACTATGCGGTGTTCATGGCGATGTGGATGAACAAGGGCGAGTGGAAGGGCACGCGGCTGCTCTCGGAGCAGACCGTGAAAGGGGCACTGCAGCCTCACGGGAGAATCAGCGAATTCTTTTCCTACGGCTACGGCTGGTTTCTCGACGAGATTGATGGCGCAGACATCAGACCTTTCAGTCACGGAGGCGGTGACGGCACGCAATCTATAGCCTTCCCGGCTGATGATGCCATCGTGATCCTTCTCACGCACTCGCGCTGGGGCCCGTGGGGAGACGCTTTCTGGAACCGGGTGGGAATGAGCGGTCTCTTCGAGCACCAACCTGGCCTTGGCATTGATCGTTTGATGGAGTAGGCGAGCGAACGCCACGTGGCAGAGGTCGAACTTTCGCCAGAGGAACGGGCTCGTTACGTAGGAGCATATCAGACCAAGGAACCCGACGACGATGCCTTCGAAGCCTTCCGGGTCTGGGAAGAGGGCGGCCGTCTCCACATTGGAATCGGACGCTCCGGAGCAAAGGCCGACAAGCGCTTTCACCTCGTACCGCTCGGGGGTGGTGACCGTTTCATCCTGGGTCGATACAATGAGTCTAATCTGCAATCCATAGATCCCGACTATGAGCTCCGTTTTGTGGTACGCGAGGGGGTGGCAAACGCGCTGGAGATACTAAAGAAAGACCAGTTTCTAAGCTCCGCCCAACGGATTCTGTGATGCTGATCGCCGGCACTGTGCGCCTAACCCCAGCTCCAGCCGACCGCCCGCTGGCGCGTCCGGCGGCTGAGCTAATTCGTTATGCCGCCTCGCGAATCACGCTCAGGGAGGTGAGCTTATGAAGAACCTCTTGGCCATCCTCTGCCTGCTGCTGAGTGCCTGCGCGCAGGCCGGGCCCCCGACCGTGGCGATCCGAAACGCCACCGTCGTGGATGTGACGGATGGGTCACTCCACGCCGACCAGACGGTCCTCGTCGTGGGCGACCGCATCACGGCCGTCGGTCCGGCGGACGAGGTCGGCGTACCCAACGACGCGGAGGTGATCGATGCGCTGCGCGGCTACCTCATCCCCGGACTTTGGGACATGCACGTGCACTCGGTGGCCAACGTGGCCTTGGACACACCCATCGAGTCGGTCGCCGCCTGGGAGTGGCACTTCCCGCTGTTCCTGGCTCACGGCGTCACTGGCGTGCGCAATATGAACGATGGCACCGGTGACCTGACCCTCGAGCTGGCCAGCTCGGTGAAGCGCCGGCTGACCGAGGGGGAGCTTGCCGGGCCTCCCCGGTTCCTCAACTCCGGCCCTTCTCTCGTCGGCGATCCACCCTTGGCGAGCAACGCGGTGGTGGTCCGCACTGCGGCGGACGCTCGGGCCGTGGTGGCGCAGTTGGCGTCGCACGGTGCCGATCTTGTCAAGGTCTACGAGAACCTCTCCCGTGAGGCCTACTTCGCGATCCTTGACGAGGCTCGTCGCCAGGGCATTCCCGTAGACGGCCACCTCCCGTTCCGCATCACACCGGAAGAGGCGGTCGCGGCCGGACAACGCACGGTCGAGCATCCGGATGCTATCGCAGCGGCCTGCGCAACCGATGCTGACGTTGAACGAAGGCGGTTTGCGGCAGTGCTTGCAGCCTACGACAGTCTTCCCGAGAGCGAGCAGTTCCTCGTCATGTTTCGCCACATGCGCGCACTTTACGACAGCTGGGACGAGGCCACGTGCACTTCGGCGCTCGAGGCCTATCGACGAAACAACGTAGCGGTAACCGTCGATCTCCTCGCTTACCACCACGTCGTGGATGCGAATTCTATCCTCGCCGATACGACCCGCATGAAACTGGTTCCCGAAGCGATTCGTCGAAACTGGGAGGAATGGAGTGCTGATCAGGCGACACAGGAGTTCCAGTCGATCCTGAGGCCGATGATTCCGCTGGAGCTCAAGGGTGCTCGAGTGGCGAACAAAGCCGGTGTCACGTTGCTGGCGGCGACGGACGTCGGAGTGCCCTTCCAGGTTCCCGGCATCAGCCTGCACGTGGAACTCGATCGGCTTGTCGAGGCCGGGCTTACCCCGCTCGAGGCGTTGCAGACGGCGACAATCAACCCGGTGCGCGTCCTCGGGATGGCCGACTCCTTGGGAACGGTCGAGCCCGGCAAACTCGCTGATCTGGTGCTACTCGATGCCAACCCGCTCGACAACATCCGCAACACGCAGCAGATCCGCGCCGTCGTCGCCGACGGTCGGGTCTTTCGCCGGGGCGACCTGGACCGGCTGCTGGCGACCGTCGAAGCATTGGGTCGGCAGTCGAGCAACGAGAGTGAAGAGTAAAGTAGCGGCATAACACACTGTTGCACCTGACGGTCCGCTGCGCGGCCCGCAGATGATCGGCCGGCCGTTATGCCGTTTGCGGCCACTGCCGAGGGAGACGCATCCCTGGTATGCTGGCTCGGTGAAAGTCAGCGAGGTTCTGAAGATGCTTCACGAAGACGGCTGGTTTCTCGTCGCGACATAGGGGAGTCATCGCCAGTTCAAGCATGGTTCCAAGACGGGACGAGTAACTGTCCCGGGCAAGCCTAGCGCTGAACTCGCCCCTGGCACACTGAACAGCATCCTGAAACAAGCTGGACTCAAGAATTGACGTGGGCTGTGAAATATGCCATCGTGATCGAAAAAACAGAAAGGAATTATTCGGCGTTCGTGCTGGATCTCCCGGGTTGCGTTGCTACCGGCGCTACGGTCGAAGAGGCGGAGGTGGAAATTCGCGAAGCTATAGAGTTTCATATCGAGGGCATGCGCGAGGATGGCTTGCCTATTCCGCTTCCACAGAGCAGAGTTGAGTACAT
>DATKDU010000202.1:0-7013 GCA_035512595.1 Pirellulaceae bacterium
CCACGCCAACGACGCCGCCACGGTCGTCGGCAATCACAACTACCTCATGGTGAGCGCCCACGTCGGCCATGACTGCCGCATCGGCAACCACACGATCATCGTCAACAACGCGATGATCGGCGGCCACGTTCACATCCACGATCGGGCCTATGTTTCCGGCGGCGTGGCGATCCACCAGTTCTGCCGCGTCGGGCAGTACGCCATGGTGGGCGGCCTGGCCCGCGTGGTGCAGGATGTGCCGCCGTACGTGATGGTCTCCGGCGGGGGCGAGACCGAGGTGGTCGGCCTCAATCGCATCGGACTCAAGCGGAACGGCTACTCGGCCGCCGACCTGCTCCAGCTCAAAGCGGCCTATCGCGTTATCTATCGCCAGGGGCTCCGCTGGTGCGAGGTGCTCGAAGTTCTCGAAAGGGACTTCAGCACCGGCCCAGCGGCACTGTTCCTCGAGTTCCTCCAGACCGGCAAGCGAGGCTTCATCCCCGAGCGCCGCATCAGCCGCAAGGCGACGCTCAAGATCGCGCCCGTCGATAGCGACGAGGACGCCGCCGAGAAGCCGGGGAGCAACCGGCGGATTGAAGCGGCGTAGCGGCGCTTCCACTGGTTCGCCGGCTCAGGGTGGAATCCACCACGCCGTGGAGAAACAGCAGCGCTTCTCAACTTTCCCAAACTGCGCCGGTCAAAATTGCCGCTCCAAAATCAGGCCCTAGCCGCTCACCTTGATTCCCACCTTGTGCCAGCCGTTGAAGTTGTAACCCTTGAAGTTCCATTCCGGCCGCTGGGGCTGCGTTTTTCCCGCCGAGTCGGTCGCAACCACCGCCAGCGTCGGCTTGCCCGGCGCGAGCTTGACCTCCGCCTGCCATAGCGTCCAGCAATCGGGGCGGCTTTCTTCGAAACGGGCCTCCGCGAGCACCTGGTCCCCCTGGCGAATCTCGATCTTCTCGATCCGAGCCCCGCTGTCGCCAGTGGGCAGTGCGTAGCCCGCCAGACGCACCATGCCCGCCTTCGCTTCCTTCCCAGCGGCCGGCAGACAAAAGGCCGCATTGATTACGAAGGGATAAATCGGCTCCTTGCCGTGGGCTTCCTCGTGGCTGTCGCTTTGGACGATTTTGTACGCCTCCGCTACATAATGATTGGGGGACGGGCGGTCGCTGACGACGATCCGTTTGAGCCACTTGATGCTGCGAGCGCCGATGAACCCCGGCACGACGGTCCGCAATGGTGCGCCGTGCTCCGCCGACAGCGGCTGGCCGTTCATTTGCCAGGCCAGCAGCGCCCCGTTGGAGTTTCCGTCTGCTTTGCGCATCGCCTTCTCGATAGGGATCGAGCCGCCGAAGGGAGCCTCGCTGCCATCCTTCTCCTTGATCGGATCGGCCCCTTCGAACCAGACGTGCCTGGCCTCCGGCTTCACGCCGGCCGCCTGGAGCACGTCGGCCAGCCAGGCCCCGCGCCAGCGGGCGTTGCCGATGGCCCCCGCTTCCCACTGCACGCCGCCGACCTTGCGGTCGGGAAATTCGGTGTTGAACTCGCGGCGGCGATTGCCGGCACAGGTCAACGTCGCCTCAGCCTCGGCAACCTCAAAGCGCTCCTTGATCTGCGCCAGCGACAGCTTCCCCGGTTTTTCCACCAGCCCCTCGATGCTCAGCGTGCCGGTGCTGGTCTTCAGATCGGGAATCGGCCCGTGGTTGCGGACGTAAAAATGCTCCAGGGGCGTAAGATGCTGTGCCACCAGCTTGTCAAGCGCCGGCTCGGCATTGAAAGGCTCCTGCGACAGGACGATGAGCCCCTTTTTGTTGGCGGCTGCTTCCTGGGCAAATGCAGCGGGGAGCCATCCCGCGGTGGCGATGGCGGTGCCGCCGGAAAGAGCGGCTTGCAGCCAGGCGCGCCGAGACCACTCGCGTGACACGAAATCGGGCTTGGGCATTTCTGCTTCCTCCATGACGAACGGTTTGGGATTCGTTCAGGGCAAGCCGGTTTATGGATCCGGTTTTTCCTCGCCCTTCGCTTCGCCAGCCACGTTATCTTCCACCTTCGGATCAGACGCGGCACCCAGCGGCGGCTCGCAATCGACCAGCAAATAGCCTGCCCAGAAGAACGGATGGTCGGCGTGCAGCTCCTTGGCGCCGCTGGTCATCCTCACGCGGGGCTCGAGCGCGGGATCGATGACCCCCGCCTTGGCCAGTTCCAGGCTCCGCTGCCAGGCGTCCCGAGGGGACGAGTGCGGCAGCTCTTGCACATACTCGCGCATCAGGTCGAGCGACGTCTGGCCGGCGGTTCGCCAGCGGCTGATGAGAATGCTCCGCGTCCCCCCCGACATCATCCCGCAGATCGTCATAAACATTTCGTCTCCGGTCCCCCCGCGCTTGAGCGCATTTTCCGCGGCGGTATGGAAGCCGGGGAGGACGACCGACTCCGGATTGGCCCACGGCAGGGCGAACCAGTCGGACAAACTGCTCCCCGCTTTTCCCTTGTCGGTCTGCATGGGGGCTAAGGAATAAAGCCCCTTGTCCGCGTCGTCGAGATCACCCAGCACGACCAGACGCTGCACGAGGCTGGCCATCACCGACGACGGCGCCGGCAGCGTTGGCGGCAGGACGGACGTACCGTCCACCGTCGTCATCAGCCGCGAAGCGACCTCTCCTGTCACCGACGGGTCGTCGCGAACCCATAACTTGCCGGCAAAAATGGCCGTCCGCCCCAGCGGTGGGCGGCCCCGCTTGTCCGGGAGCACCAGCGACAGCGTGGGGGAATAACGGACGTTGAGCATCGCGCCGAGATCCGTAGTCCCTTCCTCCTTCGGCACTTGCAGCGCCTCAAAGGGGAGGTACCACAGCACATTGTCGGGAACGACGACCAACTCTTTGTATTTGGCCCACTCCTCGGGCCTGGTGTTATTGGCCAGTTGGGCCAGGAGCTGCGTCGCCGCTTGCTTCCATTTGCTGGAGAGCAGGTCGTCGGCACCCACAGGCTGATTGCGATCGAAGTGCCCCCATTGTTTGAGGAGCTCAATGACGTCCGACTTCACCTTCGCCGGCGTCGCCAGCTTGAACCAGGCATAATTCTCCCGCGACAAGGCAAACGCGTGAACGTTTCTCGAAGTCGAGATGTAGACGAGCACCAGCGTCCCCTCGGGGAGCGAACGCTGGATCTCCTTGGTTTCGAGCAAGGGAGGAAAGACGAATTCCGACGCTTGGCGCGCCAGGGCCATCTGGGAAAGGATCGCTTCCTGCCCCGCACTGGCCGTGGCCAGGGTACCCAGCAGATTCTTCTGGCGGCTCTTGGCGGCGTCCTCCTCGGGAACCAGCGGCAGCTTGTCGAGCGCGGTCTGCGCTGCTCGCGCCTTTCGCGAAAGCTCGCCGTACTTGGGGAACTTGAGCAGCAGGTCCTGGCGCTGCAGCAGGGCCGCAGGGTTGAGCGCTCCATCCGGCGCTTCCAGCACCCAGCGGAGAGCGAGCACCCGGCCCCCCAATGGCAAGGTGGCAAAGAACCGGTGCCGGCGAATCCGGTCGGCGATGGTGAGCGCCTTTTCATACTCTTTCCGCGAGAGGGCGATCTCCAGCCAGTGTTCATACGGCGCTGGATGCGCGTGCGACAGGACCGCCAGTGTCTCCATCGGCTCGATGACCCAATCCGCGGCAGTCGGCTCGCGGAGGATGTTCGTATACAAGAGGTCGGCAGTCCGTTCGGTGATCCCGGGTGTGCCGTCTGTCACCAGCTTGTCGATCAGCGCGATCTGAAACAAACGCCGCGATGCGCCTCTTTGAAAGGTCATGGCCGCCGCCAGTGCCGCATTGGCCGGCGTCTGATTGCCGGCCATGAATTGCACCTTGGCGAATTCGTAGTTGAACCGCGCGCCGAACTGGCTCGTGAGCATGTCGCTGCGGGTCATCGCGCTGCGAGCCTGGCCGAGAGCAGCGGACGCCCCTGACAGGTCGCCATTGGCCGCCAGAATCTCCCCCAGCGACGTAGACAGCGAGGCTTGCAGCAGCCGGCAGCGTCCCCGCCCTTGCCGCGACCAGGCGGCGGCAGGGACCAGTGCTGCGGGCGTTCCCTGCCCTCCTTTCACCAGGTGCGCGATCGACGCGTAGCGAAAGGCCTCTTCCATCACGTCGAACCGCTCGAAATGTGCGCCGGTGTACGTTGCTTCCAGGAAGAGGGTGATTGCCGCGTCGTATTTTTCCTGCTTGAAAGCCAGCTTGCCCAGTTCCAGCAGGGCCAGCGAAGTCAGCGAGTGGTCGTACTGCCCGCCCGCCATCAGCGATTTGGTGAATTCCGAAGCCGCTTCGGCGGGCCGGTTGGCGGCAACATAGGCAGCCCCGAGTTGCAGCTCGATCCAGGACTGCGACCAGTGGTTCGGCGGGCCAGGGCGGCGGAGGCACGCATCGAGGACCTGCGCCGTGATCGGGTCGTGCTCACTGGCCGGGCCGAGGATCTCCGCCCGCCGCAAGATGGCGACGCTGGTGCAGCGGACGATCTCGGCAATGTAGGCTGGGTAGATCGTCGGAGGGGCGATGACCCCGCCCTTCATGGCCGCCGCAGCTCCGCCGTCCAGCGACCCTTGGATCAAGTTATAGCGCCCGCCGCGGATGCCGAACTGGCCCAGCTTGGTGGCCCGCGTGCTCTTACCCCAGGTGATCGTCGTGCGGAAGTTCGATTCCGGCTCAACATTCGGCGGCATTTCGGCCCGCAGCATCCAGTCGCGATGGGCCAGGAACAGTTTCACTGCCGAGCTGTACTGGTCGAGCGCCTCGGCCAGGTTTCCTTCCTGGTAGTAGCACTCGCCGATCATCGTGTGGAAGCAGATCGAATCGATCCACCGGCCTTCGGTGCTGGCAAAGCCGCCGTGGGCGGCGTCGCGAAAGTACTTGCGGGCGTCCGAGAACCGGCCGTCGTAATACAGGCCAAAGCCGCCGAAGTACCCTTCGTGCGGCACGCTCTTGCCGGTTTGGGCCAGGGCTGGCTGAGAACAACCAATCGCGACCAGCGCGGTCAAAACGGCTGCCCGATAGTGGCGAAACTGCATCGCGGCGATCCTCTGTCTAGCGGCCGGTCCCCTGAATGGCCAGACGACCCAGGGCGCATTGTATCCCTCCCGAGGCGGACTTTCCCGCCAAGTCGTCGCATCCCTTAGAATAATGGCGGCAAGAGCCCGATGCGAGTCAGGCCGCCGATTGCCGCCGGACGGTGGGCCGACAACTGCCGGTCACGCCGAATGCACGGGTTGAAGGGATCCGGGCAACGCGATCCATTCACCATGCCGGAGGGGAGTCGCTGATGGAATTGTCAGGTTACATCGCGATTTTGACTGGACTGATTGCTGCCCGAATCATTAACGAGCGAGGGTATCGCACGCTATCGGACGAGCAAAAGGTGCGGCTGATGGATGGTTTCTCCGCGCAGCGGGTCTATGCATTGATCCTGTTGCTCGTATTGATTGGCGGCTATTTTTTCCTCATCAGGGCTGGCATCGATCCAACGCTCCTTTCGGCCGGCTACTTCAGTCTGCTGGCCGCCTACATCATTGTCCTTGCTGTCTGGAACCACTGGAGGCTGAAGGCGTTGGGAATGCCGGACACCTATCGGCGATTTTTCACGGCTTCACAGGCGGTTTCAATGCTGGGCGTCGCTTGGTTCTTTTTCACGCTGTTCTACTAACCGTAGACTATTCGGCATCGCAGGATCGCGCAGCTATGTCACACCGACTCTGTCCCCCCGAAGGTCGCCATTTTCTCGAGCCAGAGGAGGTGGTCCACCGCCTCCGCGAGGAGTTTGCATTCTGCGACGCCGACGCGGAGCAAGGGGCGGACGATGTTGGCGACATGATTGCGAAACTGATTGAGTTGAAAGCGCCACAGGCAATCATCGATGCGGCGGTTGCTGGTCGGGAGCGATCCTATTCGGTAACCGTAGCTGATGACATGGCGTCGGAAGATTTCTTGAGTTTCATTGTTCGGCCGGGGGAAGGCCCGCTCATCGGCTACCAATCCCGTCAACATGAAGCAGCGGTTCGGCCGCTGCTTGACCGTTGTGCCCGCGCTCTGAATTACGAAATCCTTTTAGTGTAGGCATCACTCAGGGGAGCGTGGTGACTTCGCGACCCCGCCGTAAACGGCGGGCCGAAAAGGCAAACAGCCGTAAACGGCCGTTGGCAGAGGCCGGTCGCGAGACTTTTTCTTGACGGGTGTGGACTATTTGTCCACTTGTTCGTATCATGTCTAGTGGACATGCGTTTGCTATCTCCGCCAGCGGCCAGACAGCCGCGGGGCGGGCAGCTTGCGCGCCGGTCCCCCGCGGCCCAGGTGCCGGCGGCGATGATCCTTGACAATCCGCTAAATACCCGAAGCTGCGCGATTTGCCAGGTTGTTTGACAGAACCCCCCGTTTGGTGTCAAACAACCCCGATCGGCATCCGGAAACGGAGGCTGTGTACAAATGGTCCTAATGGCGGCCATCCGGCCCTTGCGCCCTCCGCTGGCCAGGCCGAATACCCCCCCATTCGGGGCGTTATATTCGACTCGTCGAAATTCGGCGGCAAGTGGCTATGTGGACAGGAGTTCCGTATGTTTGCGGGCGCCGCACAGGCGTTGTAGTTCGCGTCAGGCGGCGGTGCGACGAGGTTTCTCCTCAAGGGCGTCGTCGCCGCCGCTGCCACGTCGCCCCGTCCCCATCCTTCGCCGGCACAGTAAAATGCAGAGGTCAGAACCGATCCCCAAACCCTCACCCCGACCCTCTCCCAGAGGGAGAGGGAGAGGTATTCGTGTCCGAGACTGTCATCCTACCGCCCGAAATGCCATTGCTCCCCGACGGTGCCCGTCTGGGAGGCTGGTGGCACACCACCGACGAGCCGGGGCGGATCGTCTGCGATCTGTGCCCGCGCGAATGTGCTTTGCGGCCCGGAGACAAGGGCTTTTGCTTCGTTCGCGAGAATCGCGACGGCCAGATGGTGCTCACCACCTACGGCCGCAGCACCGGTTTCTGCATCGACCCGATCGAGAAGAAGCCGCTCAACCACTTCTA
>DATKDU010000203.1:0-3082 GCA_035512595.1 Pirellulaceae bacterium
CGGGCCGATCCCGCATTAGAATTGATTACGTCCCAGCCCGAGGGAGTCCACCCATGACCATTGAGCAACTCCGCAAAATGCACCAGGCGCAACCCTTTCACCCGTTCGACATCAACCTCGCGGACGGCCGGTCGCTTCCCGTGGAGCACCCCGAAATGCTGGCCATCGCACCGCCGGGACGGACCATCGGCGTCGGGCGAGATGACGGCACCATCGAAATCATCGATCTGCTGCTCGTGACGAGCCTCAAGCCGCACGCCAACGGCAGTTCCCGCCGCCGCCGTCGCCCACTGTGAGCGATTCGCCGCACCGCTCACCACTCACTTCCCAAACCGTTCATCCACAGGACAGGTTGGAAACCTGTCCTACGTTCCCTTCCCCCGCACCTGCTGGCTGTGGACCTCGTTGGCGCACGAGCCGGCCGTTTCCAGGTCGCGGACGTTGGCGAGCGTCGTCGTAGCGATCTTCTCCAGCGCCTCGCGGGTGAAGAACGCCTGGTGGCTGGTGATGATCACGTTGGGGAAGGTCATCAGCCGGGCGAGCGTGTCGTCCTCGATCACCTCGCCCGACAGGTCCTCGAAGAAATAATCCGCCTCCTCTTCGTAGACGTCGAGCCCCAGGTACCCGATCACGCCGCTCTTGAGCGCCTCCAGCACCGACTTCGTGTCGATCACCGCCCCGCGGCTGGTGTTGATCAGCATCACGCCCGGCTTCATCAGCCGGATCGTGTCGGCATTCACCAGGTAGCGGGTCTCGGGGGTCAGCGGACAGTGGAGCGTGATGATGTCCGACTGGGCCAGAAGCTGCGGCAGCGGGACATAGTCCATCCCCAGCGCCACACACTTGGGGTTCGGCGCGATGTCGTGTCCCAGCAGGCGGCAGCCAAAACCCTTGATCGCTTCCGCCACGCAGACGCCGATCTGCCCGGTGCCGACGATCCCCACCGTCCGGCCGAAGAGGTCGAAGCCGAGGAGGCCGTTGAGCGAAAAATTGCCGTCGCGGACGCGGGAGTAGGCGCGGTGCAGCTTGCGGTTGAGGGTCAGGATCAGGCCGATCGTGTGCTCGGCGACGGCGTGCGGCGAATAGGCGGGCACGCGGACGATCTTCAGCCCCAGCTTGTCGGCCGCGGCCAGATCGACGTTGTTGAAGCCGGCACTGCGGAGCGCGATCCACTTCGTCCCGCCGGCGGCGAGTGCTGTCAGGACGGCCGCGTCGAGCCGGTCGTTGACGAAAGCACAAATCGTGGGAAAACCTGCGGCCAGCGTGGTCGTCGTCTGATCGAGCCGCGCTTCGAAGAAGACCAGTTCGTAGCCGAACCGCTCGTTGGCGGCGGTGAAGAACTGCTCGTCGTAGGGCTTGGTGCTGAACAGAGCCAGTCGCATGGGAGGGAGGGTTCAGGGTTCAGGGTTCAGGTAGACTTTGAGTATCGGGTACCGCGTACCAGGGACCAAGTAGACAGGACCGGTCTCCCTACCTGAGCTGGTCGATCCCCTTGCGCAGCTCGGTCAGCTTGGGCTCAAGGCGGCGGCGCGTGGCCGGGCTGGCCGATTGTACCGATTGCTGGAGGCGGTCGAGGCGGGACAGGAACGTTTCGACGCTAGCCGCGGCGGTCAACTGCTGCTTAAGCGTGGCGACAGCATCGCTGTGGCCGGCTGCTTCCGCGGCTGCAAGGCGAGCGGCCAGCACGGCGCGGCGGGCCGCGGCATCGATCAGGTCGTCGGCAAGCTGAGCCAGCACGGCTTCCAGCTCGATCAGCCGGCGGTCGTAGCTCACCGGCAGCGTCAGCTCCGAGGTCAGCCCCGGGACCAGCGGCAGTCGGGCCAGCACCTCGTCCCCCTGCCGGACGACGATGGTCCGCACGGTGCTGGGGCCTGGCGGAATGAGCACTTCGCCGCGGCGGTCGCTTGAGCCGATCGGGATCGGCCGATCGCCGGCCTTATCCTCCGCCAGCACCTCGATTCCTTCCAGCGGCGGGGCGTCGCTTTCGCGGCTCACGAGTCGGACTTTGGTGGGGGCCGTGGAGCGGCTGACGCCCAGCGCCCACCGCTGCCGCAGCGGGTGGTACTCGGGAATGACTTCGCCGGCGAGGGCCGTTTGCACGCGACACTCGACGATGCCGCCGCTGGCGTTCGTTGCCGTCAGGTAGGTCCAGTCGATCAGCTCGCCTTTGCCGCGGACGACGGCCCCCTTGGCATCGCACTCCACGAGCACCGGCCGAAAGGCGGCCTCGCCGGCCAGTGGACGATCGCCATGCGGCGCAAGGCCGCTGGCTCGCATCCGCAGCGTCGCGGTCTGGCCGTCGCTCGTTTCAATCCGCCCCAGCGGAGCGAATGCGGTGAGCACGGCACGCACGGCGGCGTGCGGCACATAGTCCGCCTGCCGCGAGTCGATGGTTACCGTTGCGTTCCACAGGCCGGTGATGACGTCGAGCTCGCGGGCGCGGATGTGAACGCCCCCATCGTCGGCTGCCACTGCCAGCAGGATCACTTTGTCCAGGTCGCTTGCCGTGGCGGGAAGCGATTCCTGCGTCATCGCGTCGATGCCGGCAAGGATCTCCTGCCGCAGGTCCGCCGGCGCGGCGGTGACCTCGAGCTTCCAAGTGCCCCTTTCGATCGCGGCAATTCGCGAATGGAGAAGCGCAGGAAGCTGCTCCTTCAGCCGCGGCGGCAGCAGCGGACTGTCATCGATTGCCGCGACGACTTGAACGTGGTAGGGCCATAGCTCCCAGACCGGAGGCGGATCAGCGGCACTCGCGCTGGCGCACCAAGTGGCGGCCAGCAGCGCGGCGAAGATATTCAAGCTGGTTCGATGCGCGTTCATTCATTCGCTAGGAAGCGTAAGCTCGACCTGCCACCGATCGACATCTTGATACAAACTCACCGGCCGCTGGCCGATCCCGCTCACCGACGCATGATGGGCGAAGTGATCGACGAGCTGCCACAGCGGGATCACCGGCAATTCGGCAGCGGCCAGGGCGTGAATCTCCTTCAGCCGCAGCGCGGCCGCGGTCATATCGCCGGCTCCTTCCAGCTTCCGCAGCGCCAAGAGCATGGCGGGACTTGGTTGCCCGGCCAGTCCTCGC
>DATKDU010000204.1:0-7169 GCA_035512595.1 Pirellulaceae bacterium
GCCCCAGCCACCGGTTGGAAGGCGGCTAGGGAAAGAAGTCCGCCCATGAGCGTTCGGCAGGGCTGGCCGCGGGTGATGAACAGGAGTCCCCCAATCGGGGTATTATATCCCCTTATCGCGCCGGAAGAGACGCAGCCGCGCCGCGGCGCGCAAACGCGCTATATCCGACAGAATGCCTGAATCGGACTTGCGGCGAGGAGGGCAGCCGGCCGGGCGGCGGAAGTCAGATGTATACAATAGTTTACAGTCGAGGCTACGCCGGCGGCGGCGATGCAAGTCGGCTCGGCAGGGCTGCGTTTTCGCGCTATCAGTGGAGAGGTGCTCGGGCTGCCGCAAGCGCGCCGCAGGTATTATCACCCCGGCCGCGAGGCGGAAGGCCCAAGCGTTCTTGCCGAGCAAGGGATAACGGCGGACACAACGCCCTAAGTGACTAGAGCGAGTTTCATAACCTCTTGTAGGACGGGCTTCCCAGCCCGCCGCGAGCCAGTGACGGGCTGGGAAGCCCGTCCTACGTGTCCAAGAGGGAAAGTCACAGGGCGATCGTTTTCACGGTGTTCCCGCCGGACAAGATAGCGCCGTCCAGGCAGCGCTGGGCTCCTTCGATCAGCTTTTGCGGCGGAAAGTTCTTGGAAGGAACTTCGAGCGTCGCCACGCCGGCGCTGAACGTCGGGCCGGCGATCAACTCCGCCGACGGCTGCTTCGTCCAGGCCTGCGCCTCCTTGAGCGCGTGCCGCATCAACTCCCCCCCTTCATCGCGATCGGCGCCGTCCCACAGCAAGGCAAAGTGCCCGTTCTCCAAGTGCCAGACCGGTCCGCGATCGTCGGTCCACAACGTCAGCCCCCGCGTGATTCCGGCTGCCGCTTGCTCCGGATCGTCCGCCTTGGCCTCCGCCAGCCAGAGGGCAAAGTCATCGACCGCCACCAACACCAGCGTCAGTGCGCTGCGCGCGGCACGGCAGCGGGCGATGGCATCCGCCACGCGGCGCACCAGCAGCGGATGCGCCGCCAGCGGCAATCGCTCGGTAACCGCTGACTCCGTAGCAGCTCGGGCCCGCAAGGTTTCGGTCGCCGAGACAAGAGCGGTCCTGCGGTGCGTCGGCTCCTTGATAGGGGTGAAGCCGCGTGCGCCGGCGACGGCGGCCTGAAGCAGCTCCTGCCGCAGATCGCGTGTCTTGAGCAGGAGGGCGCATTCGCGATTGCGCCAGGCGAGCACTGCGCCGGCAGCGGCGGAAACATCAGACAGATTTCGGTGTGCGGCGACCACCAGGTCGGCGTAACTGTCGCCGCCGGGGAGCTCCAACTGAAAGATCCCGGCCAGGTCGCGAACTTTTTCCTGCACGACAGCCGCCACTTGCCGAACCTCCTCGACCGTCAGCCTGCAATACGCCTCGCCCGCTTCGAGCAATTGCCCCATCGCGGGACCGGCCGGATCGTCGAGCACGCTGGCCAGCAGATGCGCCAGGTGCAGCACCTGAGCCGTGCTGCGGTCGGGAAGACTCAAACTTTGAACGGCGGCTCGCTCTTGCGGAAATTGAACTGCCTTGAGGAGCGCCGGGGCCAATCCCCAGCTCTCCAGCAAATTCGCGCCAAGCTCGACGTGGTCAAAACCGAGCGACTGTGTTTCCAGCTCGCGCAGCGCCTCAGGATCGCCGCGGGCTTCGGCCAGCAGCGAAAGGTAGGGAGAGTTGAGCTGCCCGACCAGGACCAGAATGCCGACGTCCTGGAGCAGCGCTGCCAGAAAGGCCTCGTCGCCGTCGTTGACCGGAAAGGAGGCCGACAGCTCGCGGGCCGCCATCGCCTTGACCAGGGAATGTCGCCAGTACCAGATAACGGTCTTTGCTTCCAGTCCCTCCCATAACTGCTTGGGGAGGCTGAAGCCCAGGACCAGCATCTTCAGCGGCTTGATGCCCAACAGCCCCAGCGCCTGCGCCAGGTCGGTCACCTTGCGCGGCAGTCCGAAGATCGAGCTGTTGACGACCTTGAGAATGCGGGCCGTCAGCGCCGGATCTTTTTCCAGGCAGGTCTTGAGCTCGCGCGTGTCGAGATAAGGCTGGCTCGTCAGCCGGACCACCTCCAGCGCCACGGCAGGCAGCGAATAGAGCCGGTCGGCATTGGCGACCAGCGGGCCAAGCAGCCCTTCAGGCGGGGCAGTTGTCATGGGGCCGGACAACGGGGTAACTCCGTCGCGGTCAGTCAGGATCCGCCGGAGGATAGCCGGCACTCAAGCCTAGCTTGTGCCCCGCCGCCAGGCACCAAGAAGATCGGCCGCGGACGAAAGCCGCAACCGCGCTGGCGCGCGATTGCGGAACGATAGTCCGCGGCCGATGGTATGGCGAAGGCAAAACTAGCTGCCGCTGCTGATGGCGTTCCCAATCTCGGTGCTGCAACGGTCGAAACAGGCTCCGGTCTGCTGGGCCAGAAACTGAATCGAGCCCATAGCCGTCCCAACGATCAGCGCGAGCATGACGGCATACTCAACGGCAGTTGGTCCGTCCTCGCTCTTCAAGAGACGAAGTAGTCTCTGCACAACGCGCCTCCTTCCTCAAGCGAAAGACAATTGACCCCACATTGGGCACCCCCTGCGGAACGACTCGGTAGGGCAGTTCCGTGAGGCGGGTGCAATGAAAACGTAGGTCACAGGGCGGGTTTGGCAAATTCGATCACACGCATTTTGCGGGTGTCTGCAAAGCCTTGTCGGTGGCAGCGGTTGTATCAAAGACGCAACTTGATTTGCAAAGCAATGCCCGTCCGCCTGCCGTCTGTCCCCCCTGGCACTCCTACGGCTCCCCGATCTGCCGCAGGTATTCGGCCAGCCGCGACTGAAGATCGAGGATCGCTTGCCACTGGCGAAGCTCGAGCGTCACTTGCTCGGCATCCGACGGCACTTTCACCGAATCGATCAGGTTCCGCAGCCGCAGATGGAGGAACTCCAGCATCTCGCACAGTTGGGCCGCCTGGCCGGGGGTCATCCGCTCGGGGACTTCCGGCGGCTCCAAGGCGTGCAGCGTCGCCTGCAGGTCGCAGTCTTCGTTCCAGTTCAGCTCAAAGTCGAAGCTCGACGCTTTGACCGCTTTGTCTAGCTGCTCGGGTGCAATCAGGCTGTCCGCCCCCGGACCATCCCCCGATCGCAGCCGGGCCAGCCGCTCGGCAATCTGGTCGCGCGAGCCGAAGAGGAGGACGCTGCGCCCGACAGAGATGATGTCCCCGTAGCGGAGGATCTTGAGCTGTGCCTCTTCGCCGTTGACCTTGGTGCCGTTGGTGCTCTCCAGGTCGGTGAGAACGAGGCGGTTGTGATCTTCCTGGATCTTGAGGTGGTAGCGGCTGATCCGCTCGTCGTTGAGCTGGATGGTGTTTCCCTCTTCGCGGCCAATGGTGATCGGCGGCGCCAAATTCTGGTAAATGCGCCCCCGATCAGCGCCGTCCAGCACACGCATCGTGAATCCTGCCATAAACGCCTGACTCGTCGTTCCGGTCCGAACCCCCGAAGGTTGCCGCTAGATGCGCTTATAACACGCGGGGAAAATCAGGGTCAAGTCGCCCGTTTTTTCTCGTTGGCGGCAAGGTATCCTGGGAGTTGATTCCCGCCTCCGCGACTTCCCCCATGCTCGGCACCCTCTTGACCATCTGGACCATTCGCCTGTCGCTGGCGGCCTACGCGCTGTGGCTGGGAATGCTGCTGGTGCCCAGTGGCAAACTGCCGCCTGGGAGCCGGCTGCTGGCATCCCGCTGGCTGTACACGCTGGCCTGCGGCCTGTTTTTGGCTCACGTCGTCTGCGCTTTTCAGTTTTATCATCACTGGAGCCATCAGTCGGCACTGGACGACACGGCCCGCCAGACCGACGAGATGCTCGGCTTCGCCTTCGGCGAGGGGATTTATTTCAGTTACCTGTTCACCCTGTTGTGGGTAGCGGACGTCGCCTGGCTGTGGCTTTGGCCGCAGCACCGGCCGGCGTGGCTGACCGCGGTCGTGCAACTTTATCTGGCGTTTATCGCACTCAATGGGGCAATCGTCTTTGAAGCCGGCATCACCCGCTGGGTCGGCATTCCGGTGGCCGCTGTTCTCGTTGGACTGGCCGTATGGCGGTTTGCCAATCCGCAATCTGCAATCCGCAATCCGCAATGAAACTCGTCTACCTCACCTCCGGCGCGGCGGGCATGTATTGCGGAAGCTGCATGAACGACAACACGCTCGCCCGCGCCATGATCGAGCTGGGGCACGACGTGCAGCTCATCCCGCTCTACACGCCGATCCGCACCGACGACCGGAGCGTGGCCGACGGCCACGTCTTCTTCGGGGGCATCAACGTCTATCTCCAGCAGAAGATCCCCCTGTTTCGCTACTTACCGCGGTGGATGGATCATATTCTCGACCAGCCGTGGCTGATCCGCTGGGCGACGGGCGGCACCGCTTCGACGAACGCCACAACGTTGGGAGCATTGACCGTGTCCATGCTTCGCGGCAGTCATGGCTTTCAGCGGAAAGAAGTCAAGCGGCTGGTGGAGTGGCTGGCCGGGCATTCGCATCCCGACCTGTTCGTGTTCAGCAACGTCCTGACGGCCGGCTGCGTGCCGGACCTCAAACAGCAATTCGGTGTCCCAGTCGTCGTGATGCTCCAGGGGGACGACATTTTTCTTCGCGAACTGCCGGAGCCATTCCAGCAGGAGGCGATTGCCGAGATTTGTCAGTTGGCGGAGCAGATCGACGGCTTTCTGGCCCACAGCCGGTTCTATGCCGACAAGATGAGCGCCTACCTCGGCATTCCGCGGGAGAAGATTCACGTCGTGCCGCTGGGGATTGATACGCGGGATTTTGAGGGGATTATGGTTGATACCGCGGCCCGTGACAGCCGGCCACCGACGATCGGCTATTTGGCGCGGCTAGCGCCGGAGAAAGGGCTGCACGTGCTGGCGGATGCGTTCATGCTGCTGCGCCAAATGCCAGGGATGGAGAAAGCTCGCCTGCGCATCGCCGGTTGGCTGGGGGAGCACCGGCGGGCGTATGCCGAGGACGTCTTTGCCAAACTGCGAGCAGCGGGTCTGGAAGAGGCGTTTGAGTATGTCGGCGAAGTTGATCGCCACGGAAAAGTCGAGTTTCTCAAGTCGATCGACGTTCTCTCGGTGCCGACGACTTACGAGGAACCCAAGGGGTTATTCGTCTTGGAGGCGTTAGCAGCCGGAGTGCCGGTTGTGGTGCCCGAGCACGGGGCTTTTCCGGAGATGATCGCGGAGCTTGGCGGAGGCGAGTTGCATCGGCCGGGGGATGCGTCCGATCTGGCGCAGCGCCTGAACCAGATGTTGTCGCGCCGCAGTGAAATGACCGCTGCCCGGCGGCAGGTCCTGACGCTGCGCAGTAGCCGCTCGGTGGGAGAGTGGACGGCGGCCGCGCTGATGCAATTCAACAAGAAAACAGCGCCTAAATCGACCGTTTTGGGAAAAGTTTGAGGCACAATTCGACGTCACACAGCGCTACTTTCGCATCCTCATAGTCGTGGTCCCGCCGGATTGCTTCCCGGAAGCACTCAGCCGCTTCGGAAAACCTCTCCTGGGCCCGCAAGACCAAACCGAGGTTCAAATGGGCTTCGTCAATGGCGCCTATTTCGCACTGGGTACCGCGGCGGTGCATCGTTGCCGCCTCATCGAACTGTCCTGACTTCGCAAGCACGGCGCCCAACATGATGTAGCCAGTCGCATCGTGCGGAAACTCTTCGGTTTGCTTGCGATACCAATCAGCGGACTTGGCATAATTCCCCGCTTCTCGAAACAGATCTCCCAGCAACTTCAGCACTCCCCAACGGTTTTCCTTGGCCATGAGTTCCAGGGCCCGTAACAGAGCACCTTCGGCCTCCTCGTAGCGCGCAAGTTCGCATAGCTGCTGCCCCAGAAATAACCATCCCGGGCCGAATTCCGGAAAGCGACGAACAAGCCGATAGCCCAGGAGAATGGCGGCCGCCGGGTGGCCCGACTCGATCTCCTTCTTCAATTTGGCAAAATTATGGCGGAGTCGCTGATGCGGTTGCATGACTGCCTCATTTTGCGCAACAAAAAACCCCAACCTTGCGGCCGGGGTCAGTGCGGTCGAGAGGGCTTGAACCTCCACGCCCTTGCGGGCGCCAGCCCCTCAAGCTGGTGCGTCTGCCAATTCCGCCACGACCGCGTGGGAACAATTCTGCACTTTGGACAGGTTGGAAACCTGTCCTACGGGGAGTGGGCGGCACAGGGCTCGAACCTGTGACCTCCACGGTGTGAGCATGGCGCTCTAACCAACTGAGCTAGCCGCCCGGAAGCATCAAATCTACACGATTCAGGACCGTTGGCAACCGCCGCCGGTTCGGCATCACAAGTCCAAAGTCCAAAGTTCCGGCGAACCTGACTTTGGACTTTGGACTGACATCGGTCGTTGACCCGCCTGCGGACCGCCGCTACCATCAGCGGGTGCTTTCACGTGAACTCGGCCCAGCGCCGGGTTTTCTTTTGGCCACCCCTTGTGATAGAATTCACAAAGTCAGCGGATCGCCAAAAACCCTTGCCTGAAAACGGCTTATGACCGACGTCCTGCTTCCGATCCTCCTCTTTGCCGCCTGCGCGACCGCCCTGGCTGTCGGCATGCTGCTCATCGCCTGGGCGATCGGTCCCAAGCGGCAGGGGGCGGTGAAGCAAATGCCGTACGAGAGCGGCATGGACCCGATTCACAGCGCCCATCGCAAGTTCGACGTGCGGTTTCACCTCGTGGCGATTGCCTTCCTGGTATTCGACGTGGAGTTGCTCTTCCTCTACCCCTGGGCAGTCGCCGGCCGCGACCCGGATGGTACCGGCCTGGCATCCCTCTTCAACGCGGGCGTACTCTCCCGCGGCCTGGTTTTTGCCGAAGTGCTCGTCTTTATCGGCCTCTTGTTCCTGGGCTGGGTCTATGCCTGGAAGAAAGGGGTATTCCGATGGCGGTAGAGCTTCCTGAAAACGTCGTCGTCAGCAAGCTCGACGAGCTGGCCAATTGGTGCCGCAAGAACAGCCTCTGGCCGATGCCGTTTGCCACCGCCTGCTGCGGCATTGAGCTGATGGCGACCGGGGCCAGCCGCCACGATCTGGCCCGTTTCGGGGCCGAGGTGATGCGGTTCAGCCCGCGCCAATGCGACCTGATGATCGTCGCCGGCCGCGTGGTGATGAAGATGGTG
>DATKDU010000205.1:0-4057 GCA_035512595.1 Pirellulaceae bacterium
GGAAACGACAGGCCGGCGGGCGCACCGCCCCCGGCTCATTGGCTTCCATCGGATGACGGACTGGCAAACTGTACCGATTTTGCCGATTCTGCGGTCACGCACCGCGGCGTGCTAGCGGCCGGTCATTTCGCCGCGGCCGCGTCGAGGTTTTCACCGCGCAGCCAGCGTGCCAGCAGGTCAATCTCCTCCCCTGTGAGCAGCGATTGCTTCGCCCCCGGCGGATCGACGCCGAAGCTCGGCATCCGGTCGTTCGTATCGCGGTACATCTCCTCGTGGGTGGGGTCGGTGATCATCTTCACCAGCCAGTCCTGCGATCCGTAGCCGGTCAGATCGGGGGCCCCACCGAGGTCTCCTTCGTCGTGATACTTGTGGCAATCGATGCAGGAGGTGGAGGTGGCGTCCCAGGCCTCGGCCAGGGCAGTCTTCCCCTTTTCGAGCGATCCATCTTCCATCGATTGCTTGTCAAGCTCCGCTTGCGCTGGGAGCGCTGCCTCGGCCGATAGCGCCGCGATGATAGAGTCTCGCTTGGCCTTGTTCTCGTCATCGAGTTCGGTCAGGTTGTCCTTCACGAAGTTCACCATATCCCCCTCGAAGTGGGCCGTCTTGCCGAAATAGTTGTCCCCGGCGATTTGTTCCGGATCAAACAGCCCTGCCAGCCACGCGCGCGAGGCAAAGCCATGCAGGTTCGGCGCCGTCGGGTTCTTGGCGACAATGCCGCGGCCGCCGCTATCGGCATGGCTGTGGCAGGCCGAGCAGTTGCGGGCAAAGAGCTCCTCGGCCCGCTGGCCTTCCGTCGGTGGGAGACCGCCGACGACCGCCGTCCGCGGCTCGGCGACCGTCCGAGAGGCACGGACCGCCAGGCGGGCTTCATCCTCCGTATGAGGCAGCACGGGGCGCTCGTCATCCGCGCGGAAGTAGTCGCCCCGCAGCCAATCGACAATCAGCGACAGCTCGCGCACGCTGACAGAATTCTTCTCCGGATGATCCAGATCGGCCGCAAACGACGGCATGCGGTCGTTCTCGCGCCGATAGAACCGCGCGTGGGTCGGATCGCTGACCATCCCCAGCATCCATTCGTACGAGCCGTAGCCGGTCAAATCGGGGGCCAGGCCAAGCTGTCCCGCATCGCCGAACCGGTGGCATTCGTTGGTGCAATTCTTTTGGAGCAGTCCCACGCCGCGAGCGATCAATGCCGCGTCTGTTTGATCCGGCTCCTTTTGCGATCGCAGTTGCGCTTGCGCGGAAAGTGCCGCGGCCATGGCATCCACGTCGTCGTCGGCCTTCTGGGGATCGTCCTTGAGCAACTCGGCATGCGCCTCGACCCATTTGGCCATTCGTCCTTCTTTATGGGCCGTATTGCCGAAGTAAGGAGCCGCCACCATCCGCCGATGATTGTCCGGATGATCCTGTTGGGCGGCGAGCTGCGGGTCGCTTGCCGGCGGCAGCTTCTCAAAGTTCACTGCCACAATCTGCTGGGGATCAAGGAGCCCCTTGATCCACTGGCGCGTGCCGAATCCATACAAATTGGGCGCGCCTAGCCCGGGCGGATCGTAGGCCGCATTCCCGGCCTCGTCGCGCTTGATTTTGTCCTTCGCTGCGGTTTGCGGAGCCTGCGTCGTGATAAAACGCACTCCGCCTTTTTCTCCCTTAGGATCGGCCGGATCGCGATAGTCGTGACAGCTCGCACAGTGCTGGCCGAACAGCCGCGGCCCTTGCGTCAGCGGGTCGTTGCGGATCAAGTCCACGGCCCCGCGCCGCGATACCAGCAAGGGGTCCGACAGCTCGCCTTCCTCCCGCACCTCGCGGCGATTCACCAGCTCGACGATGCGATGCGCGTTCTTTTCGGCGTCTTCTCGGGCCTTGATAAAATCCTGGGACGAGGAGAGCGTCTTGTCAAAAACGTCCACCTCCTTCCCCTCGTGCGTCCGCGTGAACAGCCACTGGGGATGCTTCTTGCTGTCCCATCTCATCCATCTGGCGACGTAGACGAAGTAATCCTCCGCGTAGGCCAGTCCCGTCAGCACTCCCGCACCCAGCAGCACGAAGACGATAAACGCCCGGTTGAACCAATGCCCGACCTGGAACCTGCCGACGATCGGCATGAGCGCCAGGATCGTCATCACCACGCCGGGAATGACCAGGGCCCCGATGTATTCCTGCGTCCCTTCGAAATACTTGAGGAGTTGGAACAAGAACAGGTAGTACCACTCGGGGCGCGCGGCGGAATACTGTTCCGCCGGATCGGCCGGCGCGCCAAGCTCGGCGCCTGCCGTGGCCACATCCAGCTTCCCTTGCACCAACCCGACCACGTCAAATTGAATCACGCACAAGAGCACGATCACCAGCAGCACCAGGCAGCCGATCGCGTCAAACAGCACCTGCTTGGGCCAGAAATAGTCATCCGGACGCCCCGGCGTCACCTTCGGCATGATGCCGTGCTTGCGGAACATAGCCACGTGCAGCCCCAGGAAAATGATGAGCAGCGCCGGGAGCACTCCCATGTGCATGGCGTAAAACCGCGTCAGCGTGTGGTGGCCGTATTCATTCCCGCCGACCGCCAGTTGCTGTAGTTCCTTGCCGACGAACGGCACCAGCGTCGCCAGATTGGTGGCGACGTTGGTCGCCCAGTACCCCTTCTGATCCCACGGCAGCAGATAACCCGTCAGCCCCAGACCCATCACGAGCTGCATCAGCACCAGGCCGAGCCAGTAGTTCACTTCCCGCGGCGCGCGATACGCTCCGTCCCAAATCACCTGCAAGAGGTGCAGCGCCATCACCACCACCATCGCCTGGGCCATGATGTGGTGAATGCCGCGGACCAGCCAGCCGCCGGTCATCTCGTGCTGGATGTAAAAGACGCTTTCGTACGCAGTCTGGCTGGAGGGGCTGTAGGCCATTGCCAGAAAGATGCCGGTGATCGCCTGCACGACGAACGCAAAGACGAGCATGCTGCCGGTGATGTACCGCAGGCGTGCGCCGGAGGGGATGTTTTCGTACAGCGCGTCGTGTACGACGTGGCTGATGCCGGTGCGATGGTCGAGCCAGTCAAGGAACGAGCGGATCATGGCTTGGGCTCTTGATTCTCTTTGCCGGGGTAGTAATTCACGAACTCGACCCACACTTCGCCGTCAGCCAGCTTTTGCTCATCGACCGCGAGCCTGTCCATGTCGCGGGGGCTGGGGGAAGGCATGATCCGCGTGCCGTCGAGTTCGAAGGAGCTGGTATGGCAGGGGCACTGAAACACCTTCCGCTCGGCGGAGTAGGCTACGAAGCAGCCGGCGTGCGGGCAGATGGCACTCCAGCACTCGATCTTCCCCTCCCGGTTTCGCAGATAGACCGCGCCCACCGGTTGATTGGGCTCGAGGTTCCAGGCGTCCTTGAGGTCGGCAATCACCGGCACTTGCACCGGCGTGCCGTCGGAGGGTATGGCGTCCTTGGCGGCGACCCGGAGCAGCTTTCCCTTCGATTGGTCCCCTGCCGCTTTGCCTTTCTTTTTCGCCTTCAAGATGGGATCGAGAAACAGCAGTGCGCCCGCACCCAGCGGAAACAGGCTGACGATGCCGCCGATGATCGTCGCCAGAATGGCCGCCAACACGTTGCGGCGCGGCGGCTGGCTGGCCAGTGGGGCCGTGAGCGGCGACGCTGGCGGATCGGCAGAGGATTTGGGATTGAGCGAACGAGCCATCATGGTTCTCCGAGAAGCGTGGCCCGCAGGGCCGGAGGCATGCTTTGGCAAGGTGGGTTTTCGCCAGGCGGGGCGATGCGGCACAAGTCAACGGCCAGTTGCCGCAGCGAACTGTAATTATCGCATCGCGGCGCGGATAGCGTCAAGAACGCGGGTGCGGACCTCTTCCAGCGTGCCGGCCAGCGTTGCGCCCGCGGCCGCCTTGTGACCGCCGCCGCCGAACTGCTCCGCCAGCAAGCTACAGTCCGCCGCGCAGCGGCTGCGGAAGCTGATTTTGAAGCCCCCCGCCGCTTGCTGCACGAAGATCACGGCAAACTCGGTTCCGGCCACCGTCAGCGTCAGGTTGATCGCATCCTCGGTGTCGCTCGGCAG
>DATKDU010000206.1:0-3829 GCA_035512595.1 Pirellulaceae bacterium
GAGTGCCGAGCTGACCAAGTACGTCGCCAACGCGCTGCTCGCGACCAAGATCAGCTTCATCAATGAGATGGCCAACCTCTGCGAGCGGCTCGGCGGCGACATCAACGACGTCCGCCGCGGCATTGGCCACGACCGGCGGATCGGCTTTCAATTCCTCTTTCCCGGCGTCGGCTACGGCGGCAGTTGCTTCCCCAAGGACATTCGGGCCCTGGCCCAGATGCAGCGGAAGGCGGGGTTGCCGCCGCGGATGCTGGAGGCGGTCGATGCGATCAACACGGCCCAGAAGGAAGTTCTGACCGGCAAGATCCACGAGCACTTCGGGGCCGATCTGGCGGGGAAGACGATTGCCGTCTGGGGGCTGGCGTTCAAGCCGCGGACCGACGACATCCGCGAAGCGCCGGCGTTGGTGCTGATCGAGCATTTGCTGGCCCAGCAGGTCCGCGTGGCGGTCCACGATCCGGAGGCGATGGCCAACGTGCGGGAAATGTACGGCGAGAAGCTGATCTACGGCGACAATCCGCTCGACGTGCTAGAAGGGGCCGACGCCCTGGCGATCAACACTGAGTGGAACGAATTTCGCAACCCCGACTTCGACGAAATCCGCCGGCGGATGCGCTCAGCCGTGATCTTCGACGGCCGCAACCTCTACGACCCGGCCGCCATGCAACGCAGCGGGATCACGTACTACTCGATCGGGCGGAGCACGGTGCGAGCGTAGTTGCAAA
The DNA here is from genome assembly GCA_035512595.1 of Pirellulaceae bacterium. GTDB lineage: Bacteria > Planctomycetota > Planctomycetia > Pirellulales > Pirellulaceae > DATKDU01. Next base: position 726 of record DATKDU010000206.1, read on the forward strand.
GTCGTAGGGCGAGCTTGACGCCACTCTACGGTTACCGCGAATACCACACCACCATCCGCTCGAGGTCGCCCGACGCGGCCAGCATGTTCAGCCGCGATCGCTGCCGGAATCCGCACAGCGGGATGTAACCCTGCCCGCGGTCGAGCGTGACGATGATGTCCGCCACGTCCTTCACCGTCGGCTGCCGGCCGGCGCTGGTCCAGCGGAGCATCCACAGCCCCAGCGGATACGTCAGCGCCAGCGACTGAAAGCTCTCGACGATCGACCAGCCGGCGCGGCGAGCCAGCGCATACTGAAACGACGCCCCCAGCGTCTCCAGGTATCGCGCAAACGGCTGGTAAATCTCCGGGTCGAGCACCCCCAGCGGCTCTTCGAGTGCCGCGAATTCGGGCTGCGGCAGTTGCTCGCTCAGCCGCGGCACTTTCCCCTTGGCCCGCAGCATGGCGAAGCCGAACCGCACCATCTTCCACCGCTCGGACCACGTCTTGTGAATCCGCACCTGCGGGTGCAAGCGGATGTATTCCAGCCCCATTTGCCGGAACATCACGCCGCTGATTCCCGCGGGCGCCTTGCGCTCGGCAAACAGCGGCGCGGCTTCGCTCGGCGCCGTTGTTTCCAGCACCTCGAGCAGCTCGCCGATCTTCTTCTCATCGAGCCGCCGCGTCCGCGCCTCGCTCAGCAGCCGGCAGAGCGTCAGCCCGTGGACGATCCGCCGCACGGGCGGATACCGCTCGTCGCGCAGCAGCCGCTCCACCGTCCGCAGCAGCTTGAGGGCCACCTTCCAGCTCCGCCGCTCGCCGCGCTTGATCATCGGGGCTGCCGTCGGCCTCTCGAGCAAGTGCCCTTCGTCCGCCAACCGCCGCACGTCGGGCAAGTGCTCCTCGGCCAGCCGTCCCAGATCCTGCGCGGCCGACGGGCAAGCCCGGCGGATCGTCAACACCGCCTTGTCACCCAGCGGAATGATCTGCCGCGGAAACATCTGGCACAAAAGGGGCTTGGCCTCGAACCCGAACTCCTTGTGAATGCGGCACAGGCCGTCGGCCGTGAGGAAGACGCAGCCGCCGTCGTTCCGCTGGGCCAGGTGATACACGGGCGAAAACCACCCTTCGCGAACGACCGTCGCAGTGCCCTGGTAATCCGGGTGCTTGTCCCAGCCTTGCTCCTTCAGCCGCTGGCGGTCGCGCTCGCTCAGCCGCACGATGCTGCCGTAGCAGCAAATGCCGCACTGGTGGCAGTCCCACCGTTCGGCCAAGGGGAGCGTGGCGAGAGGGAGAGACATCGGGTAGCCGCGGAAAGAATGAGTCAGGGACGAGGCAAAATCCGAAATCCGAAGCACCAAATCCGAAACAATTTCAAAGCACGAATTACAAATGTGTCAAACGATCGCTTACGAAGTTTTGGTCGTTTGGGCTTCGTTCCTTCGTGCTTGTTTCGGATTTCGGGCTTCGTGCTTCGGATTTGACGCAGTGGCGACACCGCTGCGCCGCGCACGACCCATTCTACCTCTTCGTCGTCTTCTCCGCCGCGGGCTTTGACGCCGCGCTGCGGTATTCGGCAAAGCTGACGGTCTGAAAGTTGACCAGGTGATCGCCGGCCTGCTCGATCTTCTGACGGTCGGCGACGCCGAGGGCCCAGATGAAGCTCTGCACGCTGCGGACTTCCAGCTTCTGGCCCCGGAGGCCGGGCTGAATCGTGACGCGGACGATTTCTTCCGGCAGGAGCTTGCGCTCGGCCAGCTCGCGGTTCAGCGCCAGCCGTGCGCCGGGGGGGCCGCCGCCGCGAACCGCGTTGAGCCGCGCGTACCAGTCGGCAAACTGCTTGAACGCGTCGGCCGCCGTCGGCTGGTCCGGCTCCTTGCCGGTGGCCGTGTAGGTGATGAGCTTGCTCGCCAGCGTGACCTTCGTCTTCGCGGCCTGGCCTGCACCGACCCCCTCGGCATTGACCTCGAACTGCGGATCGGCCGCCGCCACAAACAGCGGCACTTTCTGGGCGATGGCCGCTTTGTTCAGCTCCAGCACGTACTCCAGCAGCTCCTTGTTGGCGATCGTACACTGCAGCTTGCGGGCCGGGTCGAGCAGGGTGAAGCGGCCGTGCCCCGGATCGAAGATCGCGATCTCGCTCGCTCCGCCCAGCAGAAAATCATACACCCTGCCGCCGGAGAAAATCGTCAGCGTCTCGGCAATCGGCTTCTTCTCGTCGCCGACGAACACGTCCGTTTCGACGCGAAAATCCTGAGCGGAAGCAGTCGAGGCGACAGTCATCAGCATTCCCAGAGAAACGAGGCACAGCACGGAGCGCATGGCAAATTCCTGCGGCAAAGTCGCGAGAAATGGAGACAATTGCCGCGGAACGTAGCAGGCCCTCCGGCAGCGGTCGAGAGAAGCTGGGGGGGCCAGGGGCCAGGAGCCAGGAGCCAGGAGCCAGGAGCCAGGAGCCAGGAGCCAGATTTCCTAGCCGGAGGCAAACCTGCCTCCGGGTTTATGGCTGCTAATGCGCCCTTATCCAGTGTGCAGTCGCCTGCTTGGAGTCCCCAGTTGATAGCGCGTTTGCGAAGCTCCTATGGACGAACATAACCAGATGTGGCAAAAGGGCTTGCGACACAATATAGCGCATCTGCCTGGTGCCGAATATAGCGCGTTTGCGCACCACTTCTGACCCCTCTGACCCCTCCTTGGCAAACTCCTAGAGGCGTCTTCGCCTCCATTACTGTCCCCTGTCCCTGGCTTCCTGCCTCATCGGACCGCACTGATAAGCGAATTAAGCATTTAAGTTCGCTTATATGTAGCATTTTTTCCTTTAATAAGTGCCCCTCCCTGCCAGCCGCAGCTCGCATCGCTCTAACCTCCCACGCTCCAAGCCATTAGAGAAAACAGAGGATTTTCCTTGAATAAGCCCGAATCAGTGCCGTTTCAGCACCGCGGCTTATCGGCGCCCCCCCTGGCGCCTCCCGCGGATTTTGGACTAGTAGAGTCGAGAACTGGCGCGGTGTTTTAGGTGGCAGTTTGTATTCCCTGGTGCTCGCTCTTTCGTTTGCGAGTGTCACAGTATCGCCACCATGCTCCGTTTCCACTTCCCGCTCATCGAACCGGACAGGCGGATTTCCC
>DATKDU010000207.1:0-69584 GCA_035512595.1 Pirellulaceae bacterium
CCGGAGGCAGTTTGCCTCCGGCTAGGAGCATGAGGCGCTTCGCAGGCCGCACGATCCCGACAACCGCTACCACTGGCCGGCGGGATGCGACGTATGGTTGAAAGTCCAAAGTCCAAAGTCGGAAGCCGGCTCTCGGACAAACCCGGAGGCAGGTTTGCCTCCGGCTAAGGGCATCCGACCCCCGACCATCAGGGGGCTGACGCCCCCCGCTCGCCGATCTCCTGACGCCCCCCGCTCGCCGATCGCCTGAACCCTGAACCCTGAACCCTGAACCCTGAACCCTGAACCCTGAACCCTGAACCCTCGCCCCTGAACCCCCATGTCCTTCGCCTGGTTCCTGCTGCTGCTGGCCGTGACCGTCGGCAATCTGGCCCTCGGCTTTGCGCTGGCCTGCCTGTTCGGGCACGGGCCCAACTGTAGAGCACTCGCTCCGCGAGTGCTCACCTGGGCGCGTGCCAGGGCCAGATCAGGCGGTCGGCATGAGTCGGCGTCGAATTGAGCACTCGCGGAGCGAGGTGCGCTGCGAGCGGCGAATTGCGCACTCGCGGAGCGAGTGCTCTACTCAATCTCGAAAATCGCCTCGATCTCCACCGTGATGTTCCCCGGCAGCGAGCCCATGCCGACGGCACTGCGAGCGCCGACGCCATGATCGGGGCCGAAGACGTCCCGCCACAATTCGCTCGCGCCGTTGATGACCGCCGGGTGCTTGTCGAAGCTGGCGACGCAGTTGACCATGCCTAGCGTCTTGATGACCCGCTTCACCCGGTTGAGGCTGCCCAGATTGGCCCGCAGCGTGGCAAGAATCGCCAGCCCCGTCTGACGGGCCGCGTCGTACCCGTACTGCTGATCGACGCCGTCGCCAATCCGGCCTACGATCAGCGAGCCATCGCTCTTCAGCGGGCCGTGGCCGGAGACATACGCCAGTTGGCCGGCGATCACGACCGGCTTGTAAACGCCGGCCGGCTTGGCAGCGGGGGGAAGCTCGAGCTTGAGTGCGACCAGTTGTTCTTCGGGGGTCATGGCAGGACTCGGCAAGTGGGATTGTTGCGGGTTCTTCCAGGGACGACAGTATAGCGAACCGAGGCAAATGACCAATGACCAAGCCCCAATGTCCAATGAGTGTCAGCTCGGAGTCCTCGATTGGTCATTGGTGCTTGGTCATTGGTCATTTCCTATCCCTCTCCCTGCTGGCCGCGCCCTCGCTGGCCCAAGAGGCCAACTGGGTGAAGGTAACCGGCAAGGCAGCCTGGCAGCCGCGCGATTCCAGCGGCGAAGTAGTCTTTAAGGACCAGCTCTGGATTCTCGGCGGCTGGTTCGATTCGTTTCACGCTCCGCCGCGCGACGTGTGGAGCTCGCCCGACGGCAAGAATTGGAAGCTGGTCACCAAGGAAGCTCCCTGGAAGCACAGCGACCTGCCGATGACGGTGGCGTTTGGGGACAAGATGTGGCTGCTCGGCGGCTGGTACAACGGCCGCCTGCCGGGGCACAGCGCGTCAAACGAAGTCTGGTCATCCACCGACGGCCAGAAGTGGGAGCAGGCGACGGCCAGTGCCGACTGGAGCCCGCGGCTGGCGGCGGCAGTCGTCGAATTCCAGGGGAAGATGTGGCTCCTCGGCGGCACCGAGAACTACTACTTTGGCGACGAGAAGAGCCTCAAGAACGACGTGTGGCATTCGACGGACGGCAAGGAATGGAAGCAGGCGACGGCTGATGCCGGGTGGTCGCCGCGGGCCTACCACCAGGCGGTGGTGCTGAAGGACAAGATGTACGTGCTGGGGGGCGGCAATTACGTCCCGCAGTACCATGCGAAGAATGACGTCTGGTCCTCGTCCGACGGCATTCATTGGCAGCAGGTGACCGCGGCCGCGCCGTGGCACAAGCGGCTGTGGTTTCCCGCCGTTGTCTACCGCGATCACATGTGGGTCCTCGGCGGCTGGTCGAACAACCCGTCCCAGAACTGGCAGGACGTGTGGTACTCGCGCGACGGCCAGGAATGGAAGCAACTCCAGAGCAAGATAATCTGGAAAGAGCGGCACGAGCACTCGGCCTACGTTTTCCAGGACAAGATCTGGATTGCCGGCGGCCACGCCCAGCCGCTGTCGAGCGAGGTGTGGTCGCTGGAGTTGCCGAAGGAGTGGGGGAAAAAGTAGAAGGTGCGAACGCCCTACTAGCAAAAATTCACCCGCGGCGAGTGGGGCGTAATTCCCTCGTGGAATACGACCGGATAGATTTGCTCGCGGCCATCGATGGTGACAATGACTTGACCTCGGCTGCCAGGAGCAACTTCGCACGGCTCGCGGAGGATCAGGAATTGGCGGCTTATCTGCGCCACGTCGAGATTCAATCCGGCGACGTGCAGGCGAATGTCAACTTTGGCGGAATGTCCCGACCGCTCGGTAATGAGCATGGCTGATTCTGAACTCCTTAAGCGGGCCAACCTCTATGCCGTGTCGCAGTCCCTGACGATCAAGGATTCGCTCGGCTTTGGCACGGACGGGGTAATTTGGTCTACCAACGTGTCCAGTGCCATTAAAGTGTTTTCGCGCGCAAAAAACTACGCCACGGAACTGGAATCGTATCGGCGCTTGCACGACGCGGGAATTACCGATTTGGCCGGATTCGCGGTTCCCGAACTCTATGGCTCGGATGATGATCTGCTCGTCATCGAAATGTCGCTCGTGAAGCCTCCGTACGTTCTCGACTTCGGCAAGGTGTATCTCGATCGGCCGCCCGATTTTTCAGCCGATGTGATGAACGACTGGTACGCGGCACAAAAGGAGCTATGGGGCGATCTTTGGCCAACGGTCCGGTCCATCTTGAGCCGCCTGCAAGGACTGGGAATCTACCACATGGATCCCAAGCCCGGGAACATCATGCCCGAGCACTGGGATCCCGAGTTATGAATTCCGCTAGTGCGGCGTACACGCAAACCGCTGCTGGGGCGACGACGTGACAGTCGCCGCGTCGGCGGGGAGCGACGACAGGTCGATTGCCGAGGGGACTTCGAGCACGACCTTGATCGCCTCCCCCTTCTGCATCAGCGCAAAGCCGGTCTCGAATTCGGCCAGCGGCAGGTGATGCGTGATGACCGGCTCGAGGTTCAGCCGCTTCGACAATAAGAGGCTCTCCATTTGGTACCAGGTCTCGAACATCTTGCGGCCGTTGATGCCGAGCACTGTGGCTCCCTTGAAGATGATGTCGTTGGGCAGATCGAGCGGAACGGGCTCCGAAGGCAACCCCAACAGCGCCGCGGTTCCACCGTTGCGCAGCGCTGCGAACCCCTGCCGGATTGCCTTGGGGTGCCCGCTCATCTCCAGGAGCACTTCCGGCCCCTGATTATGGGTCAGTTCTCGCGCCCGCTGCGGCCACGATTCGTCGCTGGCGGAAAACGCCACGTTCGCGCCGAGCTTTTTTGCCAGCTCCAGCCGCTTGGGATTGCTGTCGGTCACGATGATGAAGCCGGCTCCCGCGGCGCGAGCGACCGTCACCGCCATCAGGCCGATGATGCCGACGCCGGTGATCAGCACGCTGCGGCCGCTGACGCCGGCGGCCATGACGGTGTGTACAGCGTTCCCCAGCGGGTCGAAGATCGCCGCGATGTGGTCTGGAATCTCCGGATGCACCGGCCAGATGTTCTCCTCCGGCACGGCGACAAACTGGGCGAAGCAGCCGTTGGTGTCGATGCCCAGGATGTCCACCTTCTCGCAGATGTGGCCGTTGCCCGTCCGGCACGGTTGGCAAATGCCGCAGCCGATATGCCCCTCGGCACTCACCCGCTGGCCAACCGTGGCCCGGGTCACCGCGCTTCCTACGGAGACGATCCGGCCGACGAATTCGTGGCCGGTGGTGATGCCGACGACGACGCGGCTCTTGCTCCAGGCGTCCCACTCGTAGATGTGGCGGTCGGTGCCACAGATGCCGGCGTGGGTGACGGCAATCAGCACCTCGCGAGGGCCGATTCGCGGGACGGGCGTATCCTCCTGCCACCAGAGACCCGGGCGGTCGTGCAGTTTGCGAATGGCGGGCATGGTGGCGGGGAGATTCATGGCTCGATATCGATTTCCTGGAAATGAGAACCGGTTTCCGGTATACTAGACACCGGCGTTCCTGTTTACAAGACACGATTCCATTATTTTGGAAATCGCCAATGTCTCGATCGGGCGTAACTATCGACGCTGCCGCAACTTCCGAGCCGCTCCATCAGGTCGTTTGCGACCGAGTCCGCGACATGCGCAAAAGCCGCGGCTGGACGCTGGAGCAACTGGCTTCGCTGTCGGGCGTGAGCAGGTCGATGCTCAGCCAGATCGAGCGCGGGGCGGCCAATCCGACGCTGGGCGTAGCGTTTCGGATCGCCCAGGCGTTTGGGCTGTCGCTCGGCGATCTGGTCGATACGCCGAAGCTTGGTCCGCGCATCGACGTGATCCGGGCCGATGACCGCTCGTTTCTGTTTCGCGACGACCCGCTGGTGCGCATCCGCACCCTCTCGCCGCTGCACCTTGAAAAGGACGTCGAGTTCTACGAGCTGACGCTGCGGCCCGGCGGCATTCTCACGAGCAGCCCGCACTACGAAGGGACGCGCGAGTTTTTGACCGTTGAAGAAGGCCACGTGCGTGTGACCTCATCCGCCGAGAGCGTCGAGCTGCGCAAAGGGGACTCGTGCCACTACCCGGCGGACGTGCCGCACGAAATCGCCAACCTGGGGGAGAGCGATGCGGTGGCGTTTCTGGTGGATATTTACGCCCGGTAGAACGGAATTCATTCCGTTCCTTTTTGTAGCACGGAATTCATTCCGTTCCTGCGTGTAAAAAGGAATTCATTCCGTTGACCGTTGGGTAGTTTGGCAAACGGAATTCATTCCGTTCTACGCCTGATTCCAGCAGCCCCGGCAGATCGGCGCGACTTCGTCTTCAGTAAAGTGGACGCAAAACATGCTCGCGCCGCACCGCTCGCAGGCCAGCGGCTCGAGGGTCTTGAGCAGCGAGTTCCAGTAAACGACGAACTCCCGTCGCGACCGCTTGCGGGTCACGTCGAGCTGCATGGCCAATGCCGGCAATTGGCAGCGGACGACGGCAATCGGCGTCAGCGTGGCGGTCATGGCGTACCGCTCGCGGACTTCGGCCTGCTTGCGGCGGAGTTCCAATTGCACCGCCTCGCGCTTGGCCCCGATCATCTCCGGCGTAGGGGCGGTCTTGGTCCGGCGGTTGACGGCCCCTGCTTCCTTGAGCAGGGCGCTATAGTAATCCTTCAGCCGATTGAGGTCGCGGGCCAGCCGCGCGTCCAGCCGCGCCAGAAACGGCGCCGCGGCCGCCATCACCCGCGACGTAGCCAGGCGGCCGGCTTGTTCGAGCAGCGCGGACAGGTCGCCGGCCGTTTCCACAGCAGGGGCCAGGTCATACTCCTCCAGCAGATCGGGCAGCTCGATCGCCGCCAACGACCGCCCGTTGAGCGACACCGACACGTGCGTTTCGAAGCAATCCTCCGAGCGCAGCGACGCGTGGAAATGCCACGTCTGGTACTCAACCATCGCCGCCCCGGCCCCCAGCACGCGGACGCGGGCGTTGGGCCAACTGAACGTCCGCACGACCATCTCCGCCATGTCCGCCTTTTTGAGATAACGATCCGCAATCCGAAACGCCGCCACCCGCGGCACTGCCGCCTGGAGCACCTGCCCCGCCAGGTCCAGGAACTCGCCCCCCAAGGAAACGTTCAGTCCGCCGCGCGCCGGCTGCGTGGACAGGACAAACGATTCGGCGGGGACGTGCAATGCCGCGGCCACCGGAGGCGGGGCCAGCGCCGTTCCTTCCGCACCGTCCGCGGACCACTCGACGATGCCGCCGGTCGCTTCCAGCAACTCGGTAGTGAACTGCTTGACGTCGTCCTGCACGGTGGAGGCGGTCATTCGTAATCCTCGCCGAAGAGGGCCTCGTCCAGCTCCTTGGCCTGGAGGTATTCGGCCTGAGCGGAGAGGAGCGAGTCGCCCAGTTGGTCAAACGATTTTTCCAGGTCCTTATCGTCGGCCGACTTGAGCCACAGGTTGAGCACCAAAGCGTCAAACTCTTCGCCCCCTTCCAAGTTGCCGAGGATCGATCCGATCTCGCCGACGACCAGCTCAAACATGCGGATCTTCTCGTGCAGCAGCGACAGGATCCGCGCTTCGAGCGAGCCGGCGGTGCAGAGGTTGAACACGAACACCGGCTGCTTCTGGCCGATGCGGTGGACGCGGCCGATCCGCTGCTCGATCCGCATCGGGTTCCACGGCAGGTCGTAGTTGATCACCGTGTCGGCAAACTGGAGGTTGCGCCCTTCGCCCCCCGAGTCGCTGCAAATCATCACCGGCACTCGGTCGCGGAGGGCCTCGACGGCCGCGTCCTTTTCTTCCGCCGTCTCTTCCCCGGAGAAGGTCGAATAAGCCACGCCCGCCCGGTCAAGAAGCGACTGAAGGTGGCGAATCGTCCGCCGGAAATTGGCGAACACCAGCAGCTTGTGATCGCGGCTTTGAGCGATCAACTCCAAGAGCCGGCGGTCCTTGGCCGACTGTTCGATCCGCTCCGCCTGGCGGACGATCTCCGCCGCCGCCGGCTCGCTGGCGGCATACGACGCAATCGCCTGCCCGAGGGCCTGCGGATGGCTTCCCTGAGCGGCCAGGAGCGCGGAAAGCTGCATCCGTGTCAATCGCTTCGCGCCCGCTTCGCCGGCAGGCTCGCTGCCGTTTTCTTCGCAGTCACTGGTTTCCTTCGCCTCGACGCCGGCTTCCGCGGTCCGCTCGCGCAAAAACTGCTGCACCATCTCGTGCAGCTTCTGTTCCTCGCCTGCCGGCTCCGCCTGGATCGTCTCGGCATATCGCGGCGGCAGGTCCATTTGCACGAGGCTGCGCGTGTTGCGGATCATCACTTCGCCCAGGAGTTGCCGCAGCTTCTCGCGGTGGCGCGGGTCGCGGGGATTGCCGCGGCGGACGTACTGTTTTTTGAAATCGGCTTCGGTCCGCAGATGTCCCGGCTCCAGCAGCGTCAGCAGGTTGTACAGTTCGACCAGGTCGTTCTGCACGGGCGTGGCGGTCAAGAGGAACATGTGCCGCCGCTTCAGCGAATTGATGAGCTGCCAGTTTTTGGTCGTGCGGTTCTTGCAGTGATGGGCCTCATCGACAATCACCAGGTCCCAGGGAATTTCCGCCAGGGCCTGCGCCCGCGCGCCCAGCTTGGCGAACGAGAGCGACGACAGCACCAGGTCATTGCGCACCCAAAACTCGGGAGAGCCGGCCGCCTTCGTCCGCGGCGGGATGGCGAACTCCAGGCCGAACTTTTCCGACAGCTCCTCGCGCCACTGCGAAACCAGCGGTGCGGGAACCAGGATCAGCACGCGGCGGATCAACCCCCGCAGCAGATACTCCCGCAGGAGCAGGCAAGCCTCGATCGTCTTGCCCAGCCCCACTTCGTCCGCCAGGAGCACCCGCCCGCGGAAATGCCGCAGCACCTTGCGAACGGTTTCGATCTGGTGCGGCAAGTGCTCGACGCCGCGCAAGCCCTCCAGGCAAAGAAGCTCGTCGAATCCGCGGAGGAGCATCAGCCGCGTATGCGCCAGGTGCAGGCGGATGGCGGCCGGGTTGGCGGCGCTGCCGCACGACGCCAGCGGCGAAATAGCCACGCGGATGGGAATGCCGCCGGGACTGGCCAGGTTGCTCGCGGGGCCGCCGATGGAATCGTCGGCCGGTGGATCGGTGAGGCCCACAGGGGCCGATTTCGGTGCCCGAAGTGCATCCATTCGCAACTGCATCCTGCTGATAGCGAGCCATCGCGGCGGCTGGCGATAGTCAATGTGGCTATGTTATGGCACGCTCGCCTGGGCCATACAAGACAGGATGTCGGTCGAAGGGGGTCGGGAATCGTTGCGGGCCGAAGCCTTCTCCACAGGCAAAGCGATGGGCCCGAAACGACGGAGGGCCCCTTGGCTCCCTTCCGCCTGACGGCAGGTGCGAACACAATGACGCTCAGCGCTGTCCCTTCAGTCAGCCAGTCGAACACCGTCTGCGATGACGAACATGCCCCTAGCAATCTCGCGTATCGACACCCGCCGCGACGACGTCGAGGCGGCACTCGACGCCCTGCGCCGAAAGCTCAGCCCGGCGGGGAACGTCGTCAGCGAGGCGGGGCGGAAGAAGACGATCGAGGTCTTCGGCGAGCCGCTGTCGCCGCAACAAGTCGTGGAGCGGATCTGCGGCGACGTGCAGGCCCGCGGACTGGCTGCTGTGCTGGAGTATTCGCGAAAGCTCGACCGGGCGGAACTGACGGCGCAGACTGTTCGCGTCTCGACCCAGGAACTGGCCGCGGCACATGCCAAGGCGGAGCCAGAATTCCTGGCGACGGTCCGTCAGGTGCGGGACAACGTCCTTGAGTTTCAGCGGGCCATTCTGCACCGCGACGTGGAAGTGCGGAGGCCCGGCGTACTTCTCAAGCAGCGCTATGTGCCGCTAGCACGCGTCGGCATTTGCGTTCCCGGCGGCGCGGCGGCTTATCCTTCGACCGTGCTGATGACTGCCGTGCCGGCGCAGGCGGCCGGCGTCAAAGAGATCGCCATCGTGTCGCCGCCGACCGCCAATGGGGCGAACAATCCCGACGTGCTGGCGACTTGCCACGAACTGGGAATTACCGAGATCTATCGCATCGGCGGCGCACAAGGGGTCGCAGCGTTGGCCTACGGCATCGACGGCGTTGAAAAAGTTGACAAGATCGTCGGACCGGGCAATCTGTTCGTCGCGCTGGCCAAGCGGCACGTCTTCGGCGAGGTTGATATCGATTCGATTGCCGGGCCGAGCGAGGTCGTGGTGATTGCCGACGACTCGACGCGCCCCGATTTCACGGCGGCCGATCTGTTGGCCCAGGCGGAGCATTCGCCTGGGGCGAGCATCCTGGTCACTTGGAGCGAGCGGATTCTGGAGGCGACGGCCGCTGAACTTGAACGACAAGTGGCAAAGCTTTCCCGCGCCGAGCTAACCGTCCAATCGCTGCGGGACTTCGGCTGTTTGATTCTCGTTCGCGACGAAGACGAGGCGTGCCGGATCACGAATCTGATCGCCCCCGAGCACCTGCACATTGCCACCGATCATGCCGAGCGGTTGCTCGCCAAGATTCGCAATGCGGGGGCCACCTTCCTCGGCAATTACAGCCCGGTCGCCCTCGGTGACTATGCCGCCGGCCCGTCGCACGTGCTGCCGACCGGCGGCACGGCCCGCTGGGCATCGGGGCTGTCGGCCAACCACTTTTTGCGCTCCAGCAGCCTGATCCAGTACGACTCCGAGGCGCTAAAATCCATCGCCCCGCACGTGCAGCGGCTGGCGGACAAAGAAGGACTGACGGCGCATCGGGCGAGCGTGGACGTGCGGCTGGGTTGAATCCGACGTAGAATTGGTTTCGGAGGACTTGCGATGTCAACTGCCACATCCACATCGGTTGGACATTCCATTTATAGCGACATCATCGCTGCGGCAGAGACTCCGCTCAGCGAGGAAGGGGCGAACTGGATACTCAGCCTTCGCTTTCCCCAGGCACATGTCGATCGAATGCTGGTGCTGGCCGAGCGCAACAACGCCGGAAAGCTAACATCTGAGGAACGCGAAGAAATGGATCAGTATCTTCACACGGGTCACGTGCTTTCGATGCTACACGCCCTCGTCCGCTTGGCGCGTCGTCACCAGGAGTAGGCGAGCGCACGAATGGAAACGACTCTCATTCGACTCGTCTGGAAACGTGCGGAGTCGTGTTGCGAGTATTGCCGTCTTCCCGCACACCACCACGATCTCCCATCTTGCATCGATCATATCATCGCACGAAAGCACGACGGTCCGACGGAAGAGGCGAACTTGGCTCTCTCCTGCTATCGATGTAACGCATTCAAGGGAGATAACATTTCGGGAATCGACCCCGAGACCGGCAAGTTGACACGACTGTTCCACCCGCGTCGGGACGCCTGGCGTCGCCACTTCAAGTGGGACGGCCCGGTGCTCGTAGGACGAACTGCCGTAGGACGCACTACGATCAAAGTGTTGAACATCAATTCGCCGCAGCAGCTTGAATTGCGACAAGTCCTACTGCTGGCTGGCGGAATCGAATTGGCGTGAGTATGCGATTGGCGGCTCCCAAAAACAAACTATGACTTACTTCCGCGACAACATCCGCGCCATGGCCGGCTATGTTCCCGGCGAACAGCCGCAATCCGGGAAGTTCATCAAGCTGAATACGAACGAGAATCCTTATCCGCCGTCGCCGCAGGTCGCGCGGGCCGTGGCGGAGGTGCTCGAGCGCGGGCTGCAAAAATATCCCGACCCGCTGGCCGACGCCTTCCGCACCCGGGCCGCCGAGGTGCTCGGCCTGCCGGGCAAGGACGGGATCCTGTGCGGCAACGGCAGCGACGACATCCTGACGATCTGCACGCGAGCGTTCGTCGGCGAAGGGGACCTGCTGCGATTGCCGTACCCCAGCTACATCCTTTACAAGTCGCTGGCACAGATTCAAGGGGCACGGTCTGAGGAAATCCGCTTGGCGGACGATTGGTCGTTGCCGCCGGAGTTTGCCGCATCCGCCGACCGGCTGAAGCTGGCGTTTCTGCCCAATCCCAACAGTCCAACGGGAACGACGATCGGCCGCGAGGCGATCCTCGCACTGGCCGAGCGGCTGCCGTGCCCGCTGGTCGTGGACGAAGCGTACGTAGACTTCGCGGATTTCCACTGCGCCGATTTGCCGGCCAAGAATGAAAAGATCCTCGTCAGCCGGTCGCTCTCCAAGTCGTTTGGCCTGGCCGGCCTGCGGTTCGGGTTCCTGATCGGCCAGCCGCAGATCATCGAGCAGCTCATCAAGGTCAAGGACTCGTACAATTGCGACGCCCTGTCGATTGCCGCCGCGACGGCCGCCATCGACGACCAGGCCTGGCTCGCGGAGAATCGGGCCAAGATCGTCGCCACGCGCCAGCAACTGACCGACGGGCTGACGCAGCTCGGCATGACCGTCATTCCCAGCCAGGCGAACTTCGTCTGGTGCACCCATCCGTCACAGCCGGCAAAACCGATCTACGAGCGGCTCAAAGCAGAGCGCATACTTGTGCGGTACATGAACTACGCGAACTGGGGAGACGGCCTGCGAATCAGCGTGGGGACGGACGGGGAGATTGAGGCGCTGCTGGGGATGCTCGCCGCAATGCTCGGGAACAAATGACCAATGACCAAGCACCAATGACCAATGCACCTTGACCAGAAACATTGGTCATTGGGACTTGGTCATTGGTCATTTAGGAATTTCGCAATGCCCCGCACCGCCACCATCGACCGCCAAACCCGCGAAACCCAAATCCGCCTGGAGCTGAACCTCGACGGCTCCGGCCAGGGTTCGTGGAACACGGGAGTCGGCTTCTTCGACCACATGCTCGAGCTCTTCACCCGGCACGGGGCCTTCGATCTGAACGTCGAGGCCAAGGGGGACCTGCACGTCGATCAGCATCACACGGTCGAAGACGTCGGCATTTGCCTGGGTCAGGCGATCCGGCAGGCGCTGGGCGACAAGCAAGGAATCCGCCGCTACGGCCACTTCACCCTGCCGATGGAAGAGACGCTCTGCACGACGGCATTCGACCTTTCCGGCCGCTACTACCTCGTCTTCCAGGCGCAGTTTCCCAGCGCCAGAATCGGCCAGTTCGACACCGAGCTGGTCGAGGACTTCTGGCAAGCCGTCGCCGCCAACGCGCTGGCGAACCTGCACATCCTCGTCCCCTACGGCCGCAATAGCCACCACATCAGCGAGGCGATCTTCAAATGCGCCGCGCGGGCGCTGCGGATGGCCGTGGAAGCCGACCCTCGCATGACCGGAGTGCCGAGCACGAAGGGGACGCTCTGATTGCGGATTGCGTGCTACCGGCCGCTGCGGCATTCCTTCAGCGCTCCTGTTAGAAACTCCAGCAGTGTTCACGCTTTGGCCGCCATCTTGCTGATCCGCAATTGCCGGTCGTAGTGCGCCGTCGCGATCTGCATCGAGTCGGGCGACAGGTCCATGTCGCGAAACAGGCTCGGCAATTCGAACCGGTGGAACTCTTTGTTTGAGTCGGGCTTCCAGAAGAGCAGGTGCTTGCCCGCCGAGCCGCCGCAGCCGCCGACGAGCGTCCCGTCGGGCAGATAGACGACCCGCCAGATCGGGCCTTTGAGCCCCTCGGCAATGTGCTGCTGGGCGACTTTTTGCGATTCCCACTTAAACAGCAGCACCAGCGGCTCGAGGACCGCGCCGAGCGGGTTGGACGCTTTGTGCAGGCCGCCGCAGGCCAGGTATTTGCCGTCGGGGCTGAGGGCCATGCTCCGCACGCCGCCGAAATCGACCTGCTGTCCGCCGTTGTAGGAGTGCAGCATCTTGGCGTCGAACGAGCGGGCCAGCGTCCCGGCCGGCACGTCCCACTGCTTCACATTGCCGCGGAGATCGCCCGAGAGCAGAAACTGGCCCCCCGGATGCCACAGCAGGCTGTAAACCGGCACTTCGTGACCGGAAAACTCCTTGACCTTCGCACCGTCGGCCGCATTCCAAATCCGGACGATGCGGTCATTGCCGCCGGTGGCGATCTGTGTTCCGTCGGGGCTGACCGCCAGGCAGCGGACCCAGCCTTGATGGGCGTCGATGGTGCGGGCCGGCTTGGGATCGTCGGCCGCCACCGGCCAGGAAATGAGCTTCCCTTCACTGCCGCCGGAGTAGAGCGTTTCGCCGTCCTTGGAGAAACCGAGGCACCAGACCCAGCTTTCGTGACCGGAAAGAACGATCTTTTTGCCGTCGGCGAGGGTCCAGCGCTCGATCTTGTTGTCTTCGGAGGAGGAGAAAACGAACCGCGACTGCGGCTCGAAACGGCAGGCGATCAGCGGGCTCTCGTGCTGCCACTGCGTGGCCAGGTGGGTCTGCGTCGGTTGGGGCGTGTTCATAAACGGCGAGAGGTTGCGGCACGGCGCTGGGGTGGGAAGAAAGGCGCCGCACCTGGTGGGTTGTATGCTTGTAACCCGACGCGTAAGCGAGGGAATTGGCCCTGGTCACGCGGCCCTCGCTGACGCTTGCGGTTAGTAGCGGCCCTCGCTGACGCTTCGGGTTACTATGAGAGACCACCTTACCTTACCGGCGGCTTTCCCAGCAAGCGACGAATCAGGCCGATCTGCCCGGCGTGCAGAAATTCGTGGTGCGAGCACATCAGCAAGGCCCCGAGCTTGTTCGGAAATCCTTCGACGTAGGGCATGTCCACCGGCTCGCTCAGGGCAGCCTCGCTGACTTGCGGCAGCTCGATCATCACCTGCTGGTAAACGCGGTCGAACGTGCCGCGAATCTCCGCCGGCGGCGGATACTTGCTCGCGTCCGCATCGGGAGTCGAGCCCTTGCTGAACAGCTTGCGGAACGAGCTGCTCATCAGCTCCGCGTCGATTTCCTGCCGGCCGCGGATGCGAAACAAACAGAGCCCGTACTGGGCCATCGCCACGTGCCCCACCTGCCACGCCAGGTGGGTCGGCAATTGCGGCGGCATGGCGAACCAGTCGCGGTCCTCGATGCCCTCCAGGAGGGACGAGGTGTAGGTGCGGGCGAACTGGATTTGGCGGATAGCGAGTGCGAGGCTCATGAACTCTTCGCTTCGCGGAGGAAATTTGCCAGCAGGACCGATTCCTCGTGACGGAGCGAAATCCCGGCGGGCTGGTCATACTCAAAATCAGCGTAGTATCGGGAGCGCCTTACGATGTCATTGACGATGGACTGCAGATCGATGGTCACGTCTTCGTCCGACGGCAAGAGCGGAATTCGCAGCTCGGGAAGCGGCAAATGCGAGTACGCCGGCAGGACTTCGCACTCAGGCACTCGCACTTTGCGGGAAACGAGGATGTAGTAGGGGCTTTCGGGCCAGGGTTCGCGCAGCAGCCGGCGGCGGCCGCCGCGCAGCAGGTCAAGCTCGACGAGATTTGCCGCTCCTTCCAGCAGCCACTCGCGCTTGGCGCTGTAAGCCTTCCACCCCTCGCTGCCGAGGCGCTTGTTCGTCGGTGACATGAGTTCCAGGCACGTCACCAGTCCGCGGTTCTTTTCGATTTCGCGTATCTCGAGATACACTTCGCGCTCCTCGACCTCTGCGATCGAGTGCATCAAGAGGGCGTTGGGATTGACGGCCGCCGCGGAACCTTCCCAAGTCGGGGAGGCCGCCGAGGAACGCGTGAGTTGCACCCGCACATCGGGCTCCACGTACTTCACCGGTCGATCGGGGTCGGCAGGGTCGATCCAGTCGATGTACGTCCGCTCGTCGAGGCGAATGGCGTACCGCGGCGGCAACAGACCGGCCAGCGTCCGCTCCAAGTCCCCGATCAGCTTGTCGTGAAAGTCCCGCCACAGACCACGGGCCTCGATAAACGGGTCCATGCCGGGAAACGGAGAGCGGGTCATGCGGATTCGTCCCATCGCGGTGCCTGTGACGTGCTCTCCATCTTAGCGTCCAGCCGACTCTCCGGCCAATGCACGCGGCTGAAGCTACGCCTCCTTCGCCTCGCGCCGCAGCGACTCCTTCAGCCGGTCGCGCATCCACTGCGAAAGGCTCAGGCCGCAGCGCTCGGCGCATTTCTGGAACTCGATCCGCTCCGACTCGGAAAGCGTCACCGCCACCGTGCAAAGCGGCTCGTCATCGGGCGGTTTTGCAGCAGGTGCTTCCATGCGGGTATTGTTGCCCGCCAGGCTTGCCCGGCAAGCGTGCCTCAGGCGTATCATGGAAGTCGCCATGACGCTGCTCTACACGTCCGAGACCTTTCTGGACCACGACACGGGGGCCCATCCCGAGCGGCCGCTGCGGCTGCAGGTCGTTCATCAGCACCTGGCCGACAGCGGCCTCGCCGAGCGCTGCACGCCGCCGGAATGGTCGCCGGCCACGAAGGAGCAGGTGTGCCGGCTGCACGCGGAGGACTATTTCGATCTTCTCCAGAAATATGCCGCGGCCGGCGGGGGACAGATCGAAACGGACACGGTCGTCAGCCAGCGGTCGTTCGACGTGGCGCTGCTGGCGGCCGGTGCGGCGTGCGACGCGGTGGCCCGGGTATGTAGAACGGAATTCATTCCGTTCGCAGCACGCGAAGAACAGGAACGGAATGAATTCCGTTCTACTGCTGACACGACCGCCCTCTGTCTCGTCCGGCCGCCAGGACATCATGCACTGACCAAGGGGCCGATGGGTTTTTGCTTGTTCAACAATATTGCGATTGCTGCGAATTCCGCACTCGTCGAGCACGGCCTCGATCGGGTCCTGATCGTCGATTGGGACGTCCACCACGGCAACGGCACTCAGGACATGTTCTGGGAAGACGAGCAGGTCGGCTTCTTCTCGATCCACCGCTTTCCCTTTTATCCTGGCACTGGCGATGCGGACGAAACCGGCAGCGGCCGCGGCCTGGGCTGCACGCGCAACCTGCCGATCGCCTACGGCACGCCGCGCGACGAATACCTATCGGCGTTCCAATCCAATCTCGAAGACTTTGCCGCCCAGGTCCGCCCGCAGCTCATCCTGATCAGTGCCGGCTTCGACGCCCACCGGCAGGATCCCGTCGGCTCGCTCCAGCTCGAAACCGAAGATTTTATCACGCTGACCCGCATCGTCCGCGGCATCGCGGCGGCCCACTGCGGCGGCCGGATCGTCAGCATCCTGGAAGGGGGCTACCATCCGCAGCGGCTGGCGGAATCAGTGGCGATGCACCTGGAGGGACTGTTGTCGTAGAGCCCTGACCTTCGAGGCCGAATTGGAGTGCGTCGTCGAAGAGAAGTTTGACGTCGTCGGGCGGTTTCGCCTTGGCGGGGTCGAGCGAATCCGCCGCCGAGACACCTGCTGCCCGAGCAAGGAAGAGAGACAGGAAGATGGGGGGACAGGAAAATGGGAGGAAGGGAGGAAAAGGGAAGCGCCATTTCTTCTTCATTTTCCTGTCGTTGATTTTCCTGTCTTCATTCCTGTCGCCGGGCGTATACCGGTGGGTCGGCGCGTCGCTACTGCTCCGCTGGACGCCACCCTACGGCAGGATCGGCTGTAGCACCTTCATGAACGCCTCGGCTTGCCGGTAAAAGCCCAGGTCGGTCGGGTGCGAGCTATCGACGGTTCCCTCGCTGTCGTCGCCGATCATGCCGGCGCCTTCGATGTAATAGAGGTTCTTGTCGCCGGCGGCTTTCAGTTCGCCATAAGCTTTCTTGAGTGCCGCCTGGTTGGTTTCGTTGCGCTCGCGTTTTCCGGGCAGCAGGAAGCCGTCGGTGTAGTTGCGGTCCTCGACCAGGACGATCGGCGTCTCGGGCCGCTTTTCGCGGAGGATTTTCACCAGCGGCACGGTTCGCTCGGCGACCTGGTCGGCGGCCAGGTTGGGGAGGCAATCGATGACGAAGGCGGACGCATCAATCTCGGCTAGAAGCTCGGCCACTTCCTTTTCCATTCGGCCGTTGCCGGAAAAACCCAGGTTGATCACCGGCCGGTCGAGCCAGCGGCCGAGGATCGCCGTGTGAACCATGCCGGGGCGCGAGGCACAGCCGCCTTGCGTGATCGACGTGCCGTAGAAGACGATCGGTTTGGCGTGCGCGGCGTCTCGCGGCGGCGCATTCTCGAGCGCACTCTCCTTGGGAATGCCGATCTCCAGCGATTCGGTGCCGTTGTAGAGGGGGAGGTAGAGTAGAAATTCGTGCTTGCCAGCGGGAATGCCGCTGACCAGTGCGACGGACGAGGTCTTGGCGGTCGGCGACTTGTTCGCCAGCCAGCGGGGTTTGCCATCCGGCAGCTTCACGTACAAGTCCAAGCCGCTGACGCCCGTGCTCGGCATGTGCGGCATATCGAGCCGGTCGGAGGTGAGGGTCCAGCGGGCGTGGATCGTGGTCGCATCGGTCACGAACCGCACGGCCAGCCCGGCGCTGTGGCGGCTCAGTCCCCACACTTCGGGCCGCACCTTTCCTTCGGCCCTTGCTGGCAGGCGGTCGTACGACGCTTTGACGTCGGCAAAGCCTTGCCCTTCAAGGCCGAGCTCGAGGGCGTCGTAAAACAGCAGCTTGCCATCGTCGGACGGTTTGGCTTTGGCCGGGTCGAGGGAGTCACCAGACCAACCCGTTGTGGCCAAGGTGAGGAAGAGAGACAGGAAAATGGGGGGACAGGAAAATGGGAGCAAGAAACGGAACGTAGGCCTCAAGTTCCTTTTCATCATCTTCCTGTCCTTTATTTTCCTGTCTTGATTCCTGTCGGCTGCCGTATTCCGGTGGGTCGGCGCGTCGCTACACCGCTTGACGCCAACGTACATTTTCTATCGCCGGAAGATCGCACCAATCAGCACAAGTCCCGCAATACCCACTCCAAAGAAGCCAAGCACTGCCCATGTTGGTATCCTCCCATTCGAGCGTAATCCCGGCGGAAAGAAATACAAACCTGCCATAAGGCTGAGGGACCATGCTGCAACGGCCCATGTCACGGGTTCAAATAGAAAGTCCCACATCACAGGTCTTTGACGAAAACATTCGCAAACTCAATCGGCGTGCCGTGGTGCTGGAGGCCGATCGGGCCGCGGGAGGGAATGCCCTGGAGCTGGGCGTTGTCGATGACCGTTTCGCCGTTGAGGACGACGGTGAGCCGGTCCCCCTGGAGCGTGATGTGAAAGCGGTTCCATTGTCCGGCCGGCTTGTCGGCTCGCTTTTTGGGAACGCACGCGGCGCGGACTTCGGCCGGCAACGCCTTGTTCTTGCGGAAGGCGACGATCTCCCCCGAGCCGCTGGGATAGCAGGAGATGTTCGCCTGCGCGTCCTCGCTGCCGCGGAGCAGGATGCCGCTGTTGCCGTAATCGTCCACTTCCACCAACTTCGGCGTGCCGTCGGCATTGACGGCCTCGTCGCCGCTGGGCAAGACAACCGGATACGACTTCTTCTCGGGCTTACCGACCAGCCGCCAATCGACGATCATTTCGAAGTCGCCGTATTCCTTGGCGGTCCAGAGGTGCTTGTCGTTGGCCTGGGCCGCTTCGCTTTTCCCGTCATATTTGAGAACCCAGTCGCTCGGCTGCCAGTGCCCTTCGCTCCCTTTGCCGACTTTCCAGCCATCCAGATCGACCCCCGTATAGAGCGTGACGAACTCCTCGGCGACGCGGCCGGTCTCTTCTGCTGACGGATTGGTGCTCGGCAGTTCCTTGATCTTGATGTTCCGGAAGTGGCACTCGGAACCTTCCGACTCCAGGGAGATGTAACCCTTGCGCGGGCTGCACAGCGAGCCGCCGGAGACTTCCTTGCCGTTGACGGAGAGCTTGATCACGCCGTCATTACAGACGACGCGGTAGTGATTCCACTCGCCGAAGGGCTTCGCCCTGAACTCGCTCGGCAGGCAGCGCTGCGAGCCGCTGGGATGCGGCCGGTCGGGCTTCATCGTCGCACCATGAATCGGAAACACGTCGCCGTGCCCTGTGAATCCCTCCTGCTTCTTGCCCGTCTTCCTTTCCCGCTCGGCGACGTACTCATGATCGAGGATCTGCACCTCAATGCCGCGGGTGAAGGGGGTTCCCTGGGCGATCATCGGATCCCCCCAGATGAACAGCCCCGCGTTGCCGGCCGGATGGATGTGCTTCCACTCCAGCTCGATGACAAAATTCTCGTACTGCTTCTCGGTGCGCATCACGCCGGTCGGTATGCCCGTGCTGACGATGATCCCGTCCTTCACCGTGAACGTCCCCGGCGCGACGTTGACCGGCACCCAGCCCGACAAATCCCGCCCGTTGAACAGCGGCACAAATCCCTCGGCATCGGGTTTGGTCTCGTCGGCGAAGCACAGTCCAACGCAAAGAATCACGGAGGTCAGAGACGCGGTGATGGCAGTAGTTTTGGTCATGGCGATTCCGGATCTGTTTTGGGTTCAGGGTTAAATGAATCTCCACCGACCCTGGTCGGTGGGAATTACGACTGACAAGCTAGACCGAAACACCGGCACTCACTCCCCTTCCCGCCGCTTCGCGGCGGGAAGGGGTAAGAAGATAGTTTCGGGGTAGCTGCGTTCTAGCTGGCCAGTCGGGATACCACCGACCAGGGTCGGTGGCGTAAGGTTGCGTCTTTGATTCAAAGCTTTGGATCTACGGATTCTCTGAATTCCATATTCAGCTACGGTCCCGCTGGAATCTTGAGCTCCACCGGCTTTGCCTTCCAGTCGAGCGTCACGTGAATCAGCGGCGACTTGGCTCGCGGATCGACCACCAGCAGTTGCTCGCCGCGCCACAGGAGCCAGACCGGATGCACGAGCGGCTCCCCTTCGACGAAAATAGCCGGCGCTTCCCCCGGCGGCACTTTCCAGACCGCACGGTTGTAGCCGTCGGCCAGGTAGGCCGTGTTATCCTTGCCGAGCACGATGCCGGCGGGGAATGCCGGGCTCTTCAGCGGCTGCCCTGCGACCAGCACTTCGCTTTTACCCTCGGCATCCAATCGGATGAGCAGATCGCCGACGTGCTGCACGACGTACAGCCGCCCCTGGTCGTCGATGGTCATGCCTCGCGGCGCACCGACCTTGGCAAACTCGACCGCTTCGCCGCCGCCGGCGGGAATCTTGCGGATCGCGTGCCGCCCCGGCTCCAGGTCGGCGACAAAAATGTCCCCGGCCTTGTTCACCGCGATCGCCGTCGGAATGCCGACGCGGCCGGTGTGCACCGGCTGCGGCTTTCCTTCGTCATCGAAACGATAGACCGTGGTCGTGGCGCTGTCTCCGGCCAGCAGCTTTCCCTCATGATCGAGCGCCAGGCAGCGGACGGCATTCAGCGGAGTTCCCAACTTGTTGGACGCCTGGAAGTAGATGGCGGGGGTGTTATCGACGATCTTCCACACCCCCGGCAGCTTGCGATCGGCGACGAAAATCGCGCCGTCGCCGTCCACGACCGCCGACAGCGGATAGAGCGGCTGCTTGGGCGGGACCGCCGGCTGGGGGGCCTTTGCCCCTTTCTCGGGAGCGGCCTGCTGTGCGATCAGGGGCGCAGCGAGCGCCGCGGCAACTGCGGCGCAGAGAAGGAGGTGGCGGGACATGCAGAATGCATCCAGAGGAACGACGATGGACCCACAAGCGAAGCAGCACCAGTCTACCCCGCCGGCGCAGGGGGTTCTACGGCTGCCGGTCACTGGTAGTTCTCGTCGTCGCCGTCCAGCAGCCCCGACTGCCGCAGGGCCTGGCCGGTGAACGACGCCTCGCAAGCCGCCACGTCTTCCGGCGTGCCGGCGACGACGACCCGCCCCCCTTCCTCGGCGGCCCCAGGCCCCAGATCGATCAAGTAATCGGCCGAACGCATGAGCTGTACGTTGTGCTCGACGACGATCAGCGAATGCCCGACGGAGAGCAGGGCGTCGAAGCAATCGAGCAGCTTGATCACGTCGGCAAAGTGCAGCCCGGTCGTCGGTTCATCGAGCAAGAACAGCGTCCGGTTGCGCGACGCTTCCGACAGGTAGCCGGCCAGCTTCAGCCGCTGGGCTTCGCCGGCGGAAAGCGTGCTGACCGGCTGGCCCAGCCGCAGGTAGTCGAGCCCGACGTCGATGAGCTGCTTGAGCCTGGCCTGCACCTTCGGCTGCCCGCGAAAGAATGAAAACGCCTCCCGGACCGTCAGTTCCAGCACCTCGGCAATGTTCAGCCCGCGGTAGCGTACCGCCAGGATCTCCTTGCGATAGCGGGTGCCGCGACAGTCGGGGCATTTGACGAACACGTCGGAGAGGAACTGCATGTCAATTTTTTGGTAGCCGTCCCCTTCGCAGGCGTCGCAGCGGCCGCCGGGGACATTGAAGCTGAAATGCCCCGCGGAGTAGTTGTGCGTGCGGGCGTCGATGGTCTCGGCGAAGACCGCGCGGATCGCATCGAAGGCTTTGATGTAGGTCACGGGGTTCGAGCGGGGTGAGCGGCCGATCGGAGCCTGATCGACGAGCATCACGTCGTCGATCTGGCCGTCGCCGACGACGTCGTCGTGCGGCAGCGGCTTGTCACAGTCCTTGCGTTTGCGGCGGCACAGAGCGCCGTACAGCGTCTCCTGGACGAGCGAGCTTTTCCCCGCGCCGCTGACGCCCGTAACGAGACACAGGACTCCCAGCGGGAACTCGACCGTCAGGTTTGTGAGGTTATGGCCGCGGGCGTTGAGCAGTCGAATACGGCCGCGGTTGGGTTTTCGCCGCTCGCTGGGGAGCGAAATGCCTCGGCGCCGGGCGAGGAAGCTGCCGGTCAGGCATTTTTCGTCGGCAATCATCTGGCCGGGCGTCCCCTGGAACGTGATCTGGCCGCCGTTTTCGCCAGCGCCCGGTCCGATTTCGACGAGCTGGTCGGCCGCGCGAATCACCGCCTCCTCATGCTCGACGACCACGACCGTATTGCCCCGGTCGCGAAGGCGAGCGAGCGCAGCGACCAGCCGCGCCACGTCACGCGGATGCAGGCCCACCGACGGCTCGTCGAGGACGTAGAGCATGTTGACGAGGCTCGAGCCGAGCGTCGCGGTCAGCGCCACGCGCTGCGCTTCGCCGCCGGAAAGGGTCCGCAGCGTGCGGTCGAGCGAAAGGTATTCCAGCCCCACAGACTGGAGAAACGCCAGCCGGGCGGCAATTTGCTCGCGAACGAACTGGGCGATTTTTGCCTCGGCTTCGTCAAGCTGAAGCGACTGCCAGAACCGGGACCCTTCGTCGATCCGGAGCTGCGTCACCTGGGCGATTGTTTTCTCGCCGATGCGCCACGCCAGCGCTTCGGGCTTTAGCCGCGTGCCGAAGCAGGTGGGGCAGGGTCGAGGACTTTGGTAGCGGGCGGCCAGCGACCGATACTGCACCTTCCCTTTCCGCTCCTCGAGCGAGCGAAAGAATCCGGCCAGCCCGCCGAAGGAACGCTGCGGCACTCCCTCGCGAATCAATCGCACGTGCTCGGCCGACAGTTCGTGAAACGGCACATCCAGCGGCAGACCATACTCCGGGGCCAGGGCGAAGAGCTCCTGAAGATAGTGTTCGTGCTCCGGCGTGCTCCACGGGGTGATTGCCCCCTGCCGCAGCGAGCGGTGCGGTTCGGGAACAATCAGCTCCATGTCCAGATCGATCACCTGACCGAGCCCTTCGCAGGTGGGGCATGCTCCCAGCGGGCTGGTGTAACTGAAGCTCTTTGGCTCGGGGGTTTGATACTCCCGGCCGCAGGACGTGCAGCGCAAATCGACCGTGAATTGCAGGCGGCGAAACGGCTTGCCGTCCACGATATGTGGTGCACTCGCTCCGCGAGTGCCCTTCGACTCGCGGAGCCAGTCGGCCACATTTTCCACCAGCGCGAAACACTCGCCCCCCCCCTGCCGGAATGCGGTCTCCAGCGAATCGGCCAGCCGCTGGCTGGAGCTGCCGCCGGCGGTCAAGCGATCGACAATCACCGAAGTAGGCACAGTCCGTATGCCGTCGTTGACCAATTTTGCCGGCGGTTCATCCGCCAAGTTCACGATCCGCTCGCCGATCAGGACGCGCGTGAACCCCTGCGCTCGCAGTTCCTCAAGCCCTGCCGCTTCGTCGCCGTCGATCCGGCGCGCAAAGCCAATCATCAGCCGCGTCCCCGCCGGCAATGCCGATAAATGGGCCGCCGCCGACTGCGGCGTCTCGCGGCGCACTTCCTGGCCGCACGTGAGACACACCAGCCGGCCGATCCGGGCAAACAGCAGCCGCAAATAATCATCGATCTCGGTCGCCGCGCCGATCGTCGTCCGCGGCGAGCGGCTGGCCCCGTCGTGCGTCACCGCCACTGCCGCCGGCAAGTGATCGATCCGCTCCGCCGCCGGCTTTTCCAGCCGCTCCAGGAACTGCCGCGCGAACGCAGAGAAGCTCTCGATGTATCGCCGCTGCCCCTCGGCATACAGCGTATCGAGTGCCAGGCTGGTCTTGCCGCTGCCGCTGACGCCGCAGAAGACGGTCAGCTTGCCGAGGGGAATGTCCAGATCGACGGACTGGAGGTTATGAACCTCCACGCCGCGGAGCTCGATATGGCCTTGGGGCACGGCAGCCGATCCAAGCGGGATTTTGGATGGGGACGAATCCCGCAATGTACCGCGGCTGGGCTGGATTGGTAATCAGCCGCGGAAAGCCGGCCTAACGCAAGCTAACCGGCCTGGCTCGTGGTTGCGGCCGTTTCGGTAATGCCCAGGTAGGCGTCGATGTCGCGCTGCAGTCGGGCGATCTCGTCAATCGGGCCTTCGGCCAGAACCTGGTAATTCGTGAAGTTTTGCGGGGCGATGTCACGGTGCAACGATACGAGCGCGCGGTACATGCCGCCCATGAGCTCGATACTTTGCAGCACTTCTGCATCGGACTTGATCATAGGGTAATCCTCAACATACCTTTGCGTATCGACGCATCACCGCGAATCCGGCTGAAAAACTCGATATGCTCCGCGAGATCTTCGCGCCCGTCTCGCCCCACGAGAACATCAAACCGGAACATCTGGCGGACACGTCGCCGCGACACGACATTATACTCCCTGGGGCGGAGTTCGGCAGAGAAATCGTGGTTCCGTTCCACGACGAGGACTAAATCCACGTCGCTGGGGGCCTCCTTGCTGGTCACAAAGCTGCCGTCCACGATCACCGCCTTGATCAGCCCGCAGGCCTTTGCCTCGCGCAGAAAGGCCTCGAGTTTTTCAAACAATCGGCACCGCCGATCCGATCCTTGAAATTGCCCAAATCGTTCGCGAATCTCTGCGGGTGTGCAATCGTAGACTCCCTCTGGAAGAAGTCCGTGGTCGTTGAGAGCCGGGATGGGCATGGAAGTTCGACGGGGCGCCAGTCAAGGTTGTCACTTCTTGGATGATGTCAAAACGCCTGCCAGCTTCCCCCAATCCACCTCTCGATCAAATCGCTTCGCCCCAAACGCAAGCTGCGCCACCACCGGCGGCACGCACCGCAGCTCCAACTCCAGCCGGTTGCTGATCACGCTCGGATCGGCAATCTGCTCCGGCGGATAAATGTCGTTGAGCACGATGCCGGCGACCTTCAGCCCGCCGCCATACGTCTCAGCGGCAATCAGCGTCTGGAGCGTCTGGTTGATCGTGCCGATCCGGTTCGGCGCGACGACGATCAGCGGGAAACCGAACTCCTTGGCCAGATCGGCGACGTACTCGCTGTCGCCTAGCGGGGACATCAGCCCGCCGGCCCCTTCGACGACGACGATCTGGCTCCGCTTGCGCCAGTAGTCGAGGCCGCGGCGCAAGAGGCGGCTGTCAATCTGCTTTTGCTCCTCGCGGGCCGCCAGGTGCGGCGACAGCGGCGCGGAAAATCGCTGCGGGCAGACGCGGTCGATCTGGCCCGGCTTGCCAGCCGCTTCCCAGAGAGCGAGCGCATCGGTCGAGATCAACTGCCGTCCCTGCCGCAGGCAGCCGCTGGCCGCCGGCTTGTAGACGCCAACCTTCACTTTCCGCCGCGCCAGTGCGGCGGCAATCCGGGCGGCAACGTAGGTCTTGCCGACCCCCGTGTCGGTGCCGACGACGAACAGGCCGGCGCAGGGGGTCAACTCGCCGTTGCTGGCCTTGGCCCGGCTGGTGACTCGCTTGGTCGCAGAATGGCTTCCCCTCATGCTTCCACGCTACAAAAAGGCTGGCCAGGCGGACAGCGGGGGAGCTTCGCGGCTGGTCCCCCCTGTTCAGGAATCTGAACATTTCCCTCCCAGGAAATTCTCGCCGATTCGCACGCCGACCATTGAGTCCCGCCCACACCGTAATTAGGGTGGAAGGAAGCAGGAACAACTTTGTCGGCATTGAGGCTGGAACACAACGCTTTGCATCGGGGAACTACGACCATGACTGGACTTTCGAAGTGGCTGCTGGCGATCGCTCTCGTGTGCGGCGCGCTGCCGGCCGCAGCGCAGGCTCAAGGCCCGTACAACTGGGGCTACGGCTGGGTGGACGGCTACGGCCAAGGGGACGTGGTGACCTACAACGACAACATTCCGTACTTCGCGGCCCACCCGCCGGTGTACTACAGCCTGGACATCGTCCGGCGACCGATGGGCCCCAGCCCGTTTGCGTATCCGGGCTACTTCGCGCCGATGCAAACCGAAGTGCAGATCGTGCCGGCCGTGGCCGCCGCCCCGCAGAAGATGGCCCCGGTGATGATCAACAACTCGTACTACGTCCAGAAGGCGAATGCCGCGGTGAAAAATGCCTCGTACGTTCAGCCGCTCGATCGGGAGGCCGCCAGCCGCGGCACGCTGCTGATCGTCAATCCGTTCGTGAAGCGATAAGCCGAATACCAATCGCCGCCCGTCGAAACCGACGCCTTGGCGGTTGATAAGAAAAGCCATCCAGTCCAGCGGCGCTGCCGAAGCTCTTCGGCGGCGCCGCTTTTTTTGCGCCGCGAAGGGCTCCGCGGGAGAGGCAACAGTCAACGGCGCAGCGTTTAGTACCGCACGACGGCTTTGACCGTCATGTTGTCGATCACCCGCCGCACTCCCATCACGCTATTGGCCGCCTGCACGGCGGCACTCTTCTGATGGGGGAACTGGACGACTCCGGACAGCGTCACTTCCCCGCGATGGGATTGCACGCTGACCTGCGAGGGGGTATTGATGCCGCGGTTGGATAATTTCTGCGCCACCTGCTGATTGAGGGTGCGGTCGGGAATTTCGGCCATTTTGAGGCTCCTGAAAAGAGACGGGAATGGGCGCGGCAGCGGAAGTTCTTCTCGCTCGCGCTCCCACTCCCAAGGATCGGGATTTAGCCGCCGGCAGGGGGAGGCGTCGGGCCGTGCCGGCGGCAGGTGCGGGTGGCAGTCTGCCGCTCGCCGCTCCGATCTATGGAGGGAGGCTCAGGAGGTTTGTCAGGCTGCTTCAAGTCAGCCTTCATAGATGAAGATGAGTTCAGTATGACCGCGGCCGTGAGGGAAAGCAACTCCCGTGGGCGGCAGTGGGCCAAGCGGCAATCCGGGGCGCGGCTGACGGATTGTGGCACCGTCGGCCGCAGGCGTGGGAGCACCCTTCATTCTTGGATCAAAGATTGCTGCGGCTCGTGCGAATTGTAGGATGAATGCTCGCGTACGGCCGCCAGTCCCGTCTGGCTTCCCAACTGCCAGGTCGTCGCCCCCTAGGCTGAGGGTGATTTATGCCACAGCTCGTTGCCTGCTACGGCTGCGGCCAGCAATTCATGGCCGCGGACGAGATTCTGGGGACGGTAGTGCCCTGCCCCAATTGCGGCAGTAATTTGCCGATTCCCGCCCCGCCGTTGGCGGCGACGCAGCCGCTGAGTCCGCTGTCGCCGGCGCGCACACTCCCCTCGGCGAGCTTCCGCCAGTCTTCCGGTTCGAATCCGCAGTGGCGGACGATCATTCTGGGAATCGTCGGCACAATATGCCTGCTGTGGCTGGTGTTGGCTCTGCCCAACGCGCTCTTCTGGGCCATCGGCCGGCCGGCGGCCAGCCCGGAAAAAGTTGGGGCCGGCGCAGTCATCTTCTGGATCGGCGTGCTGCTGGCCTGCGGCGGCATCTTCGAGTGGCCGCTGTTCAAATACTCGCGCGACATGCGCGTCACGCGTGAGTGGTTCGGTGAGCACGGCGCTAAATGGTTTTATGCCGGCATTGGCGGACTCGCGGCAGTGATGGGCCTGGGGGTTACGGTGTCGGCCACGGCCTACTCGCTATTTGGCACCTCGGTCAACACGTCGGAAAGGCCCGACTTCGCGGCCCAGCAGACGCTGCCGCAGCCGCTGGCCGGCCCGCAGGTCTCCGTCCCGCCGCCAGAGAACGCCTCGGGACGACTGGATGCGGTTGGGCCAAACGCCGCCGCAGCCACTTCGCCCGCATCGGCGCAAGCCGCCGCGGAGAAAACTGCCGCCAGCACCCTGCCGGCCACGCGAAAGGAGTTCAGCGAGCTGCCGGGTCAGTGGCGTTATCTCGAAGGGGGCTACTGCATCAAGATTCCTGAGTCGATCGTGATTGACCGCGATAGCAAGACGCAGCATGACGGATTCATCCAGCACGACTTTGGCGGTTGCACCGCGACGGGAAAGCCGGAAGGGGTGAATTTCGCCGTGTACGTTCAGATCCAGCCGCGCAACCGCGACATGGACAGCAAGTCGCTGTTCGACTTCAAGCGCCGCCAGCCGCCGCCGAACGAATTGAGCCAAGAGCTGCTCGCTGTGAACGGCCTGGAGGTCGTGAAAACCCCCACGCGAAAGACGCAGGCGAGCGCGTTCCGAAACAGGCCTGCTTACACCCTCAACGGCATGACCTATCACTTTGCCGACAAGAAGTGCCTGATCACCCTCTCGGTCTATTCGCAGTTGCCGCTGGATCATGCCGATCAGCAGGCGATCAGGCGGTATTTGGACACGTTTCAGCGAATGCCGGAGCAACCCGCGATAGCTCAAACCGGCGATGGTGCAGCGAGCGCCGAAAATTGGCAGCTCCTGGAAGGGGGCCTGCGGATTCGCCTGTCGCCCTCACTGGAAGTGCGCGTGAACAATATCCACCGCGGCGGCGCTAGCCGCGACGAGACGACGCACAACCTTCACGGCCAGACGGCCGACGGCGTGGAATTCAAGGTTGATGTGATCCGCGTCCCGGCGTGGAACAAGCCCAACGAGGCCCGCCGGAATGCGGCCGCACGTTCCGAGCGTCCGCGGCCGGACTATGAGCACGTGGCGGTGGACGTACACGGCCTGGTGATGGAGCGGATCACGCACCTGCCCCACAATCGGGGCCCCGGCACGACGCGGGTCGAATACCGGCACCAGGAAGGGCAGCACCAGATCATCATGTTGGCCTCGTCGAAGCTGCCCCTTGATCACCCGTCGTTCCAAACGGTGCTTCGTGTTTTCGAATCAATCGAGCGTGCGCCGGCGGTTCGGTAGGTGCATTTGCCGCCTGGAGCGCGTGACAAAGTAGGATTGTCTCCTTTCCTGTCTCCCGACATCTGGCGTGATGGCTGGATCACGCGCGGGTCCGCACGTGCAAGTGTACGTGCCACCCTTTTCAAGACGTGCCATTTGGCCGGACTCTTGACCCGGGTTGGGAATATTTGTATACTGTACAGTATCCTACCTATGGCGGATTGCCCGGTCTCGGCCGCCGATTTTGTTGCGGCGGGAGGGACAAACTGGGCAGTTCACCCCGGACGGACGAGTGCCGTCCGCGAAGATCTTTGACAATCTGGAAACACAGTCCACAGTCAGGGCCAGCGGCCAGGAATCAGGGGCCGGGAGCCAGGAAGCCAGGAAGCCAGGAATCCAGGAGCCAGGAATCCAGGAGCCAGGAATCAGCGGCCGGGGGCCACTTTGATAAGGAGCGAGCCGAAAAACAACGCTGAAGCGGGCTTATCCAAGGAAAATCCGTCCGTTTCTATAAGTGACTGGCGCGTAAGGGGTTAAGTGATTTCAGAAACGGCGATTAAAGCACCGATCACTTATTAAAGAAAAATCCTTCGATTTCTATAAAGGATTGGCAGACAAAGGGTTACGGGCATTTTTTGGCCGTGGAAAAAGCCCCAAAGTGCTTATCACTTATCCACCTCATGCTCCAAATCCACCGTCCTGGACCCCGAGAAGGCGGAAGGGGCGAATTGGGCGTGCGCAAACGCGCTAGCGCCGACCACTGCAAAACGGGGATTTTTTTAACGCAACGTCTATTCAGCAAAGAAGTTGTGTCACGCCGCCCACTGCCAAATTCGCGCTGGCAGCCTGCGGGCGACGCGAGCCGGAGGGACCCGCAGCCAGGTTTCTGGCCCCGGCCCCCGGCACCGGAGTGGTGAGAGCGTGTGAATGAATTGGGGGAAATGCAAAATGATCAATGCAAAATGCAAAATGCAAAAGTCAGCAAGGCATTTTCATCGACGCATTTTGACTTTTGCACGTTGCATTGGACATTTTGCATTACCATCAGGGGGCTGACGCCCCCCGCTCGCCAGTCATCAGGGGGCTGACGCCCCCCGCTCGCCGATCCCCCGCTCGCCGATCCCCCGCTCGCCAGTCATCAGGGGGCTGACGCCCCCCGCTCGCCGATCCCCCGCTCAACGATCCTCCTACCGCTGTCCCCGAATCACCGGCTGGGCTGCTGTCCCCTGGCGGGCCGCCATGCGAGCCTGGCCCGTCGCTTTCGCTTCGGCCAGGATCTGCTGGATGAGTGCCGCCGAGGCGCCGTCGATCACGAGCACCTCGCTTTGACCCTGCGGGTTGTCCGCCGATCGCAACACGCAGACCAGTTCCGTCCGCGCGCCGCCGGCGGGCGGAGTGAGTGGCGACGTGATGCCGGCGGCAAATGGTTGCGGTGGAGCGACGTCGGCATTCGGCGGTGTTTCGAGGGGCGCAGTGGCCACGGCGGGACTGGACTGAACCAGGCCACGATCCGCCGCCGGCTCTTCGTGCGACACGAGGCGACCCTCACCCCGGCCCTCTCCCAATGGGAGAGGGGGAATAGCGCGCTGATAGACCGCCTGCAAGTTGAACTTGTCGAGCTGAGAGTGGATTGCCGCCGGGCCGGCATAGATCCCTTCGCCGTCGGCCGGATCGTCGGCATTGCAGACTCCGATGAGCTGTCCGGCCGCGTTGAACAGGCCGCCGCCGCTGCGACCCTGGGCCGGCCGGCCGCCAACGGTCAGATTGGGCCGGTTGGCGTAGCGATTGACCGCGTGAATCTTCGACCGCTCGACGGTTGGATCCTGCCCTTCGCTACAGCCGACCGTGAACACCACGTCCTGCGGCCGCACGATGTCGCTGGGCGCGGCCACGATTGCCGGCGCGACCTTCACACCCGGCCAGATGGAGAGGAGTGCGATATCGAGGTGTTCGTCGTAGTCGAGCAGCTCCCCGGCCACCGGCGAGCGAGCCCCCGGTGCAAACAGCTCGACCTCGATCTTCCCTTTGCCGCCGCTGCTCTTGAACAGATGGCCGCAGGTCAGGACGAGCGCTTCGTGCTGCTGCGATTGCTCGTCGAAGTGGGTGTCGATGATCGTCCCCGTGCCGACGCCCCAGCTCCCTTCCTCTTGCACCTTCAGTCGCACCGTGGCCGCCAGGGCCCGCTGCTCGGCAGTGGGTGTTTGCGCGGCCGCCTGCGAAGGATCGGGGGATTGCCCGCGAACCAGCGGCGCACTGCCGGCGGTTGCCAGCGACCGTTGATCGAGTTCGCGGGGCATTTGCCCGCGGGAGATCATCTGCACCAGGTCGTCGTACGTCGTCACGCCCGCGAACCGCTGCACCTCGCGATCGCCGGCAAACAAGACGAACGTCGGGTAGGCGACGATGCGGTACTGCCGGGCGAGCTGCGGCTCGCGGGTCACATCGACCTGCCGGATAGGAAATTTTTCGCTGGCCAGCCGCTGCACGACCGGCTGCATCGCCCGGCAGGGCTGGCAGCGGGGATCGGTGAACTCGACCAGGGTGACGTCGCTGGCGCCGCCGGACAGCGCAGCGAAAAGCACGAGACTGTAGCAGCCGCTCATGGCTTCCCTCCTTGGATCGTTCCGCAGGGAAGCCGCGGCAAAGCGGGTCAGCATCCCTGCTGTCGTGGGACTCGCGCCGAGGCGCGAGCTGCCGCCGGCATCCCATCCTGGGTGCCGACGGCGGGTTAAGAACCGGCGTGGTTGCGGGGTCGCCGGTTCGCGGAAGGAGCAATGTGTGCCAGCCTGGAGAAAAGGGCAAGAGCAGTTTTTTTACCGATCACCTGTCAGCGAGTGACTGATGATGGACTCGATTCTCAAGACGCGACCAGGTCACGCTAGCAGCAGGACGGCCGACGTCAGAATCCGCGGACGATGCGAACTTCGCCCCCATCTCGCACGTTTCGTGGTTCTCTTGCCGGCCCGGCGGCAACACTGCGGGTACTCCCCGTTGCCCGCCGCGGCTTTCATAATGCGCCATTGTCCGCCGGTTCACATTCACTGCGGAGGCTCACCATGCGACGATTGACTGCCGTGCTCTCGCTGCTGTCCTGCTGGCTGCTGGCCTCCGCGATAGGCCAGGACGACCAGCCCAAGAAACCCCGTCCGCTCCAGAACCCAAGACCGAAA
Source organism: Pirellulaceae bacterium (assembly GCA_035512595.1). Classification (GTDB taxonomy): domain Bacteria; phylum Planctomycetota; class Planctomycetia; order Pirellulales; family Pirellulaceae; genus DATKDU01. The sequence goes on from DATKDU010000207.1 coordinate 30,975, forward strand.
AACGCTGCCATGGGAATCGAGAAATCCAGCTTCGGCAAAACCAAAGCAGGCGCCGAGGTCCAGCTTTACACGTGCCGGAACGCCAATGGCCTGGTCCTCAAGGTGATGACTTACGGCGCGACGGTCGTCTCGATGGAAACCCCCGACAAGTTGGGGAACGTGCGGAACATCCAGCTCGGATTCTCCAAGCTCGACGGGTATCTCGCGCGGCATCCCTACTTCGGCTCGACCGTCGGCCGCTACGGCAATCGGATTGCCGGCGGGAAGTTCACGCTCGACGGCCAGGAATACAAGCTGGCCACGAACAACGGCCCCAACCACCTGCACGGCGGGATCAAGGGCTTCGATGCCGTCGTGTGGAAGGGGGAGGAAGTGAAAACCGCTGACTCGGTCGGCGTGAAGTTCTCGTACACGAGCAAGGACGGCGAGGAAGGTTATCCCGGAACGCTGCACGTGACCGCAACCTACACGCTGACCAATGCCAACGAGATGCGGATCGATTACGCGGCGACGACCGACAAGCCGACGGTGCTGAACCTGACCAACCATTGCTACTGGAACCTGGGGGGCGCGGGGAGCGGCCAGATTCTGGAGCACGTGCTGACGATCCATGCCGACAAGTACCTGCCGATCGACGCCACGAGCATTCCGACCGGCGAGCTGGCGGACGTCAAGGGAACGCCGATGGACTTTACTTCGCCGCACAAGATCGGCGCGCGGATCGGCGAGCTCAAGCAGCCGCCGCACCAGACGAAGGGGTACGACCACTGCTACGTCCTGCGGGGTCAGGAGGGAAAGCTATCGCCGTGCGCCTTCGCCCACGATCCGGCCAGCGGCCGAACGATGGAGATCAGCACCACCGAGCCGGGGGTGCAGCTCTACTGCGGCAATTTCCTCGACGGCGGGGAAGGCACCGGCGGCTACAAACAGCACGACGCCTTCTGCCTGGAGACGCAGCACTTCCCCGACTCGCCCAACCAGCCGGAATTCCCCAGCACGGTCCTGCGGCCGGGTGAGACGTTCAGGTCTACGACGGTACACAAGTTTGGGGTGCGGAAGTAGAACGGACCGGCTTGCTGCTGCGGACCGCATGACGGCTGAAAAATCGCTGACCAGCGGCACTCCCGTGCTACGACACCAACACTCCCCGATGACGCCGCAGCCGGTTGAGATGCGGCTTGTCGAGGATCTGAAACGGACTGGCGAGCGGCCGCCATGATTCGCCGCACTGGCTGATCAAGGAATCGTCAATCGGGCCCAGTCGATTGGCGGCAAGCTGAAGATACGGCACTTGTGCCGGGTCGAGGTCCATCAGCCGGCAGACGGTGGCATCGACGGCGGCGGGAACGGTGCCGACGACGAGCAATCCCATCGACTTCTTGGTTCCCATGATCGGCCCGTCCCCCTCCATGCAGTCGATGCCGTCCACGATGGCGATCGTCTTGGGGAGCGAGGCGTTGATGTCGTAGACCGTCTCGGGAATGCCGTTGTGGTGCAGGACGTTCTTGGGCCAGCCGTACTTGATGCCGGGGATGACGCCATACATGTTCTTGAGCGCGGCGGTGACCCCCATCCAGTGGTGCGTCTTCATCTTGGGCATCGAGACGATCAGATCGGCTTCGAGGACCGCTCGCGGAAAGTGAAATCCCGGCAGCTTGCACATGCGGCCGCCGTTCTTGACGAAGCCAAGCTCGTCGTAGTTCAGATCGGCAAATGTGAGCTTACCGCTGTCGAGGGCGTCGGCGACCCCCGACTCGACGAGAGCCATCTCCGTATCGCGGAGGTGTCCCGGCCCTTCGCCGACCGTGACGGCCGCTCCCCACAAGCGAAAGACTTCGGCCGCGGCAAGGATCACGGCCGGATGCGTCGTCATGTGGGGCGCTGATCGCGTCGGCTCGACGAGGTTGGGCTTGAGGAGCACGCGTTTGCCACGAACCTCCTCGACATTCAGCCCAGTTGCCACCAAGCCATCACGAATCGGCCGCACCAGATCGCCGTCGTAGCGTTGGTGCCGGGCGATGAAAACGCCGGCCCTTTCGCGAAACCAGCGGCGCACAAGCCCCGCGCCAAAGAGCGCGCCGGCGCAAATGCCGCCCCCCACGAGGAGCGTCCGGCGGGAAAGGTTTCCGGGCTGGTTGGCAGGTAAGGTCATGCGATCTCCGCTTAGCCCGCTCGTCCACGATCGGAAACAAGCAACGCCAGGGAATTGTTCTGTGCGGCCAGCGCCAAGAGCGCCAGCTTGTGCGGCGAGCGGTCGTGCGCTTGCACGCGCCGATGCGCAGCAGCGAGCAGCTCCGCACCATTGGCCAGCTCGATGCCGTGCGCCCGCAGCCCGAGCAGCGCCCAGGCCCCAGACATCGCGGTGCTGGGCCGAATCAGCGAGCGCTGCAAGTACGCCAGCGACCGCTCTAAGTAGGTCCCGGCTGCCGGGCGGGACCTTGCGGCGCGGTCACTAACCTGGTCAGGTCCCGCCCGGCAGGCGGGACCTACTTCTCCCGCCAGCGCCAGCATGGCCAGCCCCGTTGGCTGCACGTGCGGACGCAGCGTCTGGCCAAGGACGACCGTATTGCCGTAATTGCAACCGCCGACAGGGAGCAGCCGGTCCACGAGCAGCCTGATCGCCTCGCGGACGCGGGCGTGCGTTCCCAAACCGGCACGCTTGAGTGCCAGTACGTTGAGTGCGGTCGGCTCGATCCACGAATGGGTCTTGTCGGCCCAGCTCCAGGCGACGAGCTGCGTGTCGTGTCCCATCTCCGGCGACCGCGGCATCGCGGTCCCTTTGGCTTCGAGGATCCAGTCCACGGCGCGGCGACGATGAGCCGCGTAAGCATTCCGGCTGCTGGCATCGTCCGCCGCTCGCCAGGCCAGAACTGCAAGGCCGGTTGGCCAACCGGGGGACGGCTCACTGTGGCGAATGCCGACGGCGCCGTCGCTACCCTGGCAGGAAGCAAGGAAGTCCAGCGCTGGGGCGGCTTGTCTCGCTTTACCGGCGGCAATCAGGGCCAAGGCAGCCAATGCGGTTGGCTCCGTAGCCGGCGACTGCGCAGGCGCGTAGCCGATGACCGGCTGCGCGGCGAGACTCGCGAGTGTCGAAGCAAGCCAATCCATGACGCTCCTAGCCGGAGGCTAACAGCCTCCGGGATCGACCCGGAGTTCCCGGAGGTCATTGACCCCCGGCTAAGAGCATCTATCGGCTCGCCTCAATTCTGGACGGGTTAAAAACCTGTCCTACGTGCTAAACCTTGGCGGTGGCTGCGACTGAACGATTTCGTCAATTTGTGCCGGCGAGAGTTCGCGAGGACTTGGTGGGGTAGCGAATCACCAGCGGCAGGATATCGCAGCGAATGCCGAAGTCGGTATCGCGAACCATGTTCAAAGTTCAAAGTTCAAGGTTCCTCAACTTTGAACTTGGAAGCGGACGTTCGTGCGGCAATCCGCCTCGCGCAGAACGATTGTCAAACCTTGCCGGCCAGTCAAACCGTGCCGCTTCACAATGTAGCGGTGAGGGCGGCGCTAGCGATCAACGTGGAGGCTGCGGGGGCCATTTTACCGGCAAGGTTTGACCACCTTTCGGCAGCGTCAAAGTCTACGCAACGGTCGCCCTAAAGCGTGGCAGGAAAATTGTTTGCGAACGTTCAAGGTCGCTGCGCAAGGGGGACGATACCGTACTTGTCAACCGGTTCAAGCAGCCCAGCCGTCGCCGGACGGAGGAGGCTGGACCGGGCCAAGTCCGGCGGTTTTTCGGGTCAGCGGAAGACCCGACCGGCCTTGGCGGAAGACACACCCCACGTGCGAGCGACACCCACCTACCTGAAGCTCGCACCGGACCTACCTGGTAACCGCAACCCCGCATGATACCTCCGCCTATCGGACGGGCGGAGGATCTGTCCACCGTGGAAGGGATCGCCACGCTCTTGTCGCGCGCGGCAAACCGTTCACGCAATCCGGCCGGACCGGGACATGCGCCAGTTCGATGGTTCCATCGTTAAGGAGACGTCGCTCGATGAAATGGAACATTCTGGTTGGATCGTTGGTACTAAGCGCTTGCGCTTGTACCCAGAGTTATGGTTTTGAGCTGCTGGACCGCATGCTCGGTGTCAGTGGCTGCGGCTGCGAAAGCAGTTGCTGCGAATCGAAAGGCTGCCGGTCGCGTTGCGTGCGCGTAAAGTGCTGCAACTCGTCCTGTGGCAATGGCTGTGCGAAAGCCGCGCCGAGCTGTGCAGCTCCGACGTGTGCCGCCCCAGCCCCCACGTGTGCGGCTCCCGCCCCCACCTGTGCCGCGAAGGCCCCGACCTGCGCCGCTGATCCTAGCTGCGAAGCGAAGGCCGGCTGCAACAACGGCTGCCGCGACCGCTGCAAGCGTGGTTGCCTGCTCGATCGGCTCTTCTCGTGCAACAAGCGCTGCCACAACGGTTGCGGCAATGGTTGTGCGAAGGCCGCCCCGAGCTGTGCCGCGAAGGCCCCGACCTGCGCCGCGGCTCCTAGCTGCGGAGCCAAGGCCGCTTGCCACAACGGCTGCCGTGACCGCTGCCATCGCGGTTGCCTGCTTGATCGGCTCTTCTCGTGCAACAAGCGCTGCAACAACGGTTGCAGCAACGGTTGTGCGAAGGCCGCTCCGACCTGTGCCGCTCCGGCCCCGGCTTGCGGCTGCGACGCTGCGGCTCCCGGCAAGGCGCACGCCGCTGGTGGGGACATTGCCCCGATGCCGCCGGCCCCGGTGGTCGATCCCTCGGCCTACCTGTCCGCTCAACGTCGGGTCGTTCCGGCCTCGGCGACCTTGGTCCGCTAAGGTCACGAGCAGCCTGTAAGGCTTTGACCATTACGGCCTGCCACGGTGAAAACCTGGCAGGCCGTTTTTTTTTGCGCTGACCTGTCGCCTGAGTCAGGGGTCAGGAGTCAGGGGTCGGGTGTGATAACGAATCGGCGCTTTTTCTGCGCCAAAAGACGGCCACTAAGTCATCCTGCAACCGCTTAGAGAAATCACAGGATTTTCTTTAATAAGCTCTTCTGCCTCCAACGCATGCGCATCGGAATCTTTGCCGACACTCACGACCACCTGGCCAACATCCGTTTGGCCGTGGAGCGGTTCAACGACGAGGAAGTCGAACTGGTCCTTTTCGCCGGCGATCTAGTCTCGACGTTTGCCGTGCCGCCGCTGAGAAAGCTCCACGCGCCGCTCGTCGCCTGTTTCGGCGACAACGAAGGGAACAAGCCGGGACTCCTGGCCGGCTTTCGGCTCGTCGGCACGCTGAGCGAGCCCCCGGTGCGGCTGGTCACCGACGACGGCACGCGTTTCGTCCTGGCGCACATGAAGCGGCAATTGCGCAGCCTGGATGCCGACTACGACGTCGCCATTTTCGGCCACACGCACAAGCCGCGCATCGAGCGCGACGAATCCGGCCGGCTCCTCATCAACCCCGGCGAAACGAGCGGCTGGACCTTCGGCCGCTCCACGATCGCCTTGTATGACACCGTGTTGCGGCAAGCGGAGTTGTGGGATTTGGGGCAATGAAATGCCGCCGAATGGAGATTTCAACCGGCTCGCCCGGTTGGCAACCCATTCGGAGGGCTCGTAGCGACGCCCCCCAGGATCCCCTTCCATCGGTGATCCGGCCCGAAAGATCGGCAAACTTCGCACGACCGTCCCGGCAGAAGAGCTACTAGCGACCTAAACTTTCGTAGCGCAGCGACCGCCCGCGGTTGCAAGGGGCGTCTGGGACAACTCCGGCAAGGGAGAACGGCTTGATGAACGGTCGAAGACCGCAGTGCGCGGTTCGTCACGGCGACCCGCGCGTGCTGAGCCTCCGCCGTCAATTGATCATGCTCGGCGCGGCCCTGCTGATCGGGACTGGCGCGGTAGTCTCGATGGCGCTCTGCGCGTTTGCCTCGGCTGGCCTGTGGCGCAGCGCTGGCGTGGCCGGCGCGATCTTCGCCGCGCTCGTGCTGTGCCTGGTGCTGGCCTGGCGATTGGTCGCACGGTGCCTGGGAATTCTCGATGATCTGGTGCGGGCACTGAAGCGGGTGGCGCTGGGCGACTTGAACCACCGGTTGGACGAGGGGGGGTGCGCCGAGATGCGCCGCGTGGCGAGCGCCTTTAACCTTGCCGTCCAGAACTCCGCCCGCCGGGCGGAAGACCTGAAACGATCTTCGGTCAAGCGGGTGCAAGCGGCAATCGAGCTGCGCGAGTCGCGCGAGCTGGCAATCGCAATCCAGGAGACGGCCCTCGACTCGATCATCACCATCGACTCCCGCGGCATGATCGTCGCCTTCAACGCGGCAGCCGAGGCCACGTTTGGATTCAAAGCGTCCCAGGCGATCGGCCAGGACGTCGCCGGATTGATTGTGCCCGAGCGCTTTCGCGAGCCTTATCGCCGCGGCCTGGCCCACTTTCTGGAGACGGGCGAAGCGCCCATCCTGGGTAAGCGCGTCGAAATGCCGGCCCTCCGCGCCAGCGGCGAGGAGTTTCCCGTCGAGGTGGCGATCGTCGCCAACCAGCTCCGGGGGCTCGTCTGCTTCACCGCCACGATCCGCGACCTTACCGACCGGAAACGGGCCGAGAAAGAGCTGGCCCGCGCGGCCATGTACGACAGGCTGACCGGTTTGCCTAACCGCTCGCTGCTGTTGGACCTGGTGCAGCAGGCCCTGGACCGGGCCGGCCGCTGGCGCGGAATGCTGGCCCTGATGTTTCTCGACTTCGACCGGTTCAAGCTTATCAACGATGGCCTGGGGCACGACGTCGGCGACGCCCTGCTGTGCGAAATCGCCGCCCGGCTGACGAGCGAGCTGCGGTGCGGCGATTCCGTGAGCCGGTCGGAGTCGGGGACTTCCGCGGCGCGGATGGGGGGGGACGAGTTCGTCGTGATGCTCGAGCCGATCCGCGAGGCCGAGGACGCGCTCACCGCGGCCGATCGGCTGCTGGCGGCCCTATCGCGGCCGTACCGCCTGGGCCCGCACGAAGTTTTCGTCACGGCGAGCATCGGGATCGTCGTGGCGCAGGGAGACTACGAGCGGGCGGAAGACCTGATCCGCGACGCTGACACGGCCATGTACGAAGCCAAACGCGCCGGCAAGGCCCGCTATGCGGTGTTCGACGAGGAAATGCGGATGCGGGTCCAAAGGCGCCATCTGCTCGAGAACGAGCTGCGGCGGGCCATCGAAGGGGAGCAGTTCACGCTCGCCTATCAGCCGATCGTGTCGCTCGAGAACGGCCGTCTGAAGAGCGTCGAGGCTTTGCTCCGCTGGCTGCACCCGGCGCAGGGGTCCATCTCGCCCGCGGAGTTCATTCCCATCGCCGAGGAATCCGACCTGATCTTGCACATCGGGCGGTGGGTTCTGAAGGAAGCCACACGGCAGATGGCGGAGTGGATCCACCGGCTGGGGCCGGCCGCGCCCCCCACGGTCAGCATCAACCTTTCCCGCAAGCAGTTCGCGCAAAGCGACCTGGCCGAGCAGGTCCACGCCGCGGCCGCCGACGCCGGCTTGCCTCCCAACCGCATTCAACTCGAAATCACGGAGGATACGTTCGCCAGCGACGTTCGCTCGGCAATTGCCACCATGAATGAAATCAAGGGGCTGGGCTTCTTGCTGGCCATCGATGATTTTGGCTCCGGCTGCTCGTCGTTCGCGTCGCTGCACGAGTTTCCTGCCGACGTGCTGAAGCTCGACCGTTCGCTGCTCCTCGATATCGAGACCAGCAAGCAGACGGCGGCCCTGGTTCATGCCCTGGCCATCCTCGCCAATAATCTGGGATTGGCGATCGTCGCCGAGGGGGTGGAGCGCGAGTCCGAAGTCATCATACTCCGCGAACTCGGATGCCATTTCGGCCAGGGCTTCTACTTTGCCCGGCCCCTTTCGCCGGACGCCTTTGCCGAGTTCGCCCTGCGGCGAATCGCCGAAGAAAGCAGCGTGATTCCCGCGGCATCGCTGGAGCGACGCTGGGCGGAACTAGAGTTCCCCGCGGTCAAGGTCTGAACCAGGAGTGACTGCCGTAAAGGGTCAGTCGGTAGTTGGGCGCTAGATCGGGAGAGACCTGGTGCGGGTCTCCATTTGGCTAAAAACGGTATGTACCGTTTTTCTTGCCGGGAAAACGCCGCACTGCCCAACGTGAGCAGGTAATCTAACTCGTGACTTCAGCTTGAGTTCCAACCAGAGCGACGGACGGGGCTCGAACCCGCGACATCCAGCTTGGGAAGCAATGAGCAGGATGCCGCAAGTGAGAACCTGCCCGAACTTACGACGAGCAAATCGGCAGCTTGTACCAACGCTTGTACCGGCGAGGCGAAAAACGCCGAATTGGTGGCACCCGATCCGCAAGTGACGTTGATCATCGAGCGGTGGCCGCAGCTCACGCTCGCTGCCCGCCAAGCGGTGATGCAGATCGTGCTCGCCAACGCGCCGCACGGGGACGTCTGATGCCCACCGTCCGACATGGGCCAAATCCTGCTGGTGGTGTCCCAGCGACGATGACCGATCAGGATCCGGCCTTTCCACACTGGCGGCAAGCTGCGCCGTCCCTTCGCGGTCCAGCACAGCGGCAGAGGAACCTCCAGTGGCCAGCGTCGATTCGTTGTGGTTTTATCGTCGTCTGCTCGACCAGCCTGTTGGCGAGCCCCAACTACCTCAGCGGGAAAGGACGAATGATGGAACTGACAACCAGAGAACAAGCTACCGCCGTGCGGCTCGGAGAAGCATTGGCACAATTCCTCGTGGCGCTGGAAGAAGGTGCGGCCGCCCGCCAGGCGAAGCGACTGCTGAAGGACTCGCCCCCTTCGAGGGACCGCTCGACTACCAGCGAGCCGCAAAGCGGGAAGGAGCCGCCGGCGATGAAGGCGACGCCGACGACGATTCCAATTCAGCCGACAATCGGGATAGGCAGGGCGGAGCCCGAGCGGTTGCTCGTTGGCAGCCGAGAAGCAGCAAAGCTTCTTTCGATCAGCACTCGCTGCTTATGGGGGATGACCGCGCCCCGCGGTCCGCTACCGGCCGTCTACATGGGCAGGAGGGTCTTGTACGCCGTCGCCGACCTTGCCGCGGCCGTCGAGAAGCTGACGAAACGACAACGATAAGCCGGCGCCAAAAGGGGGGCCCCAACGCTCGGCGGATTTTGAGCCAGACCCCCGGGGCTTCGCGGGTCCCCAAGGGCTGGCATAGTACCCTCGCAGAAATGTGCGTTTTTTGACCCTTCCACAAACCAGAAAGGACTAGACATGAACGAGAGCAAGATCGCGGCCACGGACCGCCTGCGCAAGGAAGGCCGCTGGGATGAAGCGTCCCGCTTTCGGGACGACGTCCGCAAGAAATTGCGGGAGGAGGGCTTGGCCCGAAATGAGGCCAGTGAAAAGGCGTGGCAGTCAATGCTCGACAAATTTCCGCCAAACCAGGAACCGGCCAACACGCGGAGCCTGCCGCGCCTGGAAATAGACGACGAGTCGTTGAAGGCCCTTGCTGAGCGAACACGAGACAAACGTGTGAATCTGGACGAGGACATCATCTGGGCCTATCTGAACTTGCGGAACGAGAAGGTGTGCTTGGAAACGGCGCCCTCGATGGGTGCATTGACGATGCTGGATTACGCACGGGAGTTCCCCGACAACTTCTATCGCAATGTCCTCACCAAGGTTCGCGACTCCAAGACCAGCGAGCCGGAAAGTGGAGCGGAGATTCCGCGCAAAAGCATTGACGAGCTAAGGGCCTTGGCGGTGAGTCTCCGGGAAGAGTTGGAGCGGGAGCTGGCATCGAGGGAAGGCGAAGGAATGGCGTCCGTCCCGACGGTAGGCGGCCGTCTGACGCCTTGAAGGTTCGCCGCTCCTGCGTGGAAAGCCCGTGCGCCAACTCGTCACTCCGGCTCCGCGATTTCGACGCACGGGGGCCCGAGCCATACCCACGCCCCGACCCTACTGATCCCGTCGTTGGCTCGCTAGGTGAACTCCCTTGATGCGCAGTGGACTATCAACTTCCGTCGTGAGCGGGACTACGAACACGTCTTCGCACGCTTCGAGTTCGTGTGCTGCCCGCGGATTGCATGGTGAAGGCCGGCAGTATTTGCGCCACTGCGCTTTGGAAAGTCGGCAGCCACTCCCAGGCAGAGCCCCTGATCCAGAACCTGCTGGGCGACGCGACGCCAGAGTCCTGACGCCGTCGTTAGCGACAACAGCCCCGAGTTCTTGATGCCCTGCGACTTCTTCTGGTTGACCATGCCCGGTAGCCTCATCGCCGGCCGCGGAAAACCTTCGGACACGTCGGCGGGGACGGGAAGAAGCTGAACATGCCACCAACCGGATCCCCGGCCGTCGCCCCTTCATAAAGCCGGAAATCCATAGGTATATCCAGCGGCGCGATGGCCGCGTTGTGGTACAGCGCCGGCACGGGAAGCGATCGATGGTTGTGGCGGTTGTAGGTCCACCCCCGCGACACCACGAAGACGGTATCGAGGACGAAATCGCCCTGCCGGCGGGAGCCGAACAGGACCACCGACCCTGGCGCCAGCGTCAGCAGACTGGGGTGCGACGGCTGCTGACAGATGCAGTAGCGAAAACGGTCGCCGAAGACGCAAGGGTCACTATTGGTGTGCCCATTGAATCGCTTCCTGGGGCGAATCCACGGCCGAAACAGGAATTGGGGATGACCCGCACTCGGCCGCGGGTCGAACCGGCCGACCGCTTCCGCCTCGCATTCCCATTCGCACCAAAAGTGGAGGTCGGCCCGCGTGGGCTCGTCATCAAGTCGTCGCAGGAACTTTCCACGCTGGACGACGAATGTCCGCCGGTGCTGGCCCGTGTTCCACGGCTTCCAGCCGTTGGCCTCGGGCCGGTGCTCGACGCCGGGATGGAGGAATTGGACGAAGCGGACGGATTCGGGGGGGAGTCATCAGCACTGCTACGGCATTGGCGCGATTACAACCTTTACGCAGAAACCATCGGTTGTCCTCGAAAGGTCCGCCTCCAGGCCCGCTGGATTCGCAATGCGGTTTTCGGGGTCGTACACGAAACAGATTAGGTACTTGCAGCCAGGGTGTCTTTGATACTTGGCGATATCCAAAATCAGTTCTTCCCCGATCTTCCTTGCGTCCAGTCCTTTTCGCGTCTTTTTCAATTCAACGACGATCTGTGAATCCTTGAGCAGAAAGTCCATCCGTGCGGAACCACCCGCATAGCTTGGCGTCCATTCCTCGGCACGAATGTCGTCGAAGAACAACCTCAAGAGCGAGTGCATTAGGTCCTGCACGTCGTATTCATCAGTAATGTCGAGCGTGGGACGATCGGCGTGTCGCGCACGAAGCTGTCGAACCACGGCATGAAAGCGATTGCAAATCTGCTCGACAATCGCCACGGATTCCTCAAGATCGGCCTCCGCGTGGCGAACCTCAGGCATTCCAAACTGTTCGATCTCCCAAATAAACGAGCGAAGAACTTTTTTAGACTTGTCAACTCCCGCCTTGAAAGCTTGGATCTCTGGATTAGGATCACCGAGTCGGCAGATGCCGTAAAACTGAAAATCGACCGTCATTAAGTCCTGGGAATGGTGGGAGTCTTCCCCGAAGATCTGATCGAGGACTGTGCGGCACTTTCGTCGCCAGGCATCGACATTCGTCGGCTTCCGCTTTACGGCATCGGCCTCTTCGATCAAGCCTTTGATCAGGGTAGTTGCGGCGGCTGCATCCACGGAGGTGGTTACTCCCTTCCCATCCAGAACCCGGTCATCGTCATTTACCTAGCTTCCCCGCAATCGCCTGAAACTGCTCTAGCGCCGTCTCCAGGTCGTCGGCAATCTCTGCCGCCAGAACGTCGGGCTCGGGCAGATCCTCGGAGTCCTCCAGGCTCTTGTCCCTGAGCCAGAAGATGTCCAGGTTCACCTTGTCCCGCTTGATCAGCTCTTCGTAGTCGAACTGCCGCCAGCGCCCCTCCGGGTTCTTGTCCGCGTCCCACTTGGCTTTCCGCTGGTGGCGCTTGCCGGGCCGGTAGCACTCAACGAACTCGTCCAGGTCGGCTCTGCTCATCGGGTTCGTCTTCTGGGTGAAGTGCATGTTGGTCCGCAGGTCGTAGACCCACAGCTTGCTCGTCCACGGCTTCTCCTGCGCCGGCTTGGCGTCGAAGAACAGGACGTTGGCCTTCACCCCCTGGGCGTAGAAGATGCCGGTCGGCAGCCGCAACAGCGTATGCACGTCGCACTGCGTCAGAAGGTTGCGGCGGACCGTCTCGCCGGCCCCTCCCTCGAACAGCACGTTGTCCGGCACGACGATCGCGCAGCGGCCGTTGATCTTCAGCAGCGTCTTGACGTGCTGCACGAAGTTGAGCTGCTTGTTCTTGGTCGCGGTCCAGAAATCCTGCCGCTCGTAGGCGTGCTCCTCTTTTTCCAGGTCCCCCTCCTCGTTGACGATGGCGATGCTGCTCTTCTTGCCGAACGGCGGATTGGTGACCACGACGCTGAACCGCTCCCCCGGATCGCCGGCCAGGCTGTCCACCCCCGACTTGATCGGGCACGGGTCGGCGTCGATGCCATGCAGGTACAGGTTCATGATGCAGAGGCGGGCCGTGTTGGGGACCAGCTCCCATCCCTTCACGAACTTCGTCCGCAGGTGCTTCTTCTGGTCCTTGTCCAGTTCCTTGCCGAAGTGGGACACGACGTAGCTGTATGCCGCCAGTAGAAAGCCGCCGGTCCCCGCCGCCGGATCGCAGACCGTGTCCCCCGGCCCCGGCTGCACGCAATCGACGATCGCCTTGATCAGCTCCCGCGGCGTGAAATACTGCCCGGCCCCTTTAGGGGACTCCTCGGCACTCTTGGCCAGCAGCCCCTCGTAGATGTCCCCCTTCACGTCGGCATCCATGCTCGACCACTTGACCGGCTCGATCAGATCCACGATCAACCGCCGCAGCGTCGCCGGGTTCTGGATGTCCATCCGCGCCTTCTTGAAGATTTCGCCGAGCATCCCCGGCTGCTTCCCCAGTTCCTCCAGGCAGTGGCGGTAGTGGACTTCCAGCTCGTCCCCCTCGAGCTTGAGGAGCGCCTCCCACGAGTATTTTTTGGGGACGATGGGGGGCCGGTTGTACGGGGCCTTGGTCAGCTCGTCGGCCATCTTCAGGAAGAGCAGGAAGGTGATCTGCTCGGTGTAGCCCATGTACGACAGCCCGTCGTCGCGCAGGACGTGCGCGAAGTTCCAGGCTTTGGAGACGATTTGCTGGGAGAGGTTGCTCATTTTGTCTTTCGATGCATGGAGTGCGGCTTAGGCCCCCCCGACAAGTCCGAGCCCCGGCGCGAACATTGGATGCACGGCGAACCAGCGAGTGGCGGTTAACTCAACAGGATTGCTTGGATCGTAGGGAACCGCTTCGTCCGTTCTGCTCAACTTCACCCATAGAATGCCGCATTCAAGCAAGAGGCGGGCGAAAGCGCAGGGATCCTCGGAATAACCTCTTGCCCACGCATACCGATCTGCGCCGGGCTCATTCAAATCGACCTCCAGGGCTATGATTTCAAGGATGTTTTTCAAAGTGCCTAGTGGGAACTCCTTTTGACCTCCATTCATCTTTTTCACAATCCGCTCTAGGCCGGGATACTTGTACTCGAATTCGCCCGTAATCTCCTTGAGACGCTCGATCGAAAAGTCGCGGATGGCAGTTTCCATATCATGCTGTGTTATCTGCTTGTGTCCGTTGGTGTCTGCCGTGACCGCCGCGACTGTAGCCAATCGAATGGCTTCCCGCGGACGCCCATTCGAGTGCTTCCAAATTGCCTTGAAGGCGTCTTCTGGGAAAAGACCTCCCCATATTTCCTTGCGTTGCACCTGAAGTTTGAACAGGATTCTTTCCTCGACGATGGTACGAACCGAATCGAAGTCCCACCGCACTGGAATTACGACGTCGTGGAGTTTGTCTCGGTCAACGAGCGGCAAGGAGTTGTAGATATTCTCACGTAAGGCAACGATCGCCTTTAGGCGTGGTGGTCTGCTGAAGTGGCTCAAGCTGGTAAATAGCGATGCCAAGAAGGCGTTCTGCGTGGGAGTGTCGTTCCAGTAAAGATCGAGATCGTCGATCAAGAGGTAATAGGAGTGCTTCACGTTATCGCGAAGTTTTCGCGCCACCGAATTCACCAGCGAAAGCAGATGGAGCGGCTCACCTGATTTCGCGTTCTCTTTATCCAGCACGGCCTTTCCCGTGATTTTTGCTCCGGCGTACTCGCCTGAAAGTTCGACTTCCTTTACTAGCTGAAGAATGCGGACTGTCAGCGATGTTTCTTCGCCCTGGCTCATTGAGATGAGCTTTCTGGCTTCCTTTTCGAATTGGCCCCGAAAGATGTTAGTGAACCATCCGCTTAGTTCTGATGCGTTCGGAAACTCTCTTCTCAGGACCTCCATTGCGAGGACATAGTCCCAAAGGGCCTTGAAGAGCCACTGGTTCTTAGCCGACTCTGCGATGATGGGTGACGTTGCTTCCACGTTCGCGAGCGCCGAGAATGCGAGGTCGTCGGGACGGATGCTGATCACCCTGCATTCGCTTCCCGCCTTTGTAAGCTGCACCATCTTCAGGATTGCCGATTTGCCCATGCCCTTTGGGCCGACAAAGAACGTAGCCGGGTCCTCGATGTCGATCGCGCGTCGCAAGTAGCGCTGTTCCGAAACGTAATACTGGGCGAGATGTTCATCGTTCTCAGCAACAAGCCGCCCAAAATCGAGCGTGTCGTCTTCGGCGTTGAGCTTTAGGAGATTTCGTTCGCGGTCTTTGTTCTTCTTAGTCATCGTGACTGCTCGTCGTAGTTAAGAAACTCGTCCGCGAAGCGACAGGAACTCCCAAGGATTACCCAGCCGTTCGCGCAGCGGGATTGGTTCGATTACGACCGGCCTTCGACCGGCCAGCAGCGCTCGCCCCATTCCTCTCGTCTCCCAAACCTAACCGTATTCGCTCCAGCAGCACGCTGGCCGGTTCGTCGTGGGGGTCTTGGGGGACGAGTTTCCCCTCGAAGGCCCGCTTGAGGATGCTCTGGCGGAGACGGGCGGCGCGGTGCAGTCCGTGGTCGATGGCAGTATCGGCCGCCTCGATCTGGGAGAGCCGCTCATCGAGTTGGGCGACGATTTCTCGCTGTTCGGAGGGGGGCGGAACTGAAACCGGGAACCGACGCAGAATGCCGAGGTTGATCGAGGCCAGATTCGTTGTCTGCTTGCCAGCTTTAGTGAACCATTCCTGTCCAAACGTATTGCCGTGGTGCGAAACGAACCGGGATTGCATTTGCTTTGAGACCAGCCGGGCGCGGAAAATGTGGTTTTGGTGAATACACTCCAAGATTTCGCCTTCCCAAACCCACCCGCGACCGAGCTTATCCCGGTCGCCGCCTTCAGTGAAAAGGACGTCGCCAACTTCAAGTCGCAAGTCAACAATGTCCTCCTCGGGGGCAAAGATGTTTTTCATCTCGGAGAGGTCGAGAAACCCTCGCTGCACATTGGCGACTCGCAAATATGGAACTTCCCGCATCCCAGGTTGGTTGGACCGCTTTTGATCTTTTGTGATGCCGCCGACTAGATTGGCCAGCGCTTCAAGGGTCGCCCAGCACCAGCCCTTGGGCAGCTCGGGCAGGTTGGTCGTATCCGGCGACGCGGGCTCGACGTACTTGGCCCGCCAGTTCGTGGGGGGCGGTTTGCCGGCGGCGGCGAACTTGGCGAGTTGATCGGCTTCCCACTTGCGGCGGCGTTCGGCCAGGATCCGCTCCAGCAGCTTCGAGGCGGGCTCCACGTCCTTGTGCTTGGCCCGCCAGGCCGCGGTCAGCTTCCCCTTGACGGCCGCATTCAGGACGGCCGCCCGGTAACGCTTCAAGTTCGCCTTGGCCCGCTCCAGTGCCGCCACGCCCGCATCCAGGTCGGAGAACAGTTCCTCGATCTTCTCGACGATCCGGCGCTGCTCGCTGAGCGGAGGTACGGGGAACTCCACTCGTGACAGTGCCTTTCCGGTCAAGTGCTTGATGGTCGTCCCCGTGTAATGCGGCGCGAAACGGTTGGTGATCGTCCCGTAGTAGAGGTAGTACATCGCAAACGAGGGGTCATATTCCTCGGGGCGAAAACGAATCCGATGGAGCGCCTTTTGGATTTTGGCGGATGCCGCTTGACCCTTCCAAACGGCTGCCCGACCGGGTTCGCCCCCTTCGCAAATCACAAGGTCGCCCGGCTGAAGGCCGAACCGCGATTCCTCGTCGGCCTCGAATCGCATTTCTTTCATGTCGCTAAGATCGAATGTAAACCACCGCACGTTGACGTTACGCAGGTAGGGTTGCAGTGAGCCGCGATTCTTCTGCTTGTCGAGCATCTTCCCGAGACACATTTCGGCAGCAACCAAGGTCAGGGGCAACGCTGGCCACGGAAATCCATTTGCACTCATGCCGCCAGCCTCCCATTCAGCTCCGCCAGGAGTGCCGGCAGCGCTTCGCCGAACAGTTCAAACGCCTTCCCCAGCCCGCCGATCTGGTTGAACGGCACTTCGTCGAGATCTTCCTTCTCGATCGTCAGGCTCGTGGCGACGTGGTCCTTGATCGCATCCAGCCAGCGCCGCTGGTCGGGGGTGAACTTGCGGCCCGCGGCCGTCTGCTCGGCCAGCCACGCCTCATACCGCTCGTGGACCGTCTGCCCCATCGGCACCAGCGGCGTCGCCGGGTCGAGTGCGTGCCGCACCAGGGCGATCAGGTCCACGATCTTATTGCCGCCGTCCGCCTTCACCTTGGCCGGCGCCACCGCCTTGTACGCCTGCCACAGCCGCAGCGGATCGAACCGATGCGGCGGCTGGGCCAACTCCTTGGCCAGTTCTTTCACCTGCGCGTACCGCAGCCCGGCCCGATACGGCCTGCTGTAGAGGAGCTGGAGCGCCTCGATCTCATCCTTGTGCTCCTCGATGAACTGCCGAAAGCTGGTCACCAGGGCCTGCGCCTTCTCCTTGGAAGCCGCATCGAACCCCGCCTTGAGCAGCTTGTCCCGCGTCTGCTCGTCGATCACCTGCTCCAGCGACTGTTTCGCCTTCAGCACCTTGTCCCGCAGGACCGGATTGTGGAACGGCTTCAGCGCCTGCCGCATCCGCTCGTGCTCGATCGTATCGAGCTGCTGCTCGCTCGGTTCCGTGCCGGCGGGCAGGGTGAATTTCGTCTTCGCCTGGGCGGCGACCGTGTCCGGGTCGATGCTCGCCAGCAGATCCCGGCTGAGCGTGGCCAGGTCCTTGCCGCCAGCCGCAGCCGTAAGTTCGGCCTCCGCGTCGGGCTCGATCTCCCGCTCCAGCCGGGCCAGCCGTGACGCCAGGGTAGAAACAATGTCGGCACTGGCGGCTCCCGCCCCGACCAGATTGAGAATCTTGTCCAGCGGCACGCTGGGCTGCCGGTCGAGCGGTTTGGTGGCCGACTTCTCGCTTTCGCAGACGCCGATAGCATCCACGATCACGAAATGATCCTTGTGCCGGGCGTCGGGGGTCACGCTTTGCAGCGCGTCGCCATCGATCACCCGGCAGCCGCGCCCCTTCATCTGCTCGAAGTACGACAGCGAGCGGATATTCCGCAGAAAGAGCAGGCACTCCAGCGGTTTGACGTCGGTCCCCGTGGCGATCATATCCACCGTCACGGCGATCCGCGGATTGAATGCCGTGCGGAACTGCGCCAGCAAGTCGTCCGGCTTGTGCGCTTTGGCCGTGATCTTCTGGCAGAAGTCGTTCCCCTTGCCGAACTCTTCCCGCAGGATGCGGACCACGTCCTCGGCATGCAGGTCGGTCTTGGCGAAGACCAGCGTCTTGGGGACTTCGGTCCGCCTCGGAAAAATCTCAGGCAGCTTGTCCCGGAACGTGCGGACGACCAGTCGAATCTGGTCCTCGGCGACCACGTCCCGGTCGAGCTGATTGGCCGTATAGGTCAGGTCGTCGTCCAGCTCCCGGTACTTTTTCTGCTTGGTGCGCCGGTCGCGGTGGGGGACGAAGATGCCCGGCTCCTTGGCCAGCTTCGCCCCGCTGGCGCTGATTTGCGTCTCGATCCGGTACACGTCGTAGCCGACATTGACGCCGTCGGCGACTGCTTTCTCGTGCGTGTATTCCTGCACCAGGTTCTGATTGAAAAAGCCGATCGTCTGCGCCGTCGGCGTGGCGGTCAGGCCGATCAGGAAGCCGTCAAAATACTCCAGCACCTGCCGCCACAGGTTGTAGATCGACCGATGGCATTCATCGACCACGATGAAGTCGAACGTCTCGATGGGGATGCGCGGGTTATAGGCGACCGGCAGCGGTTCCTTGACCAGCGGCGTCTCGGTCTCGAACAGTGAGCTTTCCTCGTTCTCCTCCAGGTACTCGTCTTCGCCTTGGAGCATCGAGTACAGCCGCTGGATCGTGGTGATGCAGACCTTCGACGCGGCATCGATCGTGTTCCGCTTCAGGTGCTGGACCGTGTACTCCTCGGTGAACTTGTAACCGCTGGGGCCAATAAACTGCTGAAACTCGTTCAGCGTCTGCTTTCCCAGGTTGTTGCGGTCCACCAGGAACAGAATCCGCTTCGCTTTTGCGTGCTTGATCAGCCGGTAGCAGAAGTTGACGGCGGTGAAGGTCTTGCCGCTGCCCGTGGCCATCTGGATCAGCGACCGCGGCCGATTGTCCGCCAGAGACCGCTCCAGGTTAATGATCGCTTCCTGCTGCACGCGCCACAGTCGCCCCTCTTCAAGCGGCGGCATCCCCCTCAGCAGCGACCGAACCTGATCGTCGAGCTGCACGAGCCGAATCAATTCCTCTGGCCGGTGGAACGTGAAGACCGGCCGGCTGCGGGCGTCCGGTTCCAGGATGCTCGTGAACTGCGTCTCCGTGCCGGTCGATTCGTAGGCGAATGGCAGCGGCAGGCGGTAATTGGGCAGGCCCCGCGGCAGTCCTTTGACGTACTTATCCGACTGCGGCTCAATCCCTTTGAGCGTGTGCCCTTCCGGCTTGGCCTCGACGACGCCGATCGCCCGCCCGTCCGCATAAAGCAGATAGTCCGCTTCGCCGCTGGTGAGGGGAAATTCCCGCACGGCGATGCCATTGCCGGCCGAAAGGTCGATCTGGCGATAGTCCTGCACCTGCCAGCCGCATTCGGTCAGCTGCCGGTCGATGTTTTGTCGGGCTCGTTCTTCGGGGGTCATGCGGTCGTCCGGCAACTGCCTGCCGACGAGGAGAGCCAGCGACCCCACGAAAACCGCCGCGCCCGCCCATTGCCAGCCAGAGACAGAAAGTGACAAGGCGACGCCCATTGTGGAGTCACCCGCCGCGGGATGCAAGCACTTTTCTGCCAGGACCGGGGCCAATATCGCGGGGGGCGCAACAAAAACGGCCCTCCGGTGGGGCAGGAACCGGAAGGCCGCGATGCGTAGCCGCAAGCGGCCAGCACTCGACACAATATTCGTCGCCCGAGTCAATTGAAGCGCGGGAATGCCGGCATTTGTTCGCGGCATTCGGCCGCAGTAAGATGGACCTCACCCACGCACGGGTGAGTGTGAATCCAAACTCGATTTGAGGACCAACCTAGCGCAATAACGAACCAGAGCACAAGCGTGTAGTGAAGTTTCTGCTTCCCAGTAAACAGCCAACCTGAGCCGCAAGGCTCTTGATCTACAGAAGCAGTGCTTGCGCCACGCTCCCGCAAGGGAGCGTCGGCCAGGTGCTGTTCTGTAGGCCCCTTGGCTGGGGTACTGGGAGCGGCCCTGCGTTCGGCGCTCCTTTTTTCGTCGGCTGATCGAATGGCGGTCAGCAGCGGGAGATTCCTGACGATGCCACTCCATCTCTACTGTCCCCGCTGTGGCGAACTTCGGCCGGCGGGCGAGGGGGCGGTAGTTAATCATTTCACCTGCCTGCGATGCGGCCAATTCGTCGGCGCCATTCCGCGTTCGGTGGAACCATTACCGCCGCCGCTCTCCGAACCTCCGCCGCGCCTTAGTCCCGATGACCCCCCGGTAGATAAAGGTCGCAGTTTCGCCGCCCCGATCTGGGCCTTGGGCGTGTTGGCGGCGCTCCTGGCCACAGTCTTGATCACGGCCGTCGTCGCGGGACGCTTGCGGCGGCCGGGTAATCCGCCTACGTGGCGTGACGCACCGGCCGTGTCGAGTGCTGAGGATGGTGGGGCCGTTGCGGAGTCGTCCATACCAAACCAGCCGCCGACGCCAATCGCCGCGGTAAGGGGCATCGGGCCGTCTCTGGTAGCGGACCAATCGCAGCCCACTTCACCTGTCCAGGCAGACCCGCCAAAGGAGTTGACGCCGGCGCAGCTCTTCGAGCTGGCCCGCCCGTCGATCGTCACGATTGAAACGTTGGACGATAACGGCCGGCCGATTGCAACGGGGACGGGGTTCGTGCTGGACGACTCAAAGTTTCGGCTGCCGAGTTGGTATACAGTGTCGGTTGCTGCTGAGGGGCTGCACTTAGTGGTCACGAACTTTCACGTGATCGACTCGGCTGCGACCGCGAAGGGAACGTTTGCGACGGGGGAAACGGAACATGCCCTTTGGGTGTTGGCCGAAGATTCAAAGTCGGATCTGGCGCTGCTTGCATTTGCCTTGGAGAAGCCCGTCCAGGGGCTCCGCATCGCAACTGCACCGCGCTCACGAGTTGGTACGACGGCGTATGTCATGGGCAATCCGTTGGGCCTGGAAAGCACGCTCAGCGATGGATTAATCAGCGGCTATCGGAATTTCGCTGATGGCAGCAACCGGATGCAGCTCACCGCGCCGATTAGCCCCGGCTCCAGTGGCGGGCCGGTTCTCGATTCCAAGGGGCGAGTCATTGGCGTCGTCAGGTCCACCGCAGTCGGCGGGCAGAACCTCAACTTTGCCTCGCCGGCCGATGTGATCCCGCCACTGTTTGCGGGCGAACTCGACAACAAGCGTGACGTATGGCGTGGGCGGAGCATCTCCCGCGCCCGGGATGCCGCCTACCGCGACGTGTGGATGGAGGCATGGTCACATTCCTTGGCTTTGGGACGCATCTCCCTAGATGACGTCGAGCGCGACCAGATCAAGATGCTTTGGCGAAAGAACCGCAGAGTTGGAATTACCGCACCCATCTCGCCCGCTGAGCAAATGGCAGACCTAGAGAAGCTCTGCACGTTGGTCCCCGGTCGATACGAATGGCTGCTGGCGTTTGCCAAAGCGGAGGCGGTTTTTGATCCGTTGGCGACAGTGAAGGGGAAGGGGCGCGTCACCAGCGACGACCTGAAGTCCAGTGCCAAGGAACGAGTGCCGCTGCTGGACGAGTGCGTGCGTCTCAAGCCGGACTTCGCCCCCGCCTACGCTCGATTGGTGGACGACCGTGGGACGCTGAATGAGTTGCCGGAAGCATTGACCGCCGCCGAGCGGCTGGTGAGCCTGTTCCCGATGTGTTCTGAGGCATACAGACTTCGCGGTGATTCGTTTCGCAAACTCAAGCGCCCAGAATCAGCGATCAAGGATTATGAACGTGCCGCTGAACTCGCGCCCAACGACGGCAACAACTTCAGGGGCATCGGGCACACCCACAGTGACCAGGGGCACTACCGTGAGGCGATCGAGTTCTACAAAGCAGCCAAGACCCGAGAGACCAACAATGGATCGAGATCTGTTTTGGAGGCCGACATTGCGGATTGCTATCGTAGGTTGCGGCTCTACGCCCAGGCCATTGAGCATTACTCGACTGCGAAAGCACTCGGTCTACCGCCAGAATGGGTTGACCCCCACATCGCCGAGTGCCGCCGGCTGATGGCCGGACAGGAGTGAAATGGACGGGGGCCGCGGGGGTGTTTCGGGACCTGACAGCCATTGGAGACAAGCCATGCCAGCCAACGTCGGCGAGATGTTCTACTACGGAGAGATTCCCTGGCACGGCAACGGAACCGAAGTGGAGGCGCCGCTCGATTTCGCGTCTGCTGTCAAGTCTGCGGGCCTCGACTGGCAGGTGGCAAGCATCGACTTGCAAACGGCGGAAGATCCGCCCTCTCCCGCGGCCAGCCGGCAGGCGATTGTCCGCACCGACCGCCAGCCCGGCGACGTGGGCCGAGTGGTCGGGGTCGTCCATCCTGGCTTCCGTACGCTTCAGAACCATGACGCCGCGATGATCTTTGATTCGCTGTTTGGCCACGGTGAGCGGGTTTACCACACCGGCGGCTACTTGAACGACGGCCAGGTGGTGTGGCTGATGGCCAAACTGAACCGGCGGCTGTCGATCGGGACCAAGGACGACGTCGAGCCCTACGCCCTGATGGTCAACAGCCACGACGGCTCGTATCCCTTTTCGCTGAGCCTGACCACGATCCGGGTGGTCTGCCAGAACACGATCAACTTTGCGCTCCGGGAGTGTGACGTGCCCAAGTTCCGCCGGGCACACAAGGGGACCCCGAAGATGCACAAAGAGGCGGCCGCTGCCTATTGGAATCAAGTGCTGGGGGAGCTGGATCGGTTGGAGCAGGAGTTTCGCCAGCTCGCCCTTCGCCCCTGCTCGGACGAGCAAGTCCACCGGGCGCTCGAGAGTTTGTTCCCCTTGCCCAAGCCACTCGGCCTCGACCCGTCATTGCAACAGCAGCGGGCCTATGAGACTCGGCGAGAAACCGTCGAGCGCAGCCGCGCCATGATCCGCACGTTGCGGGAGTCCGGCGTGGGGTCCGACTTGACGACGGCCAGGGGCACATTCTGGGGGGTACTGAACGCGATTACCGAGTACGTCGATCATCACCACGACTGCCAGGGGAGCCGGCTGGCGTATTCCTTGCTGGGGACGGGGAGCGCCATCAAGGCAAAGGCGTACCGGGTGATTCACGAGATGGCAAATCCGCCCGCGTGAACTAACACTGCTGTTTTCGCGCCTAGGGCATGCGACCTCATTCTGTAGGCGCGCTCGGTGTCAACGGGATACCTTATAAGTCGGCCCGCGACATCGCCTAGCGAGTGCTGGCGGTGTGAAACTGGGGAAGACGTGCATGCGCGACCGGACCTTAGAGGGCGGCTGAAGGTAAACCCAAACGGTGGAGCTGTCCGCCGGGGCCCCTCGGGCGCGGGCGCGCGAGGGCAATCGAGCGGAGGAGATCGTGCAGGGCCGACCACCCAAAGAAGGTCCTCGGCGACCATCACAACTTACCGCAGGGCAGTTGAAGGATCCGCAGACGCGATTGCAGCGGCTGGCAGGCGTGCTGCAGATTTACTGCCGTTCGTTGATTTGGTCAATGAACGAGTTGCGCGGCTGGAAGCTCGGTGAGCCGCGCTGCCGCTTTGTGCTCTTGGAGGAAGAGTTGTGGGACCTGGGGATCGAAACAGTGGAGGATTTTTACTTTGCCGGCTGGGGCCAGCACACGGCAATTCTCAGGGCCCGCAAGCGCAGCCGGTCATTTGAGGGAAGTTTCAGCAAGTGCCGACTGAGGGAAAACTTAAAGCGCGTTAAGGGTCGGCGACGGCCGCAAATCACCCTAGTGCCGATAAGCTTGATCGACGTGTCTAGGGGTAAGAAATCCCGCGGACCGCAAAAGGTCGTGTTCACGAATCCGGACTGGGTGAAGCTGGTCGAGTTCATTCCTGGAGTCGAACATGTCCCCTCTTACGGGATTGCGCAGCATCTCCAGCACGCCTTTCATGATGCCGAGACGCCGCTGCTAGTCGCGGGATTCAAATGGGGGGGAACGCCGCTTTTCGAGCAGTGCGGCGACTGCGTTGCGTTTGACCAGTACGCGAAATCCCGCAGACTTCGGCCAACAACGGCGATCCGAAATCTGATTACATTCCGCGACAAGCAACTGGCCGAAATCGAGTCCGCCAGCCGGCAGCATGCGCAGCGTCCGCCGCCGACGCCCGAGGAGGAGGATGTGCTCATTGCCATGCTCGAACTTGGTGCGACGGACGCAAATCGGCGAACAACGAGCGACAAGATTGCCACTCATCGATCGAAAGGAGCTGGGAAAATGTCGCCACCATTGCGTGTCATCGCCCGTCTGGGGCGCATGGGTCTCGTGGAGAGCAAAAAGGGTGTTGGCGGCGGGTGCTGGCTGACCTTGTCCGGCAAGTGCCGAGCCGAACAGATACTGCATGCCAAAAAAGATGTCATAAATCGAGCATAGTTCGTCGTCGGGGTTGGTCACACAATTCGCCTGAGAGTACGGCAGGCACTGGGCTTGCCGAGAACTTCCTCAGGGAGAATGAAGATGACCACTTCTTTGCCCGAACCCCAGGGGCGCCTTCTCGATGTTCGGGAAGTGTCAGCGATTTGCCACTGCAGCGTCAGGCACGTGTACCGCATGGCCGACGCCGGAAAAATGCCCCCGCCCGTGAAGCTGGGGGCGCTCGTCAGGTGGAGGGCCGCAGAAGTCGAAGCCTGGATCGCCGGCGGCTGCCGACCGGTCCGCTCCGTCGCCGCGAAAAGGGTCGCCCACCATGCGTAGCGACGATCCGCGCCGCGACGGTGCTGCTGAGGGTCGCCGCCGCAAGGATGCGGCCCTCTCCCACCTGGAACTCCGGCGGGCCGCCTTCATCCGGCGTGCCCGCCGGGAGTTTCTCCACGTCCTCTTGGCCCGCGGCTCGGCGACCAGCGACGACCTGCGGCAGCGGCTGGAGCTGCCGGAGGGGATCGATCCCAAAGTCTTCGGAGCAGTCCCTGGCGCGCTGGCAAAAGCCGGCATCATCGCCCAGGACGGATTCGCGACGACCGCCCGGCCGGAGGCACACGCCCGGCCGGTGGGGATCTGGAAGCTGGTGAACCGCCAGCTTGCGGAGAAGTGGCTGGCTGAGAATCGCGACTGCGGCAGTCAGGCCAGCCGCCACGACGGCGACCAGGGGCTGCTGTTCGATCAGATCCCGAAACGCCAGGAGCCGCGGTGGTAGCCGCGGCTCCTGGCAGGAGGTTGTGCAGTGCCTCCAAAGAGTGCAATGCGTAGTGTAACTACGGCCGCCGCCGCTTCGCAATCGTCGGCGGCTGTTTTGATTCCAACTCCGCAACGGTCGTTACTCGACGCTGCCCGCGGTTATCGGCGGTGGGGCTGGTCGGTGATTCCCACGCGGGCCGACAATTACAAAGAGTCGTTGGTGCCATGGACGAAGTACCAGCAGGAATCGGCGCCAATCCGGGACATCGAGAAATGGTTTGCCAGCGACGCGACTGGTGGGGTCGCCGTGATACTCGGGCCTGCTTCAGGCGGGTTGGCATGCCGCGATTTCGACGACCCTGCTGCCTACCAGTCGTGGCAGAGCAAAAACACAGATCTGTCGAGCCGGCTCCCTACGGTCAAGACGCGACGCGGCTACCACGTGTACTTTCGGGTAGCGCCCGATGCGATGTTCAATCTACGCAGCGGGCTAAAGAAGTGGGGAGTTGGCGCTATCGTGCTCGGCGACGGTGAACTGCGTGCGGATCATGGGTGCTATACGGTATTGCCGCCGACGCCGTTTCCGGACGGTCGGTACACATGGTTGATTCCTGCGACAGGAAGTCCGTCGCAAGTTGATCTATTCACGTCGGGATTACTTCCCCCAAAGGTGGTAGACCAAGTTCTTTTGAAAGTTGACACAGAGGACACAGACGACGCAGGACTACCCAGAAGACTCAAGCCATTGGTGGAGCCCTGTCTGACTGCGAGAAATGAATCACCAAACCACCATCACCACCATCTGCCGGCCCCCTCGCGCGCGGCCCCTGACGGATTCCCGAAGCAGCAACAATCCAACCCCAAGGGGTCGCCTCACTGGACACGCGACGGACAAGGGACGCTCAAGCAGGAGATTGACCAGATCATCGCTCGCACGATCCCGACTTCTGAGCACACGCGGAATCGCCAGCTCTTTTTGCTGGCCCGTGAGTTGAAGTCGCTGCCACAGTATTGCATGGCGTCTCCTGAAGGCATGGAAGGCGTTGTGCGGGAGTGGCATCAACGTGCGCTGCCCGCAATCGCGACGAAAAGTTGGCTGGTGACTTGGACGGAGTTCAAGCAAGCCTGGAAAAAGGTGAAGCATCTCAAGGGACGGGAGCCGCTGCGGATGATGTTCTCTCAGGCTATGCAACGGGATCTGCCTAAATGTGCAGAGCGGTTCGCCGACGATCCGCAGGCGCAGTGGCTGATTGCCCTTTGCCGCGAACTCCAGGAGGCGGCGCCTGGCAAGCCCTTTTATTTGTCCTGCCGCGCCGCCGGAGAACTGGTAAAGCTCAGTCATACCGCGGCGAACACACTGATTTGCGGACTGGTCGAGGAGGAAATCCTCAAGCTGGTCAAAAAGGGAGATCATCGAGCGCGACAGGCCAGCGAGTTTCGGTACCTCGGGGATTGACGAGTAGTGGATTGACAGCCACCAATGAAATGTGTAATATCTGTTACACTATGAGCAAGCATCCTTTGATGACTGACGTGTTGCGGAAAACAATCAATAAAAGCGGCGAGTACTTCTTGACGCTGGAACAGGCGACCGGAATCAAGCGGCAGTCGCTCATGAAATTCGCCCGTGGCGAGCAGTCGCTGCGGCTGGACATGGCTGACAAGCTGGCGGAGTTTTTTGGGTTGGTACTCACGGAAGATTCCCGCCGGCCCGCCAAAGGGAGCAAGCAGTTGCAGCAAGCAGCGAGGACCAGGAAGCTGCGGAGTCTCGCTGAACTGGCCAAGCAGGGGCTGGAGGCCGTGAAGGTCAAGGATTTCGGCACGGTGAAAAAGATCCTCAACAAGATTCAGAGGCTGGGGGACGTCTAGCGTTCTCCGTTACTTGACGAAGGTCAGAATCAACATGGCTAGTGTATACCGCGAAACGTTCACTAAACCGCTGCCGGCTGGCGCCGAGACCATTGTCCGCAAGGGGGAGCGATTGGCTCGGTGGAAGGACGCCAAGGGGAAGGTGAGGACCTCGCCCGTTACGACCGGCAAGGACGGTACCGAGCGGATTGTGGTCATGGCGGCGACGTACACGGCGAAGTACCGCGACGCCAACCACAATTTGTGCAAGGTCTCGACTGGTTGCCGTGACGAAACGAATGCGCGCCAGGTGCTGGCCGAGCTGCTCAAACGTGTCGAGCGGGTCAAGGCATTGATGCTGACGCCGGCGGAAGACGCCATGATTGATCACCGGAAGCGACCGTTGGCGGAGCACATTTCGGCCTACCTGACCTACTTGGAGTCGTGCAACGCCTCGCCAGTCCATCGGGAGAACGTCGAGCGCTGCCTGACGGTCCTGGCTGCCGACTGCAAGTTCGAGAATCTGTCGGACTTCCGACGGGAGTCTCTGGAAATCTGGCTCGTCCAGCAATCGAAGGTGCGGAAGAGCCCCGAAGGGAAGGAGATTTGGACCAAGAGCGCTCGGACGCGCAATTCTTACCGGGCAGCCATCGTCGCCTTCTGCAACTGGTGCGTGGCCACCGAACGGTTGCTGGCCAACCCGTTCACACGGGTAGCCAAGGCTGACGAAAAGTCCGATCCACGGCGGCACCGGCGGGCGCTGACCGAGGAGGAGCTCGGGCGGCTGCTTGTAGTGGCGAGGATGAGGCCGCTGGCTGAGTGCGGCCGCGACACGGTCAAGCGGCAGGAGCCCGACGCCGACGAAGGGAA
This sequence comes from Pirellulaceae bacterium, assembly GCA_035512595.1. Taxonomy (GTDB): domain Bacteria; phylum Planctomycetota; class Planctomycetia; order Pirellulales; family Pirellulaceae; genus DATKDU01. Next base: position 58,467 of record DATKDU010000207.1, read on the forward strand.
GCGGGGCGGCTGGACCTATGCCCCGCTCAATTACAAAGACCTGGAGTCGGCAACGGCCAAGGCGCGGGAGCGGCTCGCCAAGCACCCGCTCAAGATCGCGGAGCTGGAGGCGGTTGGCCAGGAGCGGGCCATGATCTACAAGACGCTGGTGCTGACCGGCCTGCGGAAGGGAGAGCTGGCGTCGCTGACTGTGGGGCAATTGCACCTTGACGGCCCGCGACCTTACGCCGAACTTGATGCCGCCGACGAGAAGAACCGCCAGGGCTCACAGATTCCGCTACGGCGCGATTTGGCGGACGAACTTGCTTTGTGGGTTGAGGAGAAGCGAAATCGCCTCCAAAGTAGTCCAGGAGCGTCTGAGGGGCATATTTGTCTGCCGATGACTGCAGCGACCATCCTGCCAGCCGATACTCCCCTGTTCGACGTGCCGGACGGGCTAATCCGGATTCTCGATCGCGACCTGAAGGCCGCCGGGATTCCCAAAAAGGACCAGCGGGGAAAGACGGTCGATGTTCACGCCCTGCGGCACAGCTTCGGCACGCTGCTGTCGAAGGGGGGCGTGGCGCCGCGGACCGCACAGGCGGCGATGCGGCACTCGTCGATCGACCTGACCATGAACACGTACACCGATCCGAAGCTCTTGGACGTGCATGGTGCCCTCGACGCGCTCCCGCAACTCCCTCTTTCGGCGGATCCTTCTGCACGCGCAATCGATGCAAAGGCAACTGGCACCGACGACTTCGGTCCCTCGCCGCTTGTACCAACGCTTGTACCAGCGGCTGACAATCGCGGTGATTTGCTGCCATTTGCTGCCCCATCGGCAAGCGGAGCTATGAGCAGCGAACGTCGCCAGAGCCGCGACGTAAGTGGTTGCGGTGACAAAAGAAAAAACCCGCTGCCACATTCAGACAGCGGGTGTCATCGAGAGCGACGGACGGGATTCGAACCCGCGACATCCAGCTTGGGAAGCTAGTGCTCTACCAACTGAGCTACCGTCGCAATTGCTCCCTCAAATATACCTGACCGGTTCGGCGGCGTGCAAGGAAGTGGCCGCGGCCGTTGCAGGAGCCGATGAATGCCGCCAAAATAGGCGGACGGTTTTAAGGACCTTGGCAAACAGAACAGGTTCGCAACCATCAGGGGGCTGACGCCCCCCGCTCGCCTGCAGACGCCCCCCCGCTCACCTGTTGACGCCCCGCGCACCTTATTCACGAAAGGGTTCCTCATGGCTCGTCCCGTCACGCTCTTTACCGGCCAGTGGGCCGATCTGTCGCTGGAAACGATGGCCCGCAAGACCAAGGAATTCGGCTACGACGGCATCGAGCTAGCCTGCTGGGGGGACCATTTTGAGGTCGATAAGGCGCTGTCTGACGATGGTTATTGCCGGCGGAAGCGGGAGCTGCTCGAGAAGCACGGGCTCCAGTGTCATGCGATTTCCGCCCACCTCGTCGGCCAGGCGGTGTGTGACCTCATCGACGAGCGGCACAAGGCCATCCTGCCGCCGCACGTGTGGGGTGACGGCAAGCCGGATGGCGTCAACAAGCGGGCGGCCGAGGAGCTCAAGAACACGGCGAGGGCCGCCAAGCGGTTCGGCCTTGGCGTGGTCAACGGCTTCACTGGCAGCAGCATCTGGCATCTGCTCTATAGCTTTCCGCCGGTGTCGGCGAAGATGATCGACGACGGCTTCAAACTGTTTGCCGATCGCTTTAACCCGATCCTCGACGTGTTTGCCGAGTGCGGGGTGAAGTTCGCCCTGGAAGTGCATCCGACCGAGATCGCATTTGACATTTACACGGCGGAGCGGGCTTTGGAAGCGCTGGGGCATCGCAAGGAATTTGGCTTCAACTTCGATCCCAGCCACCTCCATTGGCAGGGGATCGATTCGGTCGAATTCATCCGCGCGTTCCCGGACCGCATCTATCATTGCCACGTCAAGGACGCGATCTCCACGCTCGACGGCCGCAGCGGGATTCTGGCCAGCCATCTCAATTTCGGCGATCCCCGCCGCGGCTGGGACTTCCGCAGCCCGGGGCGCGGCACGGTCAACTTCGAGGAGATCATCCGGGCCCTCAACCAGGTCAACTACCAGGGGCCGCTGTCGGTCGAGTGGGAAGACAGCGGCATGGACCGCGAATTTGGCGCCCGCGAGGCCTGTCAGTTCGTCAAAACCAAGGATTTTGCCCCCAGCGGCCGGGCCTTCGACGCGGCATTCGAGAAGGACAAGTAGAATAAGGGGTGGGCCGGCGACCCGTGGCGGAATGTCGCGGCCCGCATCGGAAACTTGTTCCTCAGGGTCCGCACAAGGGCCAGCACCTTGGATTTCTCACAGAGGCACCGAGGCACAAAGGCACAGAGAGAGAGATGCTGTGGGGTGTCGTGTTTATTCGAATGCTGCTCCGTCGCCTCGGTGCCTCGGTGCCTGCCTGGTCAAGAACCAATGACGTCCTTGGCGGCACTCGCCCTGGCGATCGGACTTGTCATCGTCGTCCCTTGGTGCCAGGCCGAGGACGCTCCACTTCGTCACCAAACGGATTTCGCGCAGCAGCTCGAATCCCTCGCCAAAAAGTGCGACGAGCTGAAGCTCGCCGACCAGGCGGCAATCACTCGCCGCTGGATCATCCCGCGGCATTCGGGGCGGCAGTATTTCTTTGTGCCGGAAACGACGGACTCGACCGCGCCGGCCAAGAACGCGCCGCAGGTTGTGCAGCAGTGGCACGCCAAGTTCCTGGAGCTGCGGCGCGAGCAGGCGGCGCGGCTGCTGGAGCAGGCTGAGAGCGAATTGGCCGCGGATCAGCCCGTGCGAGCGTACCGGCTGTTGTTTGAAGTCCTGCACGAAGACCCCGACCATGCCGAGGCGCGCCGCATCCTGGGTTACGAGAAGCTGCGGTCGGGCGAGTGGGCCAGCCCGTACGGCAAAGGGGCGAGCGTTGCAACGTTCGATCATCCGCGATTTGGATGGCGGCGGCGGACCTACTGGCGGCTGGAGACGGAGCATTACTCGATCCAGACCAATCACAGTGCGAAAGAGGCGCTCGAGCTGGCCCGGCACCTGGAAGATTTGCACGCCATCTGGCGGCAGGCGTTCTTCTCCTATTGGACGAATGCGGACGCACTGAAGCACCGCATGGACGGCGGCAGTGAGCCGCTCTCCAGAAAAGAAGCAAAGCTCAGGGTCGTGCTCTTCAAGAATCGGCAGGAGTACGCCGGCCAGCTTGCGGAAGCAGAGCCGAAAATCGGCCTGACGACCGGCATTTACCGGGCGTCGGACCAGACGGCCTATTTCTACGGCGGCGACACGTCGGTGATTCCCACCTGGTATCACGAGGGAACGCACCAGCTCTTTCAGGAAATGGACCGCTTTCCCGCCGAGCCGGGGCAGGAGCGGAACTTCTGGATCATCGAGGGAGTCGCGCTATGGATGGAATCGCTGGCGCGGCACGAGGGCTACTGGACGATCGGCGGCTTCGATGCCGACCGGCTCCAGTTCGCCCGCTACCGGGTGCTGTCGGGGGATTTCGAAATGCCGCTGGCGAAGCTCGTCACGCTCGGCCGCGACGAGGTGCAGCAAGCTGCCGACATTCGCAAGCTGTACGCCCATGCGGCGGGGGTGACGCACTTCCTGATGGAAGCGGACGCTGGAAAGCGTGCGGAGGCGACGACCCGTTATCTCCGCACGGTCTACGAGCAGACCGATAAAACGGATACGCTCTTCTCGCTGGCTGGTGCGGACGGTCCCGCGCTCGATCTGGATTACAAAGAATTCCTGCACGTCGCCGACGTGGACCTGGCGACGATCATTGATCCGCTGCGCATCCGCAACTTGTCGCTGGGCCGCACGGCAGTCACCGACGCAGGGATGAAGCACCTGGCGGGCTGCACCAACCTGGCCTGGCTCGACCTGTCGCTGACCCGCGCCGGCGACGAGGGGCTCGCCTCCATCAAGGACTGCCGGCAGCTCAAGCAGCTTTTTCTGGAGGGAACGAAGATCACGGACGCGTCGCTGCCGCTGATCGGCGGGCTGAAGGAACTCGAGGAGTTGGATTTGTCAGCGGTCCGCGTTTCCGACGAGGCGCTGGCGGCGCTGGCAAACCTCAAGAAGCTCAAAGTGCTGTACCTGACGAACTCCCCAGTCAGCGACCAGTGCCTGACGCACCTCAAGGGGCTCAAGCTGCTGGAAACGTTGGAGACATCGGGCACCAAAATCACCCCAGCCGGACGGAAGAACCTCAAACTGTCGCTGCCAAAGCTGGCCTCACCTTAGTCGGCACCACTCACCACTCACCACTCACCCTCGCCGCATGCGTCCCTACATCCTCGCCGAAGCCAACTACGCCTACACCAAAGCCAACCCCTATGAAGTGGCCGTCCTGCCGCTGGGGGCCACGGAGCCGCACAATCTGCACCTGCCGTACGGCACCGACATGTTCGAGGGGACGCTCGTCGGCGAGCGGATTTGCGAGGCGGCCCACAAGAAAGGGGGCAAGGTCGTTCTGCTGCCGACAGTCCCTTACGGCACCGAGACCAACATGGCCCGCTTTCCGCTGGCGATCAACGTCGATCCGCTGACGCTGTATGCCTTCGTGACCGACATCGTCAAGTCGTGCGTCAACTCGGGCGTGAAAAAGATCGTGCTGCTCAACAGCCACGGCGGCAACGAGATGAAGCCGCTCCTGCGGCAATTGGCCGACAAGATCGACGGGCACCTGTTTCTCTGCAACTGGTACACCGTGTGCGGCGACGAGTATCCCAACATCTGCGAACACGGCGACGATCACGCCGGCGAGATGGAGACGTCGTTCATTCTCTATTCGCACCCGCATCTGGTCGCCAAGAATGCCGACGGAACCCTCGCGGCCGACGACGGCGCGACCGCCAAGACTCGCTTCCACGCCATCAACAAGGGCTGGGTGTCGATCACCCGCCCCTGGCACCTCTTGACCACCAACAGCGGCAGCGGCTATCCGCACAAGGCGAGCCCCGAAAAGGCGGCGAAGTTGCTCGACCTGTTGGCGGAGCGGCTGGGGACGTTTCTGGCGGAGTTGTCGGCAGCGAAGGTGGATGAGCGGTTTCCGTTCTGAAGTAGGACGGCCTGGAAAGGCCGTCCTGCGAACCTAGAACCGGCAGCTCGTCCCGATCGTCAGCCCCTGCACCCAGAAGCTCTCGTCACGGAAGACGAGCGACACGTCATCACCCTGGACAAAGTCGATCATCGCCTCCGGCCGGGCGACGCTCGACCAGTACATCAGCGAATAGCCGATGTTCATGCTCCAGCAGTCGTTGATGGCATACGACCAGGCCACATCGAGTTCCGGCACCGCTGCGAACTCGTCGCGGGTGACGGTGGTCGGCTCTGCAACGAGCAGGCCCCCCGGCTGGCCGTTTTCAAATCCAGTCGCCTCGGCCGTCTGCCGCATCGTTCCCAGCCCGACCTTCACCAGGCAAGTCGTCGTCCAGCAGCCGCGGCATGATTCGTAGAGCAAGCCGATCGAGCCGCCGTGAAATTCGTTGCGGGTCCGCCAGTTGTCGCTGACGATCAGCGTCCCTTCCTGCGTGTTGGAATCGATCGAAAGCTCCTCGTTGATTCGGGAAAACTGATAACCGCCTACAAAATCGATGCGGAAATCGCACATCCGGCACCACCCCAGCCGGGCGTAGGCGTCGGCCCCAAACACTTCCGACGTGCTGACCACGGAGATGCTGCCGTCAAACGGCGTGAACGGATCGGAAATAACGAGCGAGTCGGGATTGCCGCTCACATCGACAAACGGCCGCTCGATGGTCTGATTGGGGAGTGAATCGGAATCCGCGGCAAAACGGAGCCGCTCCTTGCCGATCCCCCAGAACCGGCCGCCCAGGCCGAAGCATTCGTCGGGGCCGAGCCATGTGCCGAAATCAATGCGTGCCCCTCCCTGGGGAGAGCCCCCTTCGATCTCACCGCCGTACAGGACGATCTCGCCGGACGGCGGAACCTGTTCCGTGCTGCTCGTTACCAGCACCGGCAGATCGCGCCCTTTGCGCCACCACAAGAGGCCGTCGGACCGCAGCCACCACATCGGCGGCCGGCACGACATGCAGGCGAAGCAGCCGGGATCCTTGCCGATGTCGCGAAAGCGCAGTCCACCGCAATCGCCGGCACACTGGCCCCCGCATCCGCCATCGCAGACGCAATTGCCGCAGCCCTCGGCCGGTTCCGCAAAAGCCGCTGATCCTTCCGCATAGTAGGTCGCCGGCTCCACATCGCCGGGACTGGCGGCCTGGACTGCTTGAGCAGTTCGCACGGATTGCGGCTGCTGCCAGGCAGCCATTCGGGAGCGGAATTCCGGGTTTTGACCCTGACAGGTGGTTGCTAGCAGTCCTGCGAGGCTGATGGCCAGTGTAGGGGCAAGTAGCGAGTGCCGCGGCATGGTGAGCTTCCGTAAGAACGGCGGCTGTCTCATAGCGCAGCGTCAGCCGTCCAAGGGGGATGCGAATCTAGCGGTTATGTCGGTTATGCCGAGAGTGCCGGTTGAGAAAACCTGGCAGTTGGCGAAGAGTTTTTGGCCGCTAGCAGTCTGAAGTCTGCGACTTGGGCGACTATGCTAGCGGCAGCCGCACGACTTCGGCCGCGCCGCAGGCGGATTCCAGTCGCGTGCCGGCGGCTGCTTGCGGGCGGCGAACGAGCGCGAACCCCAACGGCTGAGAAAGCCGCGGCGACCAGGCGGCACTGGTGACCTGGCCGACGACTTTGTCCCCGCTCTTTAGCTCCGTGCCAAATGGCGGCACCGCGGGCGAATCGAGGAAGCGCACGCCGGCCAGCAGACGATTGACATGCCCCATCGCGTCGATCCGGGCGACCGTTTCCTGCCCCAGATAGCACCCCTTGGTGAAGCTGATCGCCTGGGCGTCGCGGCCAATTTCCTGCGGCAGATTGTCGGCGGTGATGTCGCTACCAAACAGGGGCGTACCAGATTCAATTCGCACCGCCTCCATAGCCTCGCTGCCGCATAGCCTGGCCCCGGCATCATCCAGCGTCTGCCTCACCTCCTCGAACTCCCCTGCGGCAGTCACCAGAAAGAAACTCTCCGGCAGCAAAAAGTCGGCGGAGATTACCTGCACGCCAATGCCACGCAGTCTTCCCGGACGATGATCCCACGGCTGTGAGGGCAATTCATCGCCAATTGGCCCAGCCAGCAGATAGCGGGAGTGTGGTCCGGCCAGCAGCCAATGGCCGGTTGCCCCCGAAACGTCCTCAAAAGTCACATCGTCGGAGATGACAAATCGGTCAAAGTGCGAGATGAGTGAGGCCGCCTGACTTGGGGCCGTATCGAGCAAGAGCGCGTCTTCCGTGCAAAACACATAGACGTGCCCCACCGTCTTTCCCTGATGGTTGGTGACGAAGGCCTCGCATCCCATACCCGGCGATAGCCGCTGGATGTCGTTGGTGCAAAAACTGTGCAGGAAATGCACGCGGTCGTTGCCGCGGATCGCGATCCGCCCGCGGCCGGTCAGGTTGCTGACGCCGACGCCCGACGAAAGGGCCTGATACTCGGCAATCCACGGAATCTCGGCGGCCATCGCTCTCCTCGCTGGCAGAATGATACGGGGACTCGATTTTGCCGGTCAACGGCCCGCAGTTGACATTTGCCGCCGCGAGCATCTGCGGCACAATGGGGGGATGAGCAGCGGCAAGCACATTAGCTACATGCAGCGAACCTGGTGGGCAATCTTCCTTGGCCTGTTTATGGCGGCCGGCGGCTGCGGACCGAGCGCTTCGACCACCAAGGACGGTTCTCCGCAAACGCGCACGGCCGCATCTGCCGCGGACCTGGGGCCGCAGCAGATTTTCCGGCGGCTCTTGGACACCTATCGTCAGGCCGATTCGTATGCCGACGATTCGGTGGTGCGGCTGCACTTTTTGGAACAGGGGCGACCGATTGAGGAGGAATGGAAGTCGTCCGTCCGGTTCGCGCGACCCAATCGCTTGGCGCTCGACGCCTTCCAGGCCACGGTCCGCTGCGACGGAAAGGAATTGCGGGCCCGGATCGAGGATGAGGCGACGGGCGACATCGATAACCAAGTTCTCGTCCGGCCCGCCCCGAAAGAGCTGACCCTCGGCGATCTGGCCTCCGATCCACTGCTGTACGACATCCTCGCCAGCCAGATCCATCGCCAGCCGATTCAGCTCGAGCTGCTGCTCGAATCCGCCGGGCTGGCGGCCGCATTCGGGGAGGACATCGCTTGCAAACGGCTCGCCGATGGCGAGGAACGAGGAGAAACTTGCTTCCGCATTGAAGTCCCTTCTCCTGGGGGTGCGTTCGTCTTCTGGGTCGATCAGCAGAAGTTTTTGCTGCGCCGGCTCGACTATCCGGCCGCGGCACTCGTGCCGGAGCTCGCCCAAAACCCGGACGTGTCCGATCTGGCGCTGTGGGTCGAACTGCGGGAAGCGCGATTGAACCCTCCGCTGGCGCCGGATGAATTCCAACTCGCAATGCCGGCCGGCGCCAAGCGGATGCAGTCGTTCGTAGTGCCGCCGCGTCCGCTTCCTTCCAGCCTGTTTGGCAAGGAGCCAGCCGACTTCTATTTCACGACGCTCGACGACAACCAGCTCAGCCGCAGCGACTTGATGGGAAAGGTCTCGCTGCTCGTCTGGTATCGAGAGCACGAAGCGTGCCGGCCCGCGCTGGCCGAAGCGAGCAAACTGCGACAGGAATTTGCCGACAACCAGGACGTCGCCATCTACGCCGTCAGCACCGATCCGACCACCGCGAGCAACGACGACCTCTTGCGTGTTCTGCGTAACTGGGAAACAGACCTTCCCGTGGTGCGCGACCTGGAGGCGTTCGGCCGCAGCGTGTTTGCCATCGAGTCGCAGCCGACAATCGTCGTTCTCGATGGGCAGGGGCGCGTGCAAATCTACCAGGTCGGCGTCAATCCGGAGCTGGCGGCGCAGCTATCGACGATCGTCGGGCAGCTCCTGCGCGGCGAAGATGTAGCGGCGGGAATTCTCAGCCGGGTCGAGGCCGAGCGCCAAGAATACGAGCGGCTCGTCGCTGCCGGCGGACCAGCGCCGCAAGCGGCTATGGAGATCCCAGAGGCCGCGATCAAAGCCCGCAGCGAGCCGGCGAAGCTGAAACTGAAGCGGCTGTGGAATTGCCGGGAGCTCAAATCCCCCGGCAATATTTACGTCGTCGGCGAGGGGGACGACGCGCGAATTCTCGTCTGCGACGGCGTGCGAACGGTCGCCGAACTCAGCCGCGCAGGAAAGCTGCTGGCCAGGCACGAATTGGATCTGCCCACCGGCGCTGCCGTCACTTACTTGCGGACGGGGATGGATGCCGAGGGAAAGCGATGGTACGCGGCCAGCGCGCCGCTCGCCGGGCAGCTCTTCGTGTTCGATGAAACGTGGCAGACGGTGGCCGCCTACCCAGCGGCGGCATCACCCGCGCCAATCTACGACCTGCTCTTGGCCGACTTGGGAACCGACGACGGACTGAGCTTGTACGTCGGGTTCGTCGGAGAGGCAGGGCTGCACGCCGCGACGCTCCGGGGGAAATCTCGCTGGAACAACAAAACGTTCCCTAACGTGGTGTCCATCGCCGTCGCACCACCGGCGGACGACCTGGAAAGACCCAGGCTGCTTCTCACCGGCGAGGACGGAACCATCCTCCCCGTCAATCGCTTCGGCAATGCCGAACCGCGCAAAACCGTCGGTCAGCGCCCCATCGCCCGCCTGGCGACCGCAGCCTTTCGCCGTTCGGCGGAGACGATCTTCCTGGGGATGTCCGGCGACTTGCAGGGAAGTCTGTTTGCCGTCGGCATTGACGCCCAGGTCAAGGAGCAATGGAGCTATCCGCTGCCGCCGGCCATCCATCAAGTGCCGATCGAGGCGGTCGCTTCCGGCAACCTGTTGTCGGGCAGCAGCGGCGTCTGGGTCATTGCCGCGGCCGACGGCTCGATCCACATCGTCAGCGACGACGGACGATTCACCGACACCTGGAACTATGGAGCGGCACTGTCGGGCATTGCCGCGGCGCGGCTCGACGACCAGCCGGTGATTCTCGTCGCTACACCACAGGACGGCGTGACGGCGTGGTCAGTGGAGTAGGGAGGGTTCAGGGTTCAGGGTTCAGGGTTCAGGGTTCGGAGGTCAGAGGTCAGAGGTCAGAGGTCAGAGGTCAGAGGTCGGAGAGGCAATTGCGAATTGATCATTGCAAATTGCAATGAGCAATTTGCAATCGGTTCGAGCAACTTTTCCCCTGAACCCTGAACCCTCACACCGCCGCCAGATGGTGCAGAGGGGCTGGAGCAGGCGACGTCTGCAAGCCGTCGTGGACAAAGATCGTGCCGCCGCCTGCGTCGCACGCCGCGTCGAGCGCCAGCAGCGACCGCTCGAGCAACCGCTGGGCATCGTTCCCTTCAATCACTTCGGCCGCTCCCACGCTGAGCCCAAGCCGCGTTCCGCCCACCGCCGGCAGCTCGCAGCGTCCCATCGCTTCCATCAGCCGCCGGGCGATGTTGGCCGCATCAAACACGCGAGCGTTGGGGAGCAGGATCGCCAGGCCGCTTTCGGACCAGCGCGTCGGCTGATCCATGTCGCGGAGGCTGGCCCGCGCCAGTTGGTCGAGGGCCTTGAGGGCCGCCTGCTCGGCTGACTGGCCGTGCTCGGTGGCGAACTCTGGCAGCCGGTCGATGCGCGCCAGGACAACCGAAAGCGTCGTTCCGCCGCGACGCCACTCCGCAATCCGCCGTGACAGCGACGACACGAACGTCGGGTCGGAGAATTTCTCTTGTGCCAACTCTTCGGAGATGCGGCGGCGGTCGCCGATGGCCGCTTCGTGGGCCGCGGCTGACTGGGCCTCTTCGCGGGGCAGGTCGCAGCGCAGCGGTTGATTGCCGTCGTGCCAGAAGAGGCAGTTGCGGCCTCCCGCTTTGGCGGCGTACATGGCGGCGTCCGCCCGCTTGATGAGCGCCTCGGGGTCGTCCCCCTCGCGGACCTCGGCCAGTCCCGCGCTGGCCGAGATGATGAACTGCTGCTCGTGAAGCTTGAGGGGGTTGGCCGCGATGGCAATCCGCATCCGCTCGGCGCGCTGCTTGATCGAGGTCAGCGTGGCCCCCGAAAAAATGACGACGAACTCCTCG
>DATKDU010000208.1:0-5451 GCA_035512595.1 Pirellulaceae bacterium
CCGATGGCCAGCTCACTCCTTTTTTGCACAGAGGCGCCGAGGCACGGAGGCACAGAGCAGCAAAGAGAAAGATGCCTTCTCCGTGGCTTTGTGCCTTGGTGCCTCTGTGCGAAAAAACTGTCAACTGTCAATTGGGTCGAACGTGGAACTGGCGACGTCTCTGCTGGAAAATACGGAACGGTTCCAACCGCCTGAACTCTGGCGAATCCAACTACGGCCGTGCCAGCAGCCGCGTGGAAATACGCTTCACGTACTCGCTGGTGTCGTTTGCCGTCGCCTTCGCGATGTGGTCCTTCAGCGGCGCGGCCTTGCTTCCCAATCGCTCCAGGCTGCTGATCGCCTGGATGCGGACCGCTTCCTGCGGGTTGGCAAGGGCTTCCATCAGGACAGCGTATGCATTCGGATCATTCCAGAGCCTGGCGAGACCTTCGGCGGCGGCAAGGCGTACGGTCGTTGACTTATCTTCGAGCAGGCGACCCAGCGGCGATGAAATCCACTTTTCCCGCCCGACCAGCTCGCCGATGCGGGTGATACCCACCGCGGCCCAGTAGCGAACGACCGCATCTTCGTAAAACGCGGCATCGAATAGCGGATTGACTGGAGAGGGCGGCGATTGCGCCAGCGCCCAAGCCGCCAAATGCCGCTGCGAGGCCGACTCCGATTTCAAATCGGCCAGCCACTGATCGGGCGACTTGCCAAGGAAAACATCCGCCGGCTCGGCGGCAATCGCGCATGCCGACGCGCAGAGAATTGCGACGATTGAAATCATCACCCGGTGCATCGACATCGCCTCCGCAGGGGGACGGGAACACTGAACTTCGCTAATCGACGCTGAAAAGAATCTAATCAGCGTGAATAGCGCAGATTAGCGTTCCCCCCTGCCGCTTGCCAACCATCGGTCAAGATTCTTTCTTCCGCCACGCCGGCTTGCGCTGCCGGCTCTTGGGATGGTGCCGCGGGGCGAGGGCCTGCGGCGGTCGGGGGAGAATGCCGCCGGGAAGCTGGTCGATCAGCTTCACGATTTTGGCCCGCGGTCCCTGCCCCACATCGGCATCGGGGTCTTTGCGAGCCAGCTCGAACATCACCGCCTGGTCGGGGCCGATGCGGTCAAAGGCGTTGTCCTCGACCACCGTCGCATGGAAATAAACGTCCCTCTTGCCGGCACCGGTGATGAAGCCGAAGCCGCGGTCGAAATTGCACAGTTTGACGATGCCGTAAAGCATCGATTCAGAATAGCGGCGAGGGTCCGGGGCGCACAGGCATCGGCAGCGTCCTCAACGGTAGAATGATCGTAGCGAAAGTAGCGAAACTCGAAATCCGAAGCACGAAATTCGAAATAAGCAGGAAATCCAAAAGGAAGAAATCCCAAACGAAGCCCCGGACCGTTTCCAACATTCGTACCTTCGAGTTTTGAATTTGTTTCGTATTTCGAGCTTCGCATTTCGTGCTTGGAAACCCGCATCGGTGGGCCGGCGCTCGCGGAGCGAGCTTATCCCACCCTACTTGGGAAACGTATGAGCTCCTCCTACATCCTCGCCGCACGCCGCACGCCGATCGGAAAATTCCTCGGCGGTCTGTCGAGCGTCCCCGCCCCGCAGCTCGCGGCACACGCCATGCGGGCCGCACTGGCCGATGCGCATCTGCCGCCGGATCGCGTGGACGAAGTCATCCTGGGCAACGTGCTCCAGGCTGGCGTCGGACAGGCCCCGGCACGGCAGGCCGCCCTGGCCGCCGGCATTCCCGCCGCCGTCCCGGCCGTGACGATCAACAAGGTCTGCGGCTCGGGGCTCAAAGCGGTGATGCTCGCCGACCAGGCGATCCGCCTGGGGGACGCGCAGGTGATCGTTGCCGGCGGCATGGAGAGCATGAGCCTCGCGCCGCACCTGGCCGTCGGCACTCGCGGCGGCTGGAAGTTCGGCCCGCAAACACTGCTGGACCACATGCAGTACGACGGCCTGACCTGCGCTCACGAACAGGTCGCCATGGGGCTGCTCGCTGATGCGACCGCTAAGAAAAGCGGCGTCTCGCGGCAAGCGCAAGATGAATTTGCCCTGGCAAGCCACAAGCGGGCGATGGCCGCCATCAATGCCGGCAAGTTCAAGGGACAGATCGTTCCCATCACGGTCCGCTCTGGCAAGAGCGATGTGACGATCGACCGCGACGAAGGACCGCGGCCTGATGCGACCTTGGAAGGGCTGGCCAAACTGCGCCCCGCTTTTGCCGACGGGGGCACCGCGACGGCGGGCAATGCGTCGCAGATCAGCGACGGAGCGGCGGCACTTGTCGTTGCCGGCGAAGAGGTAGCAGCCAATTCTCGGTCGCCGCTCAAGGCGCGGATTGTCGCCAGTGCCGTCAGCGGTGTCGAGCCGAAAGACCTGTTCGTCGCCCCGGTCAGCGCCATCGAGAAAGTCCTGGCCAAGGCCAACTTGACGCTGGCCGGCATTGACCTGGTGGAATTGAACGAGGCGTTCGCGTCGCAGTGCCTGGCCTGCATGCGGCCGCTCGGTTTGTCGCACGAGCAGGTCAATGTCCACGGCGGGGCGATTGCCCTGGGTCATCCGATCGGCGCCAGCGGAGCCCGCGTGCTGGTGACGCTGCTATCCGCGCTGGCCGATCGGCAACTCACCCGCGGCCTGGCCGCTCTCTGTCTGGGAGGGGGCAACGCGGTCGCCATGATCGTCGAACGGGAATAGGCCGGCTACTTGACCCACCCTTCCCGGCTGGCGCCGTCGCGCTGGAGTCTGGTGAGCACTCCCATCACCAGCGACTCGACCGAATCGACGTTCGCATTGTCCCAGGTCGCGTCGCGGCGCAGCGCATCGATATAGTCGCGCGCCGCGTCAAGCGGCGCTTTCGTGGAATAGGCGCACAGCACCAGGCAATCCGAAACGGCCCGGTTGATTCTCTCGACCATGGATTGCTTATCCTAGCGACGCTCGCAGAGCTGATCGGCAAAGTCGAGGACGAGTTGCCGGTGAAGCTCCAGGACTTCGTGCTCGCTCCAGTCAGGATGACGCGCCAGAGCACCGAGCAGCAGGTTGATCTCGGCCGCACACTCCTCCGAATTCTGGATGATTTGCTGGCAATGGGCAACCTGTTCATTAATTTTGTCGGCCATGATTTGCCTCCTTCTGTTGCTGAAGGGAAGCAGTTCAAGCGGCGCGCCAAACGGAGGCGTCAACTTGTCGCCGACAGCGTCATTTCGGCCGCAAATACGGCGAGCAAGGACGGCACCAAGACGGGACGGCCGTCGCCGAAGACATCTGCACCATCCTCATCGTCACACTGAGCACACCCCGCAAGGTCTCAGCCACCGTCACTGGCAACCGGAAACAGCAGTGATTTGCCGGCATCTTCGGGCCCCTCCGCACGAGCCCACTCGCCGGCTTTCCCGGCAATCGCGCTATGGGCGGCATCACCGGCCGCACTCGCGAAAAATCCGCGGGCGGGTGCAGGTGATCGCTGCACCCGGAGTGCTGGCGGTCCCGACAATCACTCACGAGGCGCTGGCGGCCGGATGCCCCCGCGCCCTACCTGAAGCAATGGCATCGATTTTGGCACCAGCGCCAGCGCGCTGGCCAAGGGAGTCTTGCCCACCATGGACGGACGCTCTCTCACGGCGGCCTTACTGGCCGCTCTCGCTTTCCACTTTGGATTCCAACCCGGCGCTGCCGCGCAGGAGCTGTGGCGGAATTCTCCCTTCGCGGAGCCGTCGGCAGTGCCGGCGGCGTACCGCGACCTCGGGGCCGGCTCTGAGTATGCGGGACTGTGGGGCGATCCCACCGATCCCAAGCAAGCGCCGGCCGTCGCTGCGGCGACGGACTGCTGCCGCTTGTGCCCTTGTATGTACGTGGTGGCGGAGGCCCTGATCCTGGAGCGAAATGTTTCGGGAACGCCTTTCCCGCTGGCGGTCGATGCGACCACCGGCCAGACGCTGGCCTCCACGAACGACCTGGATTTCCCGTTCGCCGGCGGATTCCGCGCCTATGCCGGCTATCGCTTCTGCGGCGGCTGGGCGGCGGAGTTGGGATACATGGGACTGTTCGACGCCAACGCCTCGACCACCGTCACCGGCGACATCACCTTGCCCGGCGATCTCGGCCCAGGGACGAACGTCTTCTTCGGCGCCGACCGGCTCACCTATGACTACACCTCGCGGCTGCACGGCGGCGAGCTCAATTTCGTCTGCTGTTGCTCGTGCTGCGAGACGAGCTGCGATCCGTGCGTCGTGGCGCGCTGCCGATCGATCGAATGGATCTATGGCCTGCGGTATCTGCGGGTGGACGAGCTGCTCGACGTCAGTGCCGAGCGGGAGGAAGTCGGCGGAACGGAGACCGGCTCCTACCGCGTGCGGGCCAGCAACGACTTGTACGGAGGCCAGTTCGGAATGCGGGTGCGGCATTGCCGCGGCCCGTGGAGCGTGGAAGGGACCGGCAAGGTGGGGCTGTTTGGCAACGACGCCAACACCAGCCAGGTCCTGACCGACTTTCCGGACTTCGTGCTGCGGCAGGCGGGCGCTTCGGACAGCGACTTGGCCTTCCTGGGAGAGCTGAACCTGTCGCTGATCCGCCAGGTCAGCGACCACTGGTTTTTCCGCGGCGGCTACAACCTGATCTGGATCGACGGCATTGCCCTCGCTCCCGATCAGCTCGATTTCACGCTGGCCTCGACCAGCGGAACGACGATCGACACCAACAACACCATGTTCCTGCACGGCGTGAACCTCGGCATCGAGGGGCGGTGGTGAGTGGTGAGGGTTCGGGGTTCAGGGTTCAGGGTTCAGGTTTGGTGTTTGGGGGTACTCGGTACTTGACTCCTGGCTCCTGGCTCCTGACTCCTGGCTCCTGACCCCTGTCTCCTGCCTCCTCACCAATCACCGACTGCGGCGAAGAGCAAGTCAGCATCGGCCGCGTATTGGTCCAGCGAGTCCTCCTCGCCCGATTGGCCGCTGTCCGAATCTTGAGCCAGCGCCGCAGCCGCCGTCTTGTTAAGCTCGTTGATGATCAGCAGCGCGTCGAGCGCCGTCAGCCGGCCATCGCCGTTGACGTCCAATGCCGACACGTCGCTCGATTCGCCGGCGAAGCTCGACGCTTGCTGGTTGAGCCGGTTGACGACCAGCAAGGCGTCGCTGGCGGTGACCGCGCCGTCGCCGTTCAGATCCAGGTTGGTGGGCATCGGGGCCAGGCTGGGCGTTGCCGCGAAGGTCGGCATCTCAAACGCTTCCCCCTCCGCGAAAATTGGCTGCTGCGCCAGCGCTGGCGTGTCGATCGCCGCGATGAAATGAGGCCCAGGCAGGGATGAGAAGGTCGTCGCCGGCGCCACCGACAGCGGGTTGATCGAGAGCGTCTCGAAGATTCGCAATTGCTGGGTCGTTCCGTTGGGCCCTTGCACCGCGGCAAACTGGCCGGAATCGTTGGCGGCCACGCGCACGGGAGCGATCTTGCTGGGGCT
>DATKDU010000209.1:0-9408 GCA_035512595.1 Pirellulaceae bacterium
TGACGAGCGGAAGCTTGTCGATCGGCGGCTGCGGGCCATAGTCCACCTCCGGCGGCACTTCCGGCAGCGGGAACAGCGGCATTTCGCTCTCCCCGGATGCGACAAGCGGATACGACGCCACGCTGCCGTCGATCCGGCCGACAACCACGCCACTGCTCGCCGGCAGGATCGCCACGCCGCTGGCCCAGTCGGATTGTTCTTCGAGCTGACTGCGGATCGTCATCGCCTCGGCATTCCAGACCTTGACCAGTCGATCCTCGCCCGTGGAGACGACGGTCTTTCCGTCGGCCGACCAGGCCAGCCGCAAGACGGGCGTCTCGTGGGCGAATTTCGACAATAAGAGCGGATTGGTCCCTTCCTTGGCAGCCTCGCTGATCTGCCAGACGCGGATGCGGTTATCGACGCCGGCCGCGGCCAGGCGCGTGCCGTCGGGATGGAAGGCGAGCGTGTAGAGCTCCTTTTGTGACTCCTTGAGCGTGTCGAGCCGCTCGCCGCTGGCGACGTCCCACAGCTTCACCGTCCGGTCGCCGCTGGCGCTGGCCAGCACTTTGCCATCCTTGCGGAACGCCAACTCGAAGACCGCGCCGTTGTGGCCGTCGAGGGACTTGGCAACGCTAGCGTCGGCTACGTTCCAGAGCTTGATCGAGCTGTCGTAGCTGCCAGTGGCCAATAGCGACCCATCGGGGCTGAGCCGCACGGCATACACGCTGTCCTTGTGCCCCTGGAACACTTTCACGAGCGAGCCATCGGCCACTTTCCACAGCCGCGCTTCGCCGAACAGCCCCGGCTCGCCGGCGGCGGCCGCGAGGTACTGCCCGTCGTCCGAAAGGGCGATGGCATTCACGCTGCCACGGTGGCCGCTCAGCTTGTGGAGCAGCTTGCGCTGGGGATGGGATTGCAGCTCGACTACACCATGCCGGGCGACGGCGACGACGTTGCCTTGCGGCGCGACGGCAATCGCGTGGACCGCGTCCCGCACGGGCGCCGTCAGCTTGATCTGCGGCGTGACGAGCACCGTCAGATCGGGCCCTTTTCCCTCCGGTCCCTTGGCACCGGCATCGATCCACGACTTGATGAGGGCGATCTCCTCGGCCTTCGGCTCCTCTTCCCCTTCCGGCGGCATTTTCGGATCCGCCTTGCCGGTCAGCACCAGGATCATCCGGCTCAGGTCACCGTTTTCGGGATTGATCACTGCCCCCTTCTCGCCCCCCTTGAGCAGCGACGCATAACTCTCCAGCGACAACTTCCCCTCGCGGTCGGTGTCGTTGTGACAGCCGGTGCAGTACTTGGTGAAGAGGGGGGCGATGTGTTGGGAGAAGTCGGGGACGGTCTCTTCGCCAAAGAGAGTTGCCGGTATGTCAAGTGTGAAGCCCAAGGCGATCAGTCCGACATGCAGAACGAATCTAGTTCGATTCATGAGGTCAAATCCCTCGCAGTTTCTTCATGGTTGTTTCCGCGTCGTATTCTATTCGACGGAAAATCACTTTGTCGTCGTCGAGCAGGACGTAGCATGCACGCAGGTCACCGTCACGCGGCTGGCCCACCGAACCGACGTTGATCATTGTCCTTTCGCCGCCGAGTAGGTAGCGATAGCCGCATTCTTCCGGAGAAATGAAGCGGTAATCGACCGTAAGGATTCCGGGCAAGTGAGTATGACCCATCACGCAATACTTCGAGAACCGGCTGAAGACCTGATCCATCTTTCGATGGTTGTAGATGTCCTCGGGAAAGATGTACTCGTGCGTCGGCTCGCGCGGGGAGCCGTGAACGAAGAGGACGTCGCCTTCTTCGAACTTACGGGGAATCGTGCCCAAGTATTCCCAGCGCCGCTGGCGCCCCTCCGACGCTTTTTCGAGCTGCTTGCGAGTCCAGTCGACGGCCTGTAGAGCTACAGGACTAAAGCCTGCTGGTTCAATGAACGCCGCCTCGTCATGGTTGCCGAGTATCGTCATTTGGCAGCATTCCATCACGAGATCGAGGCAGGCACAGGGATCCGGACCAAAGCCGATGACGTCACCGACGCAGATGATTTTCTCGACGTGATGAGCCTTGATGTCATCGAGGACCGCAGTGAGCGCCTCCAGGTTCGAATGGATGTCACCGATGACGGCAAGCATGTCTGACCATTCCATCAATGATTAAACATGAACTCCCGGCTGCTCAGCACGCTCCAGTACAAATCCTCGATCACCTGCCGCTTCTCTTCGGGCTTGGCGCCGGTAATCTCCGCGGCCAGCCGTTGCCGCTCGTCGTCGGTGGGGAGGCGCGACAGTGCGGCCAGGAACAGGTCGTCGAGCACCTGGTCGGCGGACGGTTCGGCGGCCGCTTTTTCCGCGGCGCCGCCGGCGGCAGTCAGCTTCTGGTTCACTGTGTCGCCGTTGAGCATGTGCAGTACCTGCGTCATGCTCGGCTCGCCCGAACGCTCGCACTCGCAGGTGATCAACCGATCGGGCTGGCCGAACGTCTTGAGGAAGTACGAGTCGGTGAAGACGTCGCGCAATTGCTGGGCCCGCGTCACCGGCGCCTTCTCCCCCTTTTTGCCATCGGCCGTCAGGAAGTGAAACTGCGTCGGCACAGCGGTGACCTGCGACACGGCATCCAAGAGCACCTCGGCCTTCAGCCGCTGGGGATAGTACCGCGAGTAGAACCGCTCATCTAATTGATTCTCCGGCAATGGCGTACTTGCTCGCTGGTAAGCGGCCGACTGGAGGATCGTCCGCATGAGCTGCTTGAGGTCGTGCTTCTGCTCCACCAGGTACTTTGCCGCCGAGTCAAGCAGCTTTTCGTTGCTGGCCGGGTTGGTCAGCCGCATGTCATCCACCGCCTCGACCAGCCCGACGCCAAAGAAGTTGGCCCACACGCGGTTCACAATCGCCCGGGTGAAATACGGGTTTTCCGGCGACGTGAGCCACTTTGCCATCGGCACTCGCCGGTCTTCCGTCGCCTCGAAGGGCAATGCCTCGCCATCCAGCGGGCGCGGCGGCTGGGGAATGCCGCGGCTGGGCTGAATCAGCTCCCCCTGCGTGTCGGTGTAGACGACGCGGAGGCCGTCGCCGCTGCGATAGTCGCCTCCCCAACCCTTGGCCCGCACGCGGGAAAACAGGTTGGCAAAGCCGTAGTACTGGTCGTTGGTCCATTTTTCGAGCGGATGGTTGTGGCACTTGGCGCAATTCACAGACAAACCCAGGAACGCCTGCGAAACCGTCTCCGCCATCATTTCCGGGTCCTGGTGCAGGGCATAGAAGTTGGCCGCCCCATTCTCGTGCGTGCTGCCGCTGGCGGTGACGATCTGGCGGACGAACTGGTCCCAGGGCTTGTTCTCGGCGACGCTCTGGCGGATCCAGGCGTAATAGGTTTCGATCGCCTTGGGGCGCAGCCGCTCGCCGGAGAGCAAGAGCAGGTCCGACCATTTGGCCGACCAGTAATCGACGAACTCCGGCCGGGCCAGCAGCGCATCGATCAGCTTGTCGCGCTTGTCCTGCGACGTATCGGCCAGAAACGCGCGGGCCTCATCCCCCGTCGGCAGCGTGCCGATCGTGTCCAGGTGCGCTCGGCGGAGGAACGTCCCGTCATCGCAAGGCGGGCTGGGCGGCAGGTTGAGTGCCGCCAGCTTGGCGTTCACTTCGTCATCGAGAAAATTCCGCCGCGGCAGTTGGGCAAAGATCTCCGCCGGCACGGCATTGGGATAGGGCACCGTCATGAACGCCATGGCGCTGTAGTTGAGATACCAGACCTTGATCGCCCCTTCGCCGGGGCCGGTGATCGTCACTTTGCCGCGCTCGTCCACGCTCGTCACCGTGCTATTGGCGGCGGTGTACTTGGCCCACCGCGTAGCATCTTCAACGCGACCATCGCTGAAGTGGGCCAGCACGACAAGCTGCTGCGAATTGCCGACGGCCTGCGTCGTGTACTGCGGCAGCACCTCGAGCCTCGTGATCTGCGGGTCGTTTTCCTTCGGGCCCGGCGCACCGGCGGCAATCCACTCGGCCAGCACGCGATATTCCAGCGACGACGGATCGAGCCGCACGCCTCCTTTGTGCGGCAGGAGCCCCGTGGGCTTGGTGAGAATCAGGCTGCGCCCGGGATCGGTCGGCACGATGCGGCGGCCGATCGCCTGCCGCGTGAGGTACGTGTAGTCGGCATCGACGTCGAAGCCAAACAGCGTCAGGCGAAAACCCTTTTGCCCGGCCCGCGCGCCGTGACAAGCACCCGCGTTGCAGCCTTGCTTGGAAAGGACTGACTCGACGTGATTGCGAAAGCTCCAGGAGAACGGCTGGTCCATCCCGGTGACGGTGACCTCGGCGGCCGCGGTCTTGTCGCCGGCCTTGGCGGTGATCGTCGCTTTGCCGTTGGCGACGGGGATGGTGACGTTGTTTTCGATGCGGACGATCTTCTCGTCGCTGCTAGTAAACGCCGCCTCGGCAACTTGCGCCGCAAATTGCCCGTCAGCACCGCGGGATTGGACGATGAGCGTCTGGCGGGATTCGGGGGAGAAAAGCATGACTTGCCGTGGCAACAGGGAAATGCCGTTAAAGTCATGGCCCTCGCGTGCCCGCGTCTCCGGGGACAATGCGACGAGGGTGGCTACCGATATCAAAACGGTGATGGTTACGCGTTTCATGGTTTCTTTGGATAGAGCCAGACCGCCGTCACGACAACAAGCTTGTCATTGGAACTCACTAGGTATTCGATGACGATCGACAAATCGACGAGGATGCGCAGGTTACCACCCCGCGACTCGCCAATGAGAAGCGGTCGTCGGGCCAATGCGTTCTCGATTCCATTAACGTGCTGAGCGAACTCGTTCTTGTCTTGCGACTGTTCGTAGAGCCGCGCGAGTTCAATTGCCGCCGACGGAACCCAATCGACGGCATACTTCATTCTCGCCCCAAGTCCTTCCAGATCTGCGCGAGCGTCTTTCGTCCTGGTTCCTTGAGTCTG
Source organism: Pirellulaceae bacterium (assembly GCA_035512595.1). GTDB lineage: Bacteria > Planctomycetota > Planctomycetia > Pirellulales > Pirellulaceae > DATKDU01. The sequence continues at coordinate 4,942 of DATKDU010000209.1, forward strand.
CGCTCTCGCTCCTCGGACGTAAGCGGTGACTCGACGCCCGCGTACAGCGATGGGTCGTGTACGATTTCTGGAAAGAATGTGCCGATCGCTTTTCCGGCAGAGTCGCAAATTACGACCGGATCGTGGGAAGCGGCGAGCTGCGAGATCGCAGCGTCCGGTAGCGTGATTTGACTCATCGGGGTCATATCCATGCGTCATTCTCCGCCCAAGGTTCACAGTGATTAAAACAATTCTTTGATCTCATGCTTTCCAAAATCCACCAATGGGAACGGCCTCCCCGCTGGACCAGGGAGCGTCGTGTCGAGATTGAAGCCCAGGCTCTTGTAAATCGTGGCGACCACTTCAGCCGGCTCGACGGCGCGCTCGGCCGGATACGCGCCGATGGGGTCGCTCTTGCCGATGGCGCGGCCGCCTTGTATGCCGCCGCCGGCGAAATAGGCGCTGAAGCACTGCGGCCAGTGATCGCGGCCGCCAGCCGGATTGATCCGCGGCGTGCGGCCGAACTCCGCCAGGTTGCAGACCAGCGTATCGGCCAAGAGGCCCCGCTCGCTCAGGTCTTCGATCAGCGCGCCGTACGCCTGGTCGTACATCGGCGCGACGATGTCCTTCATCCCTTCGATCGACGTGAACGGCTTGCTGCCGTGAATGTCCCAGGTGATCTCGTTGAACACGGTCAGGAACGTGTTGACGGTCACGAACCGCACGCCGGCTTCGATCAACCGACGCGACAGAAGGCAACATTGACCGAAACGATTGAGTCCGTACTTCTCGCGCAGCTCCTTTGGCTCCTGCGACAAATCAAACGCCGCGCGGGCCTGCGGGCTGGTCATCATCCGGTAGGCCGCTTCAAAATTGGCGTCCATCAGTTTGGCCGCCGGGCTGGCCTCGAACTCGGTCACCTTCGCTTCCACGATCTGCCGCAGGCGACGCCGCCGGTCGAGCCGCGCGTCGCCAAAATCCTTGGGGGGCAGCAGATCAGGCACCTTGAAGTTTTCGACCGACGGATCGGTGTTGAGCACGAACGGGTCGTACGCCTTTCCCAAAAATCCCGCATCTTGCCCATGGGGCAAATTGCCCCCCGTCGGGCCCATTGCCTCGGGCAAGATCACGTGCGGCGGCAGATCGCTCTTGCGGCCGCGGAGATACGCCAGCGCACAGCCGACGTGCGGCGTATTGAGGCCGCCGGAAAAGAGCCGCCCCGTCTGGAGCATCTGGTGCCCCGTGTCGTGGACGGCTGCCGCCGTGTGATAGCAGCTTCGCACGACAGAAAACTTGTCGGCCACCGCGGCGTGCTTGGGCAAAATCTCCGTGAGTTGAAAGCCCCCCTTGGTCGAAATCGGCGCAAACGGCCCGCGAATCTCCGCCGCCGCGTCCGGCTTGGGATCGAACGTATCCATCTGGCTCGGCGCGCCCAGATTGAAGATCATGATCACCGACCGGTTGTCATGCTCCTTGGCGACGGCGCCTTGGGCCTGGGCCGCCAAAAGCTGCGGCAGCGAAAGGCCGACCGCGCCGAGCGCCCCGACCTGGAGAAAATCTCGCCGGGTTACCCCGTCACACGTATGAGCCGAACCACGGTCGGTGAAGCGCAGCATCGACGATTCCTCGGCAATTGGATCTGGTGAGAACGAACGGCCCCAAGCTATCAACGGTATCAGACGAGAGACGTAAAATCAACCAGCACGGGCAGTTATGGCGAATCTTGCCGGAGGTGCGCCAGCGCAGGGTTAAGTCCAGCCAAACGCAACTTTTTTTGTCCAAAGGGGTTCGAATTCGCATACAATGGACGGTGCGCGTTGATCCCCGGGAGAATTTGCCATGCGATTGTCCGCCACGGCCGCTATCGGAACCGTTGCCATCGGAATGCTCGTTTTCCCGGCATCGCTGGAGGCGCAGTATCGCGGCCGCGGGGGCTTCGATCCGGCCGAGATGATCCGCAACATGGACGCCAACAAGAACGGGCAGATCGAACCGGCCGAAATGGCGTCGAATCGGTCGGCGTTCTTTGTCCGCGCCGCGGCGCAGCGGGCGGGGCTCGACCTGACCAAGCCGCTCCCCGTGGACAAGCTGGTGGAAGCCATGCAGCGGCCGCGCGACGAGCGATCCCGTGATGGGGATCGTCGCGAAGGTGATCGAGGCCGCGATGATCGTCGCCGCGACGACGACCGGCGTTCCGATCGCGATCGCAATTCCCCGGCCACGCCTCCCGTTGCCGCAAGCCCGGGCATTGCTACGTTCGGCGCCCCTCCCGCCAGCACACCGGCGGCGACGACCTTTGGCAGCAGCTCGCTGACCCAGAAATTTGATCCGCGGGCGGTGGCCTACGCCGAACAACTGCTGAGCGACCTGGACAAGAATAACGACGGCTACATCGACAGCCAGGAGTGGCAGGCTGGCAGTTGGAACAGAGACAATCCGCCCGAGTCTTCCGACCTGAACAAAGATAATCGCTTGAGCAAAGATGAACTGAGCATCCGCATGTCGAAGCGATTGCGTTTGCCGCTGCCGAGCGACACATCCACCGCTGGGTCATCCGCTGGCAATAGCGACCAGGTTCGCCGTTATGCTGAGGGTATGATGCGGCTGTACGACAAGAACAGGGACGGCAAGCTCAAACGTGAGGAATGGTTGGAAATGCCGCCGCAGCATCACAGTGCCGATACCGACGGCGACGGCACGATTACGATGGATGAACTGGCCGTGAAACTGACAACGTATGCCGGCGTGAGCAGCAGCACGTCGTCCGGCTCGGCATTTTCTGCGCAAGGCTCGTCCACGGGGACCGTGCGCCGGTTTCGGACTCCGGCCGAGCGGCTGCCCGCCGGGCTGCCATCCTGGTTCATGGAGAAGGACGCCAATCAGGACGGCCAAGTAATGATGTCGGAGTTTGCGTCGCGCTGGTCGAACGAAACTGCGGCCGAATTCAGCCGCTTCGATCTGAACGGCGACGGGATCATCACGGCGAAGGAATGCCTCAAGGCCGAGTCGCTCAAGTAGCCGACCGCCGAACTCCGGGCCGATCTAACGTCCCCGGCTGCTGCGCCCGGAGTCCCCGCCGCGGCCAAATCCGCTGCCGCCGAAGCCGCTGCTGCCCTGGAAGCCGCCGCGACTGCCGCGATCGAAGCCGCCGCGACTGCCGCGATCGAATCCGCCGCGGTCGCCGCCGAATCCACTGCCGCCAAAGCCGCCGCCGGGAAATCCGCCCCCGCCGCCGAAGCCGCCGCCGGGAAATCCGCCGCCAAACGAAGATCGCGACGAGTTATTGCTGGAAGAGGTTCCGCTGCGGGATGACGACGAGGACGAACGATTGGTGCTGGACGAGCTGCGGTTGGAGTTGGAATTGGAGTTGACCGTCGTCCCCAGCACGGTGCTGAGCGAGCGAGCGACCACGTCGGGGTTGGCCCGATCGAGCTTCACCACGCTGACCGTCTCCTCTTGCTGGCTGCGGGCCTGATCGAGCTGCGAAACCAGGGTCTCCACTTCCTTGAACAGGTAATCGGGAGCGGCCACGAAGAGCGTGTTCGATCCCGTATCGACGCCGATCGTCATCTTCTGCTCTTCCCCTTGCTGCTGCTGGGGCATGCCGCCGCGGCTGCCGCCACGGCTGCGCTGCTGAAATGCCTGGCGAATGAAGTCTTCCGGATTGAATTGCCGCTGCTGGCCGCCTTCGGACGCGATTCGATTGGCGTAGACCTGGCGGACGACGGTGGCCACTTCGTCCACGTTGGCGTAGCGGACCGGGATGGCACGCGGCTCGCGCATCGTCTGCGGCGGATCGGGGCTTTCTGCCTGGTCGATGAGCTGCAAGAGCTTCTCGACGGTATCGAGGTCGCTCGGGCTGGCCTGCACGTACAGGGCGTTAAGCCGCGGGTCGGCCAGTACGGACACGCTACCGCTGGTAGTGACGGCATTGAAACCGCCCCCACCGCCGCCGCCGAACATGTTGCCGAACATCCCCCCCATCATGTTTCCCATCATTCCCGAGGCAAGGTCCCCGGCCAGGCTGCCGCCACCGCTATTGGAAGCGGCGCTGCTGGGGTTCAAGACGCTCCCCAGCAAGGCGGCCGCGACTTCCGCTCGCGCGTACTTCAAATAGAACACGCTGAATTCCTTGGTCCCGGTCGGCGGAATTTGCGCGGTCAAGAACTCCTCGATCCGATCGAGTGCCGCCGTGTCGTTGGAGCGGATGATCCAGCCGCTGGGGGTGATGACGATGACGACTTCGTTGTCGTTGAGCGGATCCTGGCTGTCGGACTGGGCGGGTGCCTGATCGGCTGCTGGGACTGAGCCTTCGCCCGGAGCCGGTACTGCGGCAGCATCGGCCTTCGCCTCTGGGGAAGCCGGAGCGGCATCTTCATCCCCTGGCAATTCCTGCGCGGGCGCCACTTCCTCGACAACGGCCACAAACTCTAGCGGCAATACTCTGAGGGGATAACCAGGATGCAGTTGAGTCGAACGGTCGTCGGA
>DATKDU010000210.1:0-4836 GCA_035512595.1 Pirellulaceae bacterium
GGACTTCCGCCGGATCCTGACGCCACTCCCACAGCAGCCAGTAGTCGTCCGTGTGAGCCGCCATCTGGCCGACCGCCGTGCTGTACGCCACGGCGACGAATGCCGCCAGGAGCAGCATGACGAGAATCTCTGTCCGCAAGCGGATAACCTGGTCGGAAACAGGCGGCTCTTTCATGGCACGCCCCCGCTCGGCGGCGGCAGGCGGTTGACCTGCCGGGCGTCGATCGTCCAGGTTGCGCCGCTCGTCTGCGGCAGTGGTGAGCCGGCAGCGACTTCGACGAATCGGGCCGTGCGAAGGGCGTCCAGCGACTGTGGAGCCACATCGACCACCGCCAGGCCGGTCATGCCACGGCATGTCCACGGGTGGCTGCTGCTGACGTAGCCGAATTCGTCGTACACAAACCGGCGGGCGATGGGACGGCTCGAATCGGGCATCAGAAAGACGATCTGCTCGGGCTTCTTGTCACGTCCGGCCTCGCGCAGCACTTCTGCCCGCACGATCGCCCACTCGATTTGCGACGGGACGAGAAACCCGTGCGTCACATGGTATCGCGCTGCAATCAGCGCCACGCACGCGACGGCCGCTAATGCCACTTGCTGCACGACTCGGCGGCGTGATTCCTCCCGAAACAAATATCGAATGCCCCCCGCTGCCGCCAGCAGGAGAACGAACAGCACCGCCGGCGCGATTGCCGCCCGGGTGCGATACGGGAAAAAATCGGCCGCCACGACCAGGTGCGGCAGATACGCCAGTGGAATCAGCGCCAAGAGACCGGCCGTGCGCAGCAGCCGATTGGGGACGCTCCCTTCCAACCGCGCGAAGGTTCCCAGCGGGACGAGGATTCCCAGGCAAACGAACGCAAGTGCGATTCGCGACGCATTGTGCCAATGGTTCGTAAACCCAAACGGCTGGCATGACTGCGCCAGCGGCTGGGCTACGAAGCGGGCCGCCTTGAGAAACGGATCGCTCGTCACGTTCCCGCGCCGGGCCAGATCGATCCCTTCCGCCTCGCCGGCGGACGACTTGAAAATCACGATCGCTGCGCACATCGCAGCAATCAACACCGCCGCGTGAATGCCGACACGCAAAGTCGCCGCCCAAGACCACGCCGCCATTCCCGTCGATGCCAGCGCGAGCAGGCAAGGGACGATATAGAACATCCCAGCCGGCTGGTAGATACACAGGGCAATCGTTTCCGCCACGATCCCGCCAAGCATCAGCGCGGGAATCATCCACGCCGGCCGCTGTTTCCACCGCATATCGACGATCGCAAATGCCGCCAGCGCCGCCAGGCAGCCATAGACATGTCCGCTGCACGTCGCCCAGGCGGCATACACGGCAAAGGTCGGCAGCAGTGCGGTCAGCCCCGCCATCGCCAGCGAGAACGACCAGGAGTAATCCATCCGCCGCATCGTCGCGTAGATTCCAATGGCCAGTAGATCAATACCGACGACTGCCGCCAGCCGCGGCCGCCACAGATCGCCGATCGTGTTGGCGTCGCCCCACAGCAGGGGGAACAAGGTCGCGGTGACGAATCGGCCCGCGCTGTTCCAGACGTCGAGCACGCGTGCCGGCTCCTCGCGCCATTGCCACAAGAGCCAGTAGTCGTCCGCGTAGCCGACCATCCCGGTGACGCACGAGCCGTAGCCGATGCCCACGACGGCGGTCAGCAAGACCGCGGCCAGTGCGTGGGCTGTAAAGCCGCGACCAGTGGTCGTGGCTAGACAACTGGTGCGGTCGGCGGGCTTCGCAGCGTCGGCAGTCATGCTTGGGGGCTCGACTTTCTGGCAGCCACGCCCATGATGTCCCCCAGGTTGACCCACGCGCCGAGCCGCTGCTGCGTGCGAACGGGAATCGACTTGTGCAGCCGGGCGGCGACCGAGCGCGACCACCCTTTACCCAGCACGCTCAGCCCGGCCAGCACGCTGTGCAGCGTACGATACACGCCAATCGATTTGATTTCCACGACCTCCAGCCCGTGCCGCGCGAGAAACTGCCGCATGGTGTCGCGCGAGAAGTATTGCAGGTGCGTCGGCGGGTGAATCATCCGCCAACTGCGTCCGCGAAAGCGAGCGACGCCAGAGCCAATGTCTCCCGTGGTGAGAAACAGCCAGCCGCCGGCAGGCAGCAGCTCGACCACGCGGCCGATCACCGCCTCCGGATGCGGCAGATGCTCGATCGTGTCCCACAGGCAAAAAGCCTGGTACTGGCCTGCCGCAATGGGCGCGGTCAGGAAATCGCCCGCCGTCGCTCGCTGGCCGAGCTGCGCTGCCGCGTGCTCGACCGCCTCGCGGCAGACATCGATTCCCGTCGCTGTTGCCCCCTGCGACGTCGCGTACTCCAGAAACAGACCGTAGGCACAACCGATCTCAAAGACGCTCGTCAGCTTGCCGGCGAGCCGTTGCATGTCCCGCCAGCGGGCCGCAAAGTTCTGCCGGTGGACTTCCCGATCAGCCAGGTAATCGCAGTATTCTTCTCCCGCGAAATAGGCTTCGGTGTAGATTTCGGCGGTCGTCGTCGCCGGGGGCAATTCAGCGGCCCGCACAAACCCGCAGCTTCGGCAGCGGCAGAGAATCTCCCACCGCGGCTCCCAGGCGTCGGCACCGCAGGCGATGCACGCGGTCATGCGTCGTTCCTGGCCGGCTGGTTTTCCTCGTCGCCAGTCGAATTCACATCGGCTGGCCGCTTGAGCAAGTAGAGCGGCCGCTGCTTGGCCTCTTCGTACACCACGGCCAGATATTCGCCAAGCAATCCCATGAACACGAGTTGCACGCCGCCAAGGATCAGGATCACCGAGATTGTCGAGGTCCACCCCGGCTCGATCCGCTCGAAGAACAGCCAGGCGAGCAGGATATAGAGCAAATACGCAAACCCGGCCGCCGACACGAATAGCCCCAGCCGCGTCGCCATCCGCAGTGGCGCGGAAGAAAATGACACGACTGCCGCCATCGCCAGGCGGATCATCTTCCCCAGGCTGTACGAACTTTTGCCGGCAAACCGCGGCGGCGCTTCAAACGGCACAAACGTGCGGTTGAAGCCGATCCACGAGACGATGCCCCGCAGAAACCGCTGCCGCTCGCGGACGGTGAGCAGCGCCTGATGGGCGCGCCGCGAGAGGAGGCAAAAATCGGCCGCCCCCGGCACGACGTGCGTCTCGCTGAGCAGGTTGATCAGCCGGTAGAAGAGGCCGGAAGACATACGCTTCCAAAAGGAGACCCCCTGCGTCGATTGGCGAATGGCCGAGACGATGTCCGCTCCTTGCCGCCAGCGGGCGACCATCTCGGGGATTAGCGACGGCGGATGCTGCAGATCCGAGTCCATCATGATGACCGCGTCGCCGTCGGCCGCATCGAGCCCGGCCGTAAGCGCGATCTGGTGCCCGAAGTTCCGCGACAGGGTCAGCACGGAAACGGACGCGTCCTCGCGCGCGATCTCCGCCAGCACCTGCGGCGTCGCGTCGCTGCTGCCGTCGTCCACCAGGACAATTCGCGGGTGACAATCGGGAAGCTGCCGCAAAATCTGCCGCAACTGGTCGTAAAACTGGCGAATCCCGGCGGCCTCGTTGAAGCACGGAGCGACGATGCACAGCGAATAGCTTCCCTCCGGCGGAGGAGCGAAAGAGGGCTCAGTAAGCATCGACCGGGCCAATCGTTGCGGTGCAGCGCGCTGGGACGAAAGAGACGCGGTTTCAGTTTACTTGGCGGCGCGTCACCGGCCAACTCAAACGACGACGCGATCCGTCGCCAGCGGCTTCGCCTCACGGCCGTCGTGCCAGAAGGTGCAGTCCCGCCCGTGACGCTTCGCCGCATTCAGGGCCGCATCCGCCCGGCGGAACAACTCGGCCGGCATCATCCCCTGCTCGGGGGAGACGGCCCCGAAGCTGACCGTGATCGGCAGTGGTTCGCCGTTGAACAGCGGCGGCGCTTCGGCAATCGCCCGCTGCACGCGAGCCAGGGCCAGTGCCGTCGGCTCCTCGCCGGCGGCGGTCAGCAGTATGGCAAATTCATCCCCGCCAAAACGCGCGACCAGATCGGTTTGCCGGAGCGTGCTGGTCATCACGCTGGCCAGGTGCTTGAGCGACGCATCACCGGCCGCATAGCCATAATCGCCATTGATCGGCTTGAAGTGGTCAATGTCGGCCAGCACCAGGACCAGCGGCGTCTTCTGCTCGCGCCACAGGGCCAGCCGCCTTACCAGTTCATCCTCCAGCACGCGACGATTGGCGAGCCCCGTCAGCGGGTCAGTGCGAGCCTGCACGGCCAGCGTCTGGATCTCTTTGGCATGTTTGGCCAGACCCCAAGAGGAGTAGATGCGACTGGCGAGCCAGCCCAAGGCCCCGCCCAGCAACAAACCCGCCCCAAACCAACTTGCGCCGGGCCAGAACATCGAGGCAACCAAGGCGTGCATCATGGAAATCAGCACGGTTAGGAGATCATTGACTCCAATGGAAATTGTACGTCAGAAATCGACTGTCGCAATAAAATTTACAGAATGCCGTATTTTTCGTAGGCCGCCGTGGCCTTCATCCCAGCCCGAATGGAATCACGGACCGCATTTTCCGCATGAACCTTCGCCCAGGCACGGGCGATGGCTTCCTGTTCGACCGCCTGCGGCACCACGACCACGCCGTCCAGGTCGGCGATGACCAGATCTCCGGGAGAAAATCGCACGCCGTCGATCTCGACCGGAATGTCCAGGTCGATCACCCGCTGGCGATGGAGGCTGTCGTAGACGCAAATGCTGCGGGCATAGACCGGGAACTGCATCTGCCGCATCTTGGCCAGGTCGCGGACTGCGCCGTCCACGATGGCGCCGACACAGCCGCTGTTGCGCGA
>DATKDU010000211.1:0-10163 GCA_035512595.1 Pirellulaceae bacterium
CAGCCGGTCGGCCAGGAAGGGGTCCAACTCGTCAATGGCATAGATTTTCTCCATTGTCCGCTCGACCGGATAGGGGACCCGGCGGAATTCCACAACCTGTTCGTCCAAAAGAACATAGCACGCCCGCGGATCGCCATCCCGGGGCTGTCCCACCGAGCCGACATTGAACATCGCCTTCCCCCCCGGAAGTGGGTGCCGCCCGCCGACGTCGTCGGGGGTTAAAAAGCGGCCGTCCTCGGTGAACACGCCGGGAACGTGCGTATGCCCCTGAAAGCAATATCGCTCGATCAGCGAAAAGAGCCGCTCCAGCTTGCGGACGTTGTACACGTCCTCCGGGAAGACATATTCGTTGAGCGGGTTGCGGACCGAGCCGTGAACGAACAGGAAGGTGCCCAGGCGATGGGTCCGCGGCAATTCGCTCAAGAAGGCCCACCGCTGGTGGGTCTTCCCCGCGTCGCCGTTGGCCATCTCGAGCTGGTCGCGGGTCCAGAAGATGGCCCGCTCCGCGCCGCTGGAAAAACCTTCCGGGTCGTAGAGCGCCCCCTGATCGTGGTTCCCCAGAACGCACTGATTGAACTTCATCGCCTCATCGACGCATTCGCGGGGGTTCGGCCCGTAGCCAACGATATCCCCCAGGCAGACGATCTCGCTGACCCCTTGGCCGCGCACGTCCGCCAGCACGGCCTGGAGAGCCTCCAGGTTGCCGTGGATGTCGCTAAGAACGGCACGCTTCATCAAGGGTTAACCGCCGCGTCCGCGCGGCTCAACGTTGGTCGGGGTAAAAATCACCAGGCGGAGCATGGAGCGTAAGCCCCAAGGTACCCCGAAGGGACCCTTCGGGCAACGACAATTGCCGCGGGCCTTGGCCTATTTTGGGGACTAGCCGGACCGCATCTTGGTTGATTCGTCGCCGGATGGCTGAACTTGAGGCGCAATTCTCAGCCGGTGCCTGCTCCTTCCCGGAGACGTCCCTTGATTGGCGAAGTTTTTCGCGTGGAGAGTAGACTTGCGCCCGTGTAGGCACGTCGTTTCGCAGAGTAAATCAGGCTCATTCCGAGGCCCCACAGCCCTACGCCCCCGGGTGAAGGCCAATTACTTTCGCACAACAACCGGAATTCGCGCTAACTCCGTCCGCGCTGGGAACAACGTGATCGCAAGCTCGTGATTCCCTTCAATTGGCAGTGGTCCAAAGTCGGCTTCGAATTCTACCGCCTCATCGGCAGTCCACTTGATCGTACCAATTGCACCGCCTCGCTGGACGCCGCTGGGGGAACGAACCTCAAGAAAGAGTCGAGCGCCGCGTTCGGTAGCATCGGTCTTGGAACATCCCGCTAGCGAGCCATCAAGGCCAAAGGGTTCGTTGAGAGGCAATGCAATCAATGCAAGACTCCTAACATTCGCATTGTCGACCGATATCCGTGGAACGGAAATAACTTTTTCGGGACGCTTGGGTGCATACGTCGAGCTGACTTTTTGTTCCCCACACCCACTGGCGAGGCACGTCGTGACGAGTACGAGTCTCAGTGCATCGCGCAGCCGCGATGGCGCAAAGCGTACGCTAGTCGAAGTCCGCGGTATTCCCTCACATCGATGGGCGACGGTTTTGGGAGTCTGTGGCATCAAGAACGCAGTCCTGTGGCACCCGACCAGATCGCTATTGCCATCTGGACGGGCGCTGAAAACCCGAATTCCCGCGGCCGACAACAGCGACGTCAACCGTGGGCGTGCAATGTCCAAAGGCATCTAAGGGGTAACGAAGACGATGTGGGTGTTCTCGGCTTTCAAATCAAGACCTTTGTATACCTTTCCGGTCCCGGTTCCGGCACCTCCCCAGTCGGATCCCGTACGCGTCGCCGTTCCGGTCCAACAGGAGGATCCCATGTTCTGTAATTGGATCGCGCAGTGGAAGTTTATTTTTGTGGCGTTCTTGTCATTCGTGATCGCCGTACCTACGGCGATATGCAACGGAGCATGGAGCTTCGACGTACCCACGGCTACTGACACGATTTCAAATTCTGCATCGGGATTCCTTTGCGCTGGCGTCGGGGAATCCCCTGACACCACTCTCATCGTGTATATTTACAATGCCGGTCAAAAACGGGGCGAAGGGGGAGGGGCGCTTATTGGAACGGGACAAGAAAGGGACAAGCCTACACATTTACGCGTCTTACAAGTCGTATTAGTCGCCTCCGTGACGCGAGCCCATCGCCCGCCAAACAGCTAACTCAACTGCGTTCGAAATAAACACGACCCGTCCATCGCCAAAAGACTGCATCACGCCATCCGGATGGTCGCTTGCAACCGTATAAGCACCGAACTCCGTCATGTTACAATTGACGCAGCTAAGTTGATTTGGTGTCAACGAGTGGGTATAAAGGGTATCTCCCGCTTGTCCCTCCAGCCACGGCCGCCCCCGGGAGGGGGTTCCAAACGGCGAACCATTAATGACAGAAAACTGTCGATCTACGCATGCTTTCACGAATAAGTCATGCTCTCCTGCGACAAAGCAGTTCGCGGTAATCCATTTCGTTCGTCGCGGCGCGTTCCGGGCATCACCGACGAGTATTTCGCCGACCGTGGCAGTTTGCGACAGGCCGTCGGAAAAAGAGCTTAAAGAAATGTACTCACCAGCATATCCTGGCGCTCCCCGCGTGTTGCGTGCGTCAAAGGCGCCGATGTAGCCGTTCACTTGGACATCGAAACCTGTGTTGCCTGAATAATTCGCAGCGTTCCTCCCACCCACAGCGGCATCGTCGCTCGGACACACGTACAGGCGAGGACCCGCATCTTCAAGAAACTTCGGACCGTTGTACGCGTAAATGTTCCAGTCGATCTGAAGAAACAGGGGCTCTTGCTCAACGTAGGGGAGTATTGGAACGAGAAATCCATACCCGTTTTGATTGCCGGCCGGCAAAACCTTCGAGGCAGCTTCGTACTGATGGATTGCCAGTGAGACCTGACGCAGGTTCGATGCGCATTGGAGGCGTCTGGCAGATTCGCGAGAAAACTGGACGGCCGGCAGGGCGAGGGCGAGGAGGATCCCAATGATGGCCAAAACCACCATTAACTCTACCAAAGAAAACGCCCGGCGATTCATGCGCTGTCCCTTCCCTATTTGAGTTGGAAATCGGCGCGAATCTAATTTGGGTAGAGTTTACCGCACTCTGGCCCGATTTGTCAACTGCCGCGATCGAGATTTCGAGATTTCGCCAGCCGGCTAAACTTGACTCCCGACATGGGGTGGTGAGAAGTGGTTGGTGCAATCGGCCGCTGGGCGTGATCGTGGGGGCAGGCTTAAGTTGGCATTTCTGCTGTCGCGCCGCTACGATGATTGCTGTTGCGTCGCATTCCACTCAGCAGTCGCGCCCCATGCTCACCCTCCACCACGGCCGTGCGTCGATGCTGTGCCAGCGGCGGGAGTTTCTGCGCGTCGGCGGGGGGCTGGCGGCACTGGGGCTGACGATGCCGCAGGCGCTGTGGCAGGACAGCGCAGCGGCAGGTGAGAAAATCGCGAGGGGCCAGGCCCGCTCTTGCATTCTGGTCTATCTCCTTGGCGGGCCGCCGCATCTGGATACGTTCGATCTCAAACCGGACGCGCCGGCTGAGATTCGCGGACCCTTCGAGCCGATCCCCACGAAGGTGCCTGGCACGCAAATCTGTGAGTTGCTCCCCAACCTGGCCTCGATCGCGGACAAGTACGCCCTCGTCCGCTCCGTCAGCCACAAAAACAGCAACCACACCCCGATGATCTATTACACGCTCACCGGGCGGCATACGCAGTTTCCCGCGCAGGACAACGACATCCGCCCGCCGCAGCGCGAGGATTTTCCGCACACCGGCTGCGTCGTTTCCAAGTTCAAGCCGGCCCCGCCGGAACTGCCGGGCTTCGTCGCCATTCCCGAAGTCGCCATCCGCTCCAGCATCAGCGGCGAGTACAAGCGGGCCCGTACAGCGCTGCGCGGCGGCGGCGCTGGGTTTCTCGGTCCGACGCACGAGGCCCTGGCCGTCAGCGGCGAGCCGGGAACTGCCGAGGCCGTCCCCGCGCTTGCCTTGCCGCCGGACGTGAGTGCCGAGCGGTTCGAACGGCGGGCCGAGCTGCTGGCGCTTCTCGACCGGGGTGTGAATGCCGCGGGGAGTAGCCGCAGCTTCAGCGGCGTTCGCGACCAGGCCGTGCTGCTCACCGGCGCGACCAGCAAGAACAATCTGCCGGCCTTCTCGCTCGACTCAGAAAACGAAAAACTCCGCGAGCGCTACGGCCGCCACCGCTTCGGCCAGTCGCTGCTCCTGGCGCGGCGGCTGGCGGAGGCCGGAGTGCCGATGGTCGCGATCCACTTCAACGAGATGACGGTCTGCGACGGCTGGGACACGCACAGCAAGAATTTCGAGGCCTGCCAGAGCGAGTTGCTCCCCATGCTCGACCAGTCGCTGTCCGCTTTGCTCGAGGATCTCGATCAGCGCGGCATTTTGGACGAGACGCTGGTCGTCTGCCTGGGCGAATTCGGCCGCACGCCCAAGATCAACGCCAATGCCGGCCGCGACCACTGGGGAGACTGCTCCTCGGCGCTGTTAGCCGGCGGCGGCATTCGCGGCGGCCGGGTGCTCGGCGCTTCCGACCGCATCGGCGCGTTTCCGACCGACTCGCCGGTCGATCCGACCGACATCCAGGCCACGATCTACCACTGCCTGGGATTGCCCGCGCACCTGAAGATCTACGACGACCTGGCGCGGCCGTTTGAGATCAGCACGGGCAATGTCCTCGCGCGGCTCTTCTAATGCAAGCCCCAGCGAACATGAGCCAGATCGAAGACAGGCTGGACTCCCAAAACGTGGCCTACGTCGAACGCCTCCTGGATATCTACCAGCGCGATCCGGCGCAAGTGCCCGCCCAGTGGCGCGATTATTTCCAGCAGCATGGCGCTGCCAGCGGCAATGGGCAGGCGCGCTTCGCGCCGTCCTTTCGGCCGGCGAGCCTCTTCAACCCGCCCCCCTTGGCGGCCGATGGCCGGCACCTGGCGGCGGCCCAGCGGCAGGATCGCGTCAGCCAGTTGATCCGGGCGTATCGGGTTCGCGGCCATCTGGCAGCCAGGCTCGATCCGCTGGGCATTGAACGGCCCGAGCCGCCGGAACTGGCCCTCGCATTCCATCGCTTGCGCGAGGCGGACCTCGAGCGTTCCTTCAGCACGGCGTCGCTGGGCGGACCAGGGACGCAAACGCTCCGCGACATCGTCGAGCGATTGCGCACGACCTACTGTCGCTACATCGGCGCCCAGTTCATGCACATCGATGAGCTGGAGGTCCGCGACTGGCTGGCCGAGCGGATGGAGCAGACGCAGAACCGGCTGGCGCTGTCGCGCGAGGAGCAGCTCGAGATTCTCACGCGGCTCACCGACGCGGTGATCTTCGAGCAGTTTGTGCGGAAGAAATATATCGGGGCCAAGACGTTTTCGCTGGAAGGGGCGGAGAGCCTGATCCCGCTCTTGGACCTGGCGATCGAGAAGGCCGCGCGGCAGGGCATCAACGAAATCGTCATGGGCATGGCCCATCGCGGGCGGCTCAACGTCCTGGCCAACATCATCGGCAAGACGCCCCGCGAGATCTTTTGGGAGTTTGCCGACCCGCACCGCGACGAGCACCGCGGCGCGGGGGACGTGAAATACCACCTGGGCTTCAGCGGCGACTGGCAGGCGGCGGGAGGTCGCAACGTTCACCTTTCGCTCTGTTTCAACCCCAGCCACCTGGAGTTCATCAACCCGGTGGCGCTGGGGCGGATGCGCGCCAAGCAGGATCGGGCCGGAGACCACCAGCGGCGGCAGGGCATGGTGCTGCTCATCCACGGCGACGCGGCATTCGCCGGTGAAGGGGTCATCCAGGAGACGCTCAACCTGAGCCAGCTCGCGGCCTACACGACGGGCGGAACGCTGCACGTGATCGTCAACAACCAGATTGGTTTCACCACGTCCCCCGCAGAAGGCCGCTCGACCACGTATGCCACGGACGTGGCGAAGATGCTGCAAATTCCCATCTTCCACGTCAACGGAGAAGACCCCGAAGCAGTCGCCCAGGTGGTCGAATTGGCGTTTGATTTTCGCGAGAAGTTCCGCCGCGACGTGGTGATCGATATGTACGGTTACCGCCGCTGGGGCCACAACGAAGGGGACGAGCCCAGCTTTACGCAGCCCGTGCTCTATCGGGCGATCCAAGAGCGGCCGCCGGTTCGCGACGCCTACCTCGCCCACCTGCTCAACCTGGAAGGGGTGACGCGAGAAGAAGCCGACCGAATCGCCCAAGAGCGCCACCAGCAGCTTGAACAGGAATTCAAGCAGGTGCAGCAGGCAGAATTTGATCCCAAGCCGCAAACCTTGACGGGCAACTGGCAGGGGTACCGCGGCGGCCGCGAGCCGGAAGACGACCAGCCGCAGACCGGCGTCGATGCAAAACGGCTGAGCGAGCTGCTGCTGAAGCTGTCCGAAACGCCCGCCGATTTCCATCTGCATCCCAAGCTCCAGCGGATCGTGGAGCGGCGGCGTCAGATGGCCGCCGGCGACCAACCGTTGGACTGGTCGGCGGCCGAAGCCCTGGCGCTGGCCACTTTGTCGCTCGAAGGTCACCCGGTGCGACTGACGGGTCAAGATTCGGTTCGTGGTACGTTCAGCCAGCGTCACGCGGTCCTTTACGATGCGGAAGACGGACGCCCGCACGAGGTGTACCAGCACCTGGCGCAGAACCAGGCGCCGGTCCAAATCGTCAACGGGCCGCTGTGCGAAACGGGGGACTTGGGTTTTCAGTATGGATACAGCCTCGACTATCCGGAGGCGCTCGTACTGTGGGAAGCGCAATACGGCGACTTCGCCAACGCGGCCCAGGTCGTGATCGACCAGTTTCTTGTGAGTGCCGAGGACAAATGGCGGCGGCTGAGCGGCCTGGTGCTGCTTCTGCCCCACGGATTCGAAGGGGGCGGGCCGGAGCACTCCAGCGCCCGGCTGGAGCGGTTTCTGGGGCTGGCCGCCGAGGACAATATCCAGATCGCCGTCCCCACCACTCCGGCGCAGTATTTCCATCTGTTGCGGCGGCAGGTCAAACGCCGCTGGCGAAAACCCCTGGTGATCATGACCCCCAAGAGCCTGCTGCGCCATCCGCAAGCTGTTTCCGCGCTGGAAGATTTTTCGCCCGGCCGCACGTTTCAGAGGATCATTTCCACGGGCCTGGTCCCGGGAGACAGCCAACACGCTCTGGCGCGCGTGCTGCTGTGCAGCGGTAAGATGTACTATGAGCTGCTGGCGGCAGGCGCCGGCGAGCGGCCCGACCTGGCGCTGGTGCGCATCGAGCAACTGTATCCGCGGCCGGAGAAGGAGTTGAGTGCGGCGCTCGCGCCAGTTCCCGACGGCGTAGCGGTGGTTTGGGTGCAGGAGGAGCCGGAGAACATGGGGGCCTGGCCCTATTGGCGGCAGACGGTTGGCGACCGGCTTTTTGACCGGTTTCCTTTGGCAGGGATCGCGCGGTCCAAATCCGCCAGCCCCGCCACCGGATCGTCGGCGGCACACAAGCGTGAACAGCAAGAGCTAATCGACAAAGCGCTCGCCAGCGTTTCTCATCAATCGCCCCGTTCGTGAACACCCGGCGGCCTGGCGCACCGTCGCCACATCATTATGAGCATCGAATTGAAAATTCCGGCCCTGGGCGAATCGATCCAGGAAGTGCAGATCGGCCGCTGGCTGAAGCGCGAAGGGGAGGCGGTGGCCGAGGACGAGAACGTCGTCGAATTGGAGACCGACAAAGCATCGATGGAGCTGCCTGCCCCCGCTGCCGGCATCCTGGCCAAGATCCTCAAGCACGAAGGGGACAGCGTCACGATCGGCCAGGCGATTGCGGTTTTCGAGCAAGACGGTCATTCCGCGGAAAAACAGCAGCCCAAAAAGGGGGAAGAACCAGCCGCGAAAAAAGCCCCCGCTGCCGAAGCGCCCAAGACTCCTGGGGGCGAATCGGCAGATGCAGCGCCCAAGTCGCGCCGCAAGCCCGCCGAGCCGCCGCCGGCATCGCGCGATCAGCAAGCCTCGCCCGCCGTCACTCCGTCCGCGCGCCGGGCGCTGCGCGAAGCGGGAATTCCAGCCGCAGAGGTCGCAGCCACGGGAAACCAGTTGCGACGCGAGGACGTGCAGCGGCATATCAAGCAGCGGCAGCAGCCCGAAGCGGCCAGCGGCCCAAAGCAAACCGAGGATCAGCCCCAGCCCGAGGCCGCATCGGACTTGGAAGAATCGGTGCCGATGAGCCTTATTCGCCGCCGGATCGCCCAGCGGCTGGTCGCCGCGCAGCAGCAGGCCGCGCTCCTGACCACCTTCAACGAGATCGACATGTCGGCCGTCATCGAGCTGCGGCGACATCATCGCGAGCAGTTTCAGGACCGCTACGGCATCAAGCTCGGCTTCATGTCCTTCTTTGTGAAGGGGGTCATCGACGCCCTCAAGCAGTTTCCCACGGTGAATGCGGAAATTCGCGGAACGAACATCGTCTACCGCAACTACCATCACATCGGCATCGCGATTGGCGCGGAGCGGGGCCTGGTGGTCCCCGTTCTGCGGCACGCCCAGCGGATGAGCTTCGCCGAAGTCGAGCAAGCGATCGACGACTTCGCGCAGCGGGCGCAGGAGAACAAGCTCAAACCGGACGAGCTCGAAGGCGGGACCTTCACCATCACCAACGGCGGCATTTACGGGTCGCTGTTTTCGACGCCCATCGTCAACCCGCCGCAAAGCGCCGTGCTCGGCATGCACGCCATCCAGGAGCGGCCGGTGGCGCACAACGGCCAGGTGGTCATCCGCCCGATGATGTACGTCGCCCTGACCTACGACCATCGCCTCCTCGATGGCAGAGACGCCGCCTCCTTCTTGCGGCGCGTCACCGAGGCGATCGAGGAGCCGATGCGGATGTTGATCGAAACGTGAGGAGTAGCCGGCAGAGTTCTGTGGCGGGGCGAGGACAAGGAAAAGGGGTCAGACGTCGCCAAGCCGCAGACCGACGCGGAGCTCGTGGCCCTGCGGCGGAGCGTCGAGCGCGGCGTTCCCTACGGCAGTGAGCTTTGGCAGAAGAAAACCATTGCCACGCTCGGCCTGGAGAGCACGCTGCGCCCGCGCGGGCGGCCAAGGAAGACTGAATAATGAAGCCTGACCCCTTTTCCTCTCCATCGCAGACCATGATTGTCCCTCACCCAAGTCGATTCAGTCTTCGACTCTTACTAGGAGCGGTGGTATTGATTGCGATGCCGCTTGCATGGTATGGCAATATGCGGCGGGCGTTGGCTGTGAGACGCAGCGCCATTGAAAAAGTCGAATCGTTAGGAGGATTCGTCTCCTACTGCGACGATCACACGCTTGGCCGTCAAAGCAGACGAGAGTTATGGGGTGAAGTGCTATTTTCCGACGAGCGTGCCTTTATCGCAGTGGAGGGAATTGTTTTTATCGAGCCAACGACGGTTTCTGATGACAGCCTAAGTGTACTTTCTCAGTTTCCTTACCTAAAACAACTTCAAATCGATGCGCCCGCGGTGACGGAGCGCGCACTCGTGCAACTCAGGCATGTGCGACGGTTGGAGGGACTCTACATTCCTTCCATCTCGCTTACCGACGGCGGAGCGACTGACATTACCAAGTTGCGTCGTCTAAAACACTTGGTGATCAACCAATCCACACCGAAGGAGGTTCAGGATAAACTACGAACCCTGCTCCCGATGACGTGTGAGATAGGCACTCTACAACGGGAGTAGCGCATCGGGGCGTCCGGTGCAAAAATCAGGGAGGAAAAGGGGTCAGGCTTAATTGTTGGCGAGGCAGACGATTGGCGATAGACTCGCCGACATGCCACGAGCACTACCACACGGCGGGGCACGTCTGGCAGGGGCGGTTCAAGGCCTTTCCGATCCAGGCGGACGACCACCTGCTGACCGTGCTACGATACGTCGAACTCAATCCGTTCCGAGCCGGCCTGGTCCGCAGCGTGGCCGACTGGCCGTGGAACTCGCTGCGGCTGCTCACGGAGCCCGGCCGCCCCGCCTGGTACGGCGACGGCCCGGTGCGACGCGGACGGGATTGGGCGGCCCACGTCGCCAAGCCGCAGACCGACGCGGAGCTCGTCGCCCTGCGGCGGAGCGTCGAGCGCGGCGTTCCCTACGG
>DATKDU010000212.1:0-10030 GCA_035512595.1 Pirellulaceae bacterium
ACGCCCCCCGCTCGCCGTTTTGAGGACGCCCCCCGCTCGCCGTTTTGAGGACGCCCCCCGCTCGCCGTTTTGAGGACGCCCATGACCGCTCACGCTGCCGCTGCCCGCAAGATCGAAGATTTGGTCGTCACGGCCATTCCCGAGGACGACCGGCTGTGGGTGCCGCAGGCGGAGAGCATCTGGTTTCGGCCGCTGCTCTTGGATACGGTCGCCGGACAGTGGGTGAACCTGCTCCGCGTGCGGCGGGCCGGCGTGCTGAGCCGCCATCGGCATCCGGCCCCCGTGTACGGCTACGTGATCAAAGGCTCGTGGCGCTACCGCGAGCACGACTGGGTGGCCCGCGCGGGGATGTTCGTCTTCGAGCCGCCGGGAGAAGTCCACACGCTGCTCTGCGACGACGACGTGGACGAGATGATCACGCTGTTCCACGTCTGCGGGGCGCTGATCTACTACGATGAGGCGGGCAAGCCGTGCGGGCATGACGACGTCCACACCAAAATCGACATGTGCCGAAAGCACTTTGCCGCGGTCGGCCTGGGGGCGGATTACGTGGACCAGTTCATTCGATAGGGTTAGCGGTGTTCAAATTACCAATGACCAAACCCCAATGACCAAGGGGAATCAACCGCCATTGGTCACTAGGGCTTGGTCATTGGTCATTCGAAGCAGTTACGCTGCCCCGCAAAACGGAACCTCGATTTCCGCCCGGTAGCCGAAGCGGGCGAAATCATCCGCATAGATGCGGGCCACGGCGGCCAGCACTTCCGGCGGGTAGAAACGCCGCCAGTGCGGATGCGACGCCCCAGCGCGGAATTCTTCCACCGGCCAGTCGGCGACGTAGTCGCCCGATTCCTGAGCCGCATACGCCTGCTTCTTGGCGTGCGACAGCGGCACGTTGGTATCCAGCCGCTGCTGAACGACCGCAAAGTCCGCTTCCATCCGTTCGACATGGCCCACAAAATCCAGCGGCAGTCCGGCCAGGAGGAGCGATTGCGGGCGGAAATGCTCGTCCAGCTTGTCCATCCGCTCGCGGCCGAGCTGCTGCACGAGCTGGCGGAAGGTCAGGCCGCGCTTGGCATCGGCCCGCACGGCCGCCACCAGCCGCCGCCACCAGTCGGTCTGCGGATCTTGAAGGTGGAAGTTGCGGACCAGCCTGGCTGCCGTCTTTTTTCCCGGCACCATTTTGTCCAGGTAGGCCGAGACGAGCCGCGACAGCGGATTGCGGACGAAGGCGAACTTGAACCAGGCGGGGTCGCGCAGGATCGCCGGGGCCTCGTGCGCCGGCAGCGCGGCCCGCGACTTGACGAAGGCGTGAATTCCCGGCGCAGGGGATGTTTTTCCTGTAATCGGCAAGAGCCCTTCGACGGCGGCCAGCCAGCGCTTGAGGCTGGTGCAAGCCGCCTTGGGGACGTAGGCATAGACGAAGCGGCGCGAGCGGCCGACGAGGCAGGTGCGGGTGCAGATGGAGGGCGTGCTGAAGAGCATGAGCGTGCGTGGTCGGCTGGGTTGTCGCGGTTCGGAAAACTAACAAATGCCGCCGTCCTTGTCAGCACCAACCGGCAAGCTGCTAGCAGGTCCCACTTTGCGCGCCGCCCGCGGCAATCTACCCTACGCCTGTGAGGCTCATTCCCGGATGACATTGTCGAACCACTTCTGGCGGCTCCTGGCGATTCAAGCCGCCTTGTTGCTGGCGGTTGCCCTGGCAATCGCCGGACTGGCGGCGGCGGGACAGCCGGCACCCATCCTGTGGCTGGCGGCACTTCTCGGCGCGGCGATCGGGGCGGCTTGCACGGCCTTTGCGCTGCGCTCGGTGTTCGCGCCGCTGGAGGAGTTGACGGCTTCCGCCCGCAAGTTGGCGCCCGGAAATGGAGAGGGCTCCCAGCCAGCCGACGAGCTGGGGGAGCTGGCCGACGTGCTGGGCCGGATGAAGCGCGACTTGTCGCAGCGCGGGGGGCAGGTTCAGGAAAACAGCCAGCGGCTGCAAACGGTCCTGGAGAGCATGATCGAGGGAGTCCTGGCCGTCGGCGATGACCAGAGAATCCTGCTGGCCAACGACGCGGGGAAGGAACTGCTCGACTTCACCATGCCCGACCCCGTGGGCAAGCCGCTGCTGACGGTGACCCGCGCGCGGCCGGTCCACGAGGCGATTGCCGAGGCGCTGTCGCGCAGCGGCCCCATCGAGCGGGAGTTTGAGTCGCCGGGGGCTACGCGGCGGACACTGCTGCTGCGGGCCACGCGGCTGCCTGGCGATCCGTGTCCCGGCGTGATGGTCGTGCTGCACGACGTGACGGAGCTAAGGCGTCTGGAAAACCTGCGCCGCGAACTGGTGGCCAACGTCTCGCACGAGCTGAAGACGCCGCTGGCGGCAATCAAGGCGTATGCCGAGACCTTGCGAATGGGGGCCGTGGACGACCCGGAGCACAACCTGACGTTCGTCCTGCGGATCGAAGAGCAGGCTGAGCGATTGCACCAGCTCATCCTCGACATGCTCCAGATCGCCCGCGTGGAAGCGGGGGAAGCGACGTTCGAGATCGTGGACGTGACGCTGCGGGAGGTGCTGGACGAGTGTGCGGCGCAGTTCGCCGATTCGGCTGCGTCGCGCCAGGTCGAGCTGGTCGTGGAATTACCGCCGGCGGGATTGACCGCTCGCGGAGACGAAGAGGGCCTGCGCACGATCGTCACCAACCTCGTCGATAACGCGATCAAGTACACGCCGGCCAAAGGGCGCGTCACGTTGCGGGCGAAGGCCGCAGACGACGCCGTGACCATCGAGGTGCAGGACACGGGCATCGGCATTGCCGAGAAGGACCAGGGGCGGATTTTCGAGCGGTTCTACCGGGTGGACAAGGCCCGCTCGCGCGAGCTTGGCGGCACGGGCCTGGGGCTGTCGATCGTCAAGCACCTGGCGCAAGCCTTCGGCGGCAGTGTGGGGGTGGAGAGCGTGCTCAAGCAGGGTTCGACGTTTCGGGTGACCCTGCGGCGGCGGTAGGGCAGGCGTTCCGCAAGATCCCTGATGAAAAAGGAGCACCGCCCTCTTTCAAGTGGACGGCTTTCCTTCGCTTGCGCTTCAGGCTTGTGGTGACCGCCTTACGAAAAGAACCGGTTGAAATCCATCGCGGTCGCAAAGATCATCAGCGACAAGAGCAGGACCAGCCCTGCCAGGCTGAGGTAGCCCTGCACGTTGGGATTGACCGGCTTGCGGGTGATCCCTTCCCACGCCAGAAACAGCATGTGGCCGCCGTCGAGCACGGGGATCGGCAGGAAGTTGAGCACCGCCAGGTTGGCGCTCAGGATCGTCAGGAAGATCAGCAGCGTCGGCAGACCCTCTGAGGCGAAGTGCCCCGCGGCCGTGATGATCCCGACTGGTCCGGATAGGTGCTTGGGCGAGACGCGACGACTGACGAGTTGCGAGATCGTGGCGACCACTTCCGTAAGGCGCTCCTTGACCTCGCGGCCACCGAGGTACAGCGCCTCGCCGAGGTTGTCGGCGGTGTGCGTGATCCGCACGGGGTAGAAGCGAAGTCCGCGGCGCTCGTCGAAGAAGGTGCTCGACTCGGTCGGCTCAAGGTTGGCAGTGATGGTCTCATTCCCTCGCTCCACCTTCAGACGCAGCTTCGTATCGGGCCGCACGCGCTGCAAGAGCGTATGGATGCGAGTCCAGCTTTCGACATCGCCGTCGAGCTTGATCTCCTCGTAAATCTCCTCGCCGAACAGTTCTATTTCCTTGGCCGCGAACGCCTCGTTGGCGGCCACAAACTGGGCGCTGACCAGGCGATCGCCCGGCTTCAGCCCCCGGCCGGCGGCAGAGCTCTCCTCGGCAACCGCAGCAACGTCGAGGGTCACCGAGCACGCGAGGCCAATCGACTCGATGCCAACCGGGCCTCCCAGTTCATACGGCTGCTGGGTTTGCCGCGGGGGCTCGCCACTAACCTTCAGTTCGTGTTCGGTCCCCTTGCGCTGCACAGTCAATGAGTAGACCGTTTCTTCGCCTGCCGGCGGAGTGAGACGCTGCCCGAGCGTGAGCGGATCGCCGACGTCCTCGCCGTTGACCTTCGTAATGACGTCCCCCGCTTGGAATCCCGCTTTCTCGGCGGGCGAGCCCATGCGGACAGCGGCGACCGGCCCGATTTTCATCGTGAGGCCGACTTCGCGCATCGGCCGCGGCTCGACGACGACGCTCAGCCTCTCCGAGCGGGGCTTCTTGGATTTTTGGTCGTCCACACTTCGCTCGATCGTCAGCGTCAGCGGTTGCTTGGGATTCTGCGCCAGAATCGCGTCGAGCCGGGGATCGTAGTCTTTCTCGGTCAGCTCAATGCCGTTGACGGCCACGAGTCGATCGTTGTTCTTGAGCTCGACATCCGTCTTCGCCGCCAGATGCGCGGGAATCTCGCTGGCAATTGCCAGTTTCAACCCGTTGGGCGGCAAGAAGCCGATCGTCGGAAATTCGGTTTTGTCCTTGCCGCGATGGGCCGGACGTAGCGTGACCGCTCTTTCCGCACCGGCTGGAGTTGCCACCACGAGGGTCAAGTCGCGGTCGTCGCCATTGAAGATGATGTTCCGTTTAACGTCCTCAAAGCGGTAGTGATCGTACCGCGTTCCGTCCTCGCTGAAGGCGATGATTTTCGTTCCAGGCTCGAGATTGTTGATCCAGGCCGGCGTGCCGGGAATCGTGGGGCCGATATCGGCCGGCGTTTCCGGAACGCCCAGCCAATACGCCCAGGCGGCCAGCAGCACGCCGAAGATCACATTCATGATCACCCCCGCCGAGATGATCGCCATCCGTGCGGGGACTGATTTTGCGGGGTAGCTGCGCGGGTCGAGCTCGTACTTCTGCGGTTGCTCGACCGTCGTTTCCGGCGTGAGCCCTTCGGCGGCAGTTCCCTCTTTCAGCACCTTGATCCGCTCCGCCTCTTCCATCGCGTGCCGCGGGTCGTCATCCTGGCCAAGCATCTTGACGTAGCCACCCAGCGGCAGTGCGCCGATGCCGTATTCGGTTTCCCCCCACTTAAACTTGCAGAAGCGGAGGTTGAAGATGTCAAAGCCGATGTAGAACTTCTCGCACTTCACGCCGCACGCCTTGGCGACCAGGAAGTGCCCCAGCTCGTGGACGAAGATCACGAAGCCCAATCCGACCGCCACGCTGCCAATGCTCCACGTCCAGCCGACGATCTCCGACCAGAGGGTCGCATCGCCGGTTGCCGCAAACAGAACTAATGCATCCACCGCACAACCTCCTGCCGCGCCCAACCATCCAGCCGGAGGAGCTCCTCCAGCGTCGGCGCGGGATCAAAGGGATGATTCTCGACGACCGCTCGGCAGGCTGGCACGATCCGGGTAAACGCCAGCTTCCCTTCCAAAAAACCAGCCACCGCCGCCTCGTTGGCCGCGTTCAGCACCGCCCCGGCAGTGCCGCCGCTTGTGGCCACTTCCTTTCCCAGCCGCAGTGCCGGAAACCGCTCCTCGTCGGGAGGCTCGAATTCCAGCTTCAAGGCTTGCGAAAGATCGAGCCGCCGGGCAGGGCTTGCGGCCCGCTGCGGCCAGGTCAAGGCATACTGGATCGGCAGCTTCATATCGGGGGGGCTCAGTTGAGCCAGCACCGATCCATCGACGTATTCTACCATCGAGTGGACGATTGACTGCGGGTGGATCACCACGTCGATTTGCTGCGGATCGAGGTCGAACAGCCAGCGAGCCTCGATGATTTCCAGGGCCTTGTTCATCATCGTGGCCGAATCAATGGTGATTTTTGGCCCCATCTGCCAGGTCGGATGGGCCAGGGCGTCGGCCACGGTCACCTTTTCCATCCGCTCGCGGCTGAACGAGCGGAAGGGGCCGCCGCTGGCGGTCAAAATAATTCGCGCTAAATCGCTGCGATTTCCGGCCGCCAACGCCTGGAACACAGCAGAATGTTCGCTATCCACGGGCAGAATCTTGGCGTTCCGCTCCGCCGCCAGCCGCATGACCAGCGGCCCGGCCATGACCAGGGTCTCTTTATTCGCCAGGGCGACGGTCTTTCCCGCCTCCAGAGCGGCCCAAGTCCCTTGCAGACCGGCACTGCCGACGACCGCGGCCACAACGACGTCAACCTCCGGCAGGGACACGACTTGGGCAACTTGGGAGCCGCCGCGGAGCAACTCCGTTTCGGGGGGGAGATGCGACCAGTCGAAACGATCAGCTTCCAATTCGTCCGTTGCCACGACAAAACGGGGCCGGAATTCCGCCGCCTGCTGGCAAAGGAGCTCGAAATTGCGGTGAGCCGTGATGGCGGCGACGCGAAAAACCCCGCGAGCGTGCCTGACGACCTCCAGCGTGCTGCGGCCGATGCTGCCGGTCGAGCCCAAGAGAGCGATGGTGCGCGGGGGATGGGTCATGTGGCAAAGCCGACCGGTGGGCAGCCGACCAACCTGTTCGTCCGCGGCAAAAGCGGACAGGATGTCGGGCTAAATAGAAGCGCAGCCTTAACTTCCGTCGCTGGCATTCTAGGGGTGGCGAAAAAAACCAACAACCCGGAAAGGGCTCTTGCACTGACCGCCCGGAGAGAGAGGGTATAATCTGTTTGTCGAGTGGATTGGTTACCCGCCGAGTCAATAATGGCTCCAGTCCCGCCTTCACACCTTGGGGCGTCAATTCCTCGCACTGGTCTGTCGTATCTGGCCCGAGCCTCCGCGCTGGGGCCGACTTCGCCGCTTTCATCACCGTTCCTACTGGTAGCCATTCATGAGTCAGGATCAAGAGCCCCGCCGCAATCAGGATGGCGAGGGGCGCGGGCCCTCCGCGTTTAGCGTGCTGATCTGGATTGTCTTGACCAGCACCTGCATCGTGCTCGGCTTTTTTGCCGTCGCCCGTTACCTCCAGACGGAGCTCTCCCCCACGCAGTTGGCCCAATTGGTGGAAAAATATGCCAAGGACCCGGGGCAGCCGCATTCTATCGACGTCGAACGGAAGGACCCCAAAGACCCCAATAAGAACCGCGTCTTTCGCTACTCGAACCTGCGGAACGTGGTCATTAGGGAAACGTCGATCACCGGCACGCTCGACGTGATCGAGCTCAAGAAGGAAGGAGATCAATGGGTTGAAGGTGCTTCCGAGAAAAAGGAAATCAGCTTTCGCACCAATACCGAAAGAGAGGGGACCAAGTCGCGCGACGAAATGGTTTCGTCGCTGAAGGTCATCTCCGATCATCACTTCGACCTCAGTCCCAATCCCTGGGACACCTGGGCGCCGACCCTCCTCGTCGTTTTGTTGATCGGCGGCGTTCTGTACGTCGTCGCCCGCCGCATCTCCGGTCTCGGATCGCCGATGGCCTTCGGCCGCAGCCGCGGACGACTCTACGCCCAAGAAGACCTCGGCGTCACGTTTGCCGACGCCGCCGGCATTGACGAAGCGGTCGAAGAAGTCCGCGAGGTGGTCGATTTCCTCCGCTCGCCCGAAAAATACCAGCGCCTCGGCGGCCGCATTCCCAAAGGGGTGCTGCTCGTTGGACCGCCGGGAACGGGCAAAACGCTCTTAGCCAAGGCAATCGCCGGCGAAGCGGGAGTGCCGTTCTTCAGCCTGTCGGGCTCGGACTTCGTGGAGATGTTCGTCGGCGTCGGAGCGGCCCGCGTGCGGGACATGTTCCAGCAGGCCGAGAGCAAAGCCCCCTGCATCATCTTTATCGACGAGCTCGACGCCCTCGGCAAGAGCCGCGGCACCGGCATCGTCGGCGGGCACGACGAGCGCGAGCAGACGCTCAATGCGCTGCTCGTGGAGATGGACGGCTTCGGGTCCAATAGCGGCGTGATCGTGATGGCCGCCACCAACCGGCCCGAGACGCTCGATCCGGCGCTGCTCCGTCCGGGACGATTCGACCGGCACGTACTCGTCGATCGGCCAGACATCAAGGGGCGCGAGGACATCCTCAAGGTCCACGTCAAGAATGTAAAACTCGATCCGAGCGTCGATTTGAGGGAGATCGCGGGAATCACGCCTGGCTTCGTCGGCGCCGACCTGGCCAACCTGGTCAATGAGGCGGCCCTGCTGGCGGCCCGCGGCATCAAGTCAGCGGTCGGGATGGAAGAATTCAACGAAGGGGTGGAGCGGGTCACCGCCGGCCTCGAAAAGAAGCAGCGGATCATGAACGAGGACGAGAAGCTCCGCGTGGCTTACCACGAAAGCGGCCATGCCCTCGTCGCCTACTGCCTCCCCAACACCGACCCGGTCCACAAGGTCTCGATCATTCCCCGCGGCCTGGCGGCACTCGGCTACACGATGCAGCGCCCCGAAGGGGATCGCTTCCTGCTCACGCAGTCGGAGCTGGAAAGCCGCATCCAGGTGCTCTTGGCGGGCACGATGGCCGAGGAGATGATCTTCACCGACGTGTCCACCGGGGCCCAGAACGACCTGGAGCGGGCCACCGAGATCGCCTGCAGCATGGTGATGGAATACGGCATGAGCCGGCTGGGACGGGTGAATTACCGCGAGAGCAACCGCTCGCCGTTTCTGGCCGTTTCCGGCGGGGACGAAAAGGTCCGCTCCCACAGCGAGCAGACCGCCCGCGAGATCGACCAGGAAGTGCGGCGGATCATCGACGAAGGAATCGAACGGGCGAAGCACATCCTCGAAGTCCGCCGCCAGGCGCTGGAAGCGCTCACCCGCCGGCTGATCGAGGTCGAATCGATCGACGCCAGCGAATTGAAGCGGATCATCGAGGAGCATTCGCAAGGCCCGCACGTCGTACCTGGGACCTTGGCCGTCCCCGGCCGGTCGATCGTCAACGAGCCGGCCGAGCCGCCGCAAACGCCGGCGATCGAGCGGATCATTTGACGCGCTCCTGTGGCGGGCCGACCTTTAGTTTGGCGTTGGCTTCCGCCGCCTCCAGGAACTCGCGGGCGTCCGGGTAATCGGGGTCGATTTCCAGCACGGCACGGAACTGTTCAGCCGCGGCAGTCCATTGACCGCGCTCCCAGTGAAGGATTGCCAGGTTCTCCCGCACTGCCACGAAGTCCGGAGACCGCTCGAGGACTCGCTCGTACTGGCGCTGCGCTTCGTCCCACTTTCGCTGCTTGAGCAATAGATTGCCGTAGTTGTAGCGAATCAGGATGTTCTTCTCGTCCAAGGCCAGCGCCCGCTGAAAGAGCGCCGCAGCGTCATCGAACCGCTCCCTGCGGTACATGACGTCGGCCAGGTTGCCGTAGGTCATGGCATAATCGGGATCGAGCGAAATCGCCTTTCGCAGGATGCTCTCCGCCCGATCCAGATCTTGAAGTTCGGCGTGCGTCATGGCCAGGCCAATGTGCCCGTCGGGGTCGCTGGGCCTCAGCTTGACCGCCCCTGCAAACGCGAGGGCGGCTTCGGGCAACTGCCCCTCGCTTCGCAGCCAGGTGCCTAAATTGATGTAGGCCATCTTGCACTCTGGGTTCTTGGCCAGCGTGTCGCGCCACAGCGTTTCCTGGTCCCAGTAGATCAGGCACTGCCGCCAGGTAAGGATCGCGAGCAGCACCAATAGCCCCGCTCCCAGCAGTTGGCCGGTGTGCGAGATGCCATACCTGGCTACGCCGGCTGCCCCCGCAGCCACGAACAGCACGATCAGTCCGATCGACGCCGCGTACTGAAAATGGTCCGCGACGAACGAGAATTTCATCGGGTAGACGTTGAAGAACCCCAGCGCGGGGAAGAGCGTGCCGCCGAAAAAGAGGGCCGCCGCCAGCGGCCCGCGGCCGATCCGCTTCAGCAGCAGCAGCAATCCGGCGACGAGCCCAACGGCACTGATCGGGAACAGATACTGCCGCCAGTCTCCGGCGTCGATCTCCCAGCGCGGGTACATGAAAATCAGCGGGTAGGGAACGACGAGTTTGCCGGCGTAGAACCAGACCGCCCGGCCGGCGATCAGGCAGCGCTCGATCAGGGAAAAATCCCAGTCGGGACCGACCGCGCCGACTTGATGGCGCTCCAGATAAGCCGTGTGCAGGCCCAAAGGCACCGCCAATAGCAGCATCGGCGCCGCCAAGGCGACCTGCCGGAACGACAAGGTCCCCTGCTTCCACCACAGGAC
>DATKDU010000213.1:0-15437 GCA_035512595.1 Pirellulaceae bacterium
TCCAGCGAGTCGATGACTCGTGTCACGGCGATCGGCTTGATGCTGCGACGGCTAGCACCTCCCGAACCGTTACCCACATTCCATTACCGGGCAGCGTGCTAGCTGCGTTTTTCCTCTGCAAACTTTTCGGATAGCCTCTTATTGCCGTCGAGCATGAAAACTCCCGGCAGTCGAATGGAAACCGGAGCGCCATCCTGCTCGCGCGGATGCCGCTCTTCGCAATTGCTTTGCCACTCAAACCGCGCGCTCTTCACGGAGTCTTGCCGGCGTTGCCAGGCATCCCGCAGGGCATCCGGGACCCCTTCCGCAGTGGACTCAACCTGGAATAGGGCGACGAGCAGGAGACTGGCCGTGCAGCCGAACCTATGTCGAATGGAAGGCGGCCGGGCAATGTGCTGAAGCAATGGAGTGGCGGACATCAACGTGCTCCTATTGGCTCGCGGCGGTCCAAAGTACGGTCAATGGAATTGCCGTCGTGGTTCGGTCGTCGCTAAGGACGTTAATTGATAACTCGACGCGGTGCTCCCCGGCGGCGCTGATTGCCGATTCGACCTCCGCCCACTTCAAGCCAGCAGACGCGACCAGCAGCATGATTACGCAGAAGCGCGCAAAATGAGAGAGAGAGAGAGAGAGAATCGATTTGGGCGACCGTCGGGGTGCATACTTGCTCCCCTATGCACGAACCAATCGGACTTGCCCTAGGAAATTAGGTCCCGCGGTCGATTTCGCAGAATCACCCCTAGAGTGGTCAATTCGGCAACGTAGCACGTTTCGTACCGCAGTCAAGCGATTCGGCGAAGAATTCCAGATTTCCCGATGCAAGGGGAACGCTTTGCCCGCCGACTCGCCGTCACGGCCAGGGGTCCTCTACTCCATATTGCCCAAAATGGCCGCCTGCGTCTGGTAGTGTCGCAGTGGCGGCGGAACCGCCCCCCCATGATGGACAGAATCATGGCGGACAGAATCATAGGGGGGCAGCGCCATCAGCGCTCCCTCACTTGGCTTTCTCGTCCGCCTTCTTGAGATAGTCGGCCAGTGGAATCCTGTGGTAGTACCACGTTCGCGGATCGGACTTGCCGTCGAGATGGTTGGTCTGGAGATTGATCGACCCGCGCTCGGCCAATTCCTTCGCCAGGTGGATCGACACGACCTGCTTGCCGACCTCCTTCCGGCGCTCGAGGTTCACTGACAGGTCGGCATAGCCCGTCCCTTCCTTGCCGGGAATGTTTAATGACACCCCGCGGTCCAGCGGCTTGAGCCGCCCTTCGTCGGCAATCGTCACGGTAATCGTCACGCGGCCAGTGCCGTGGTCGGTGGCTTTCACGTCATAGACAAGCTTCAACTCCTCCTTCGTTTCGCCCAGCTCAAAGCCGAGGGCAAATGCCACATCGGCCGCCAGCGCAGCCGCGGCGGACAACACTACCGTCAAACCAAATGTTCGCATGTTCATGGAAAGTCTCCTTGCGCGGGTCGCGGCTACCAGTGGCAATGCCCCAGTCATAGACGAACCACCCCCGGCTGCGGTTTTCCGGGGTAGGGAGCAGGGGAGAGAAGTCAGGCGAAAGAAGTAAGAAGCCTAGGGGGCGGCATTGGTGATTCGGTACGCGGCACCGGCCCCCTGTCCCCCGACCCTCACTCCGTCTCGCTCGTGATCGCCTTGAGCTGCTTGACGATCGCCTCGGCGGTCTGCGGGCGGTTGTTGGCGTCGGCCTCGATGCACTGCATGATCAGCTTGGCCAGTGCCTTGTTGAGCTTGGGCATCTTCTTGAGGATCGGCTCCGGCGGCGACGTATCGTGCGACAGGGCGCCGGTGCCGGTGACGTCGGTGCCGGGCCAGGGGAAGTCGCCGGTGCAAAGCTGGTAGCAGGTGACGCCGAAGGCAAAAATGTCCACCCGCTGGTCGGTCTGCTTGCGGCGGACGATCTCCGGCGCGAGGTACAGCGGCGTGCCGGTGCGGTTTCCCGGCTGGCGAAAGGCAGGCTCGTCGGGGAGGGTCAGGCCGAAGTCGATCAGCTTCAGCGTCTGGCCGTCATTGGCCACGATGAAGTTCCGCGGGCAGATGTCGCGGTGGATGAAGCCCGCCTTGTGGACGGCATCCAGGGCCTCGGCCATCTGCTGGATGAGCAGCAGCCGATTGCCGTCGAGCGATTTGCTCCCCATCTTGATCAGACTGTTGAGGCCGGTCCCCTCGATGTACTCCATGAGGATGAACTTGCGGCCGTCGCTGAGCTTGCCGATCTCGTAGGTTTCCACAATCCGCGGATGCTTCAGTAGCAGGCCGATGTCCCCTTCGCTGGGCTTTTTGAGGAGCTTGAAGCGGGACTCAAAGGCGTTGGTCTTCTCCGAGTCGAGGATTTTCAGGCCGACGGTCTGGTTGTTCTTCTTGTCGAGCGCCCGGTGGAAGTTCGACATCGTGCCGTTGACCGCTTCGCTGAGAATCTGGAAGCGTTCGCTCAGGTTGACGCGATTTCCCGAGAGTAGCGAGCCGAGCTGCGAAAGAAATTTCATCGCTCACGATCGGTGCGGTACCGATCCGTCCCATGGAGAAGTTGCCTCTGGTCTGATCCTGATCTGCCGGACAGAAGCATTCTAGCCGACGGCGGCCTGATGTGCGCGGCGCGGCGTGTGCAGCAGGGGAGCGGTCCGCGGGGAGCAGGGACTGCGACGCCATGGTAGAATCCTGGCATAGCGCGGCAAATCACCGCTCGCCCATCTCCGCTCCGCCCAGCGGAATGGGCTTCTCATAAAATGCATCGGTGCTGCCTGGGCCCGGGTGATTCCAGGCCAGGTACACGGCGCGGACGATACCCCAGCCGACGAACGCCGGGATAACGCCCAGCACGGGAGGGAGCGTGAAGTTCGCCTTGCAGCCGGCAAAAGTCCCGACCACCCCCAGGAGCAGGAGTACCAGGCCGAGCAGAAAGGCTAGCGCCGCGCAGATCTTGTCGAACACATTCATGGGGCTCTCGTTGTCTTGATTCCGCCAAGGATGATCCCGACCGCGCCTCAGCATACCAGCCGCGCGGCCGATTGCGAAATCTCAATCCTCACGGGGGGGACAACGGCGAGCCGGCCGTCACCGCCGAATCAGTTCGCTTTCGTGGATGTGAATCCCCGTATAGGGCGGCAAGACCCGGTGAACGAGCACCGGCAAAATGCGCGTGTGTACGACGCGCTGACGGCCTTGCTGCAAAACCACGTATTGCCGCGCTTGCGCCGCGCTGCATAGCGCTGATGCGAGTCCCAGCGCCAGTACGAACGTTTTCATGGTGATTGCTCCTTGATTGCTCCATCATGAGATTTGGATTTCGTGGCCAGTAGAGCAAGCGGCGTACCACTGCCGCTGAGACAAGTTGGCGCACCGAGCGGCAGAATGACGTTCGATTGGAAGCTCGCCAGCGGGCATTGCGTCTGACCATTGTTTCCTTGTGAGCGGAGAGATACTTTCTCCCCAAGTTGCCTTCGGTTCAAAAACCCTGGATTACCGCAGCTTCCGAAGATCCGGCGGCCTCTTCGCCATGACGACCACCGCGTAGAATGCAACCAACCCCTCACAGCCACCCCCGGATTTGGATTTCACGTGTCCTTCGACCTCGTCAGCCCCTTTCAGCCCGCCGGCGATCAGCCGCAGGCCATCGAAGCGCTCGTGGAGGCGCTCCAGAGCGGCAAGCGGAGCCAGGTGCTGATGGGGGTCACTGGCTCGGGCAAGACGTTCACGATGGCCAACGTCATCGCCCGGATGCAGAAACCGGCGATGGTCTTGTCGCACAACAAGACCCTCGCCGCCCAGCTTTACTCCGAGTTCAAGGAGTTCTTTCCGCGGAATGCCGTCCATTACTTCGTCAGCTACTACGACTACTACCAGCCGGAGGCGTACATCCCGCAGCGGGACATTTACATCGAGAAGGACGCCTCGATCAACCAGGACATCGACCGCCTGCGGCTGGCGGCGACCAGCTCGCTCGTCAGCCGCGACGACGTGGTGATCGTCGCCAGCGTGTCGAGCATCTACGGCTTGGGTTCGCCCGCCGATTACAAGTCGATGATGGTCCCCTTGCGCGTCGGGCAGACGATCGACCGGGACGAAATGCTGCGGCAAATGATCGACATCCAGTACGATCGCAACGACGTGGCGTTCGAGCGCGGGAAAATCCGCGTCCGCGGCGACTGCGTCGAAATCTGGCCGTCGTACGAAGAATACGGCTTTCGAATTGAGTTCTGGGGAGACGAAGTCGAATCGCTGTCGTTCATCAATCCGATCAGCGGCGAGACGCTCGCCAGGCAGGACCAGCTCTTCATTTACCCGGCCAAGCACTTCGTGATGCCGGAAGATCGCATCGCGCAGGCGATCGATTCCATCAAGCAGGAGTTGGAAGAGCGGCTGCAAATCCTCCGCGATCACGGAAAGCTGCTCGAGGCCCAGCGGCTCAATGCCCGCACGCGGTTCGACATTGAGATGATGATGGAGGTCGGCCACTGCCCGGGAATCGAAAACTACAGCCGGCCGCTGTCGGGCCGGCCGCCCGGTTCGACCCCCGATACGCTGTACGACTTCTTTCCCGACGATTTCCTGCTGTTCATCGACGAGTCGCACGTGACGGTGCCGCAGGTGCGGGCCATGTATGCCGGCGACCGCAGCCGCAAGGAGACGCTCGTCGAGCACGGCTTCCGATTGCCCAGCGCGCTCGACAACCGGCCGCTGAAGTTCGAGGAATGGCAAGCCAAGCCGTGCCAGAAAGTATTTGTTTCGGCGACGCCGAGCGACTACGAGCTGGTGCAATCCGGCGGCGAAGTGGTCGAGCAAGTCATTCGGCCGACGGGCCTTCTGGATCCCGTCATCGAGGTCCTGCCAGCCCGCGGACAAGTCCCCGACTTGCTTGAGCAGATCCGGAAGCGTTCCGCCGTTGGCGAGCGGGTGCTGGTGACCGTCCTCACCAAGCGGCTGGCTGAAGACCTGGCGGCATATCTCAGCGAGCAGAAGGTGCTCTGCAAATGGCTCCATAGCGAGCTGGACGCGTTCGAGCGCGTCGAGCTGCTGCGCGACCTCCGCGAAGGGCACTTTGAGGCGCTAGTCGGCGTGAACTTGCTGCGCGAAGGGCTCGATCTGCCGGAAGTGTCGCTGGTGGCGATCCTTGATGCCGACAAGGAAGGTTTTCTCCGCAGCGAGACGTCGCTGATCCAGACGATCGGCCGCTCGGCACGCAACGTCAACGCCAAGGTGATCCTGTATGCCGACAAGATGACCGACGCCATGCGGAATGCCATCGACGAGACTCGCCGCCGCCGCGAGATGCAAGAGAAGTACAACACCGAGCACGGCATTACTCCCGAGACGATTAAGAAACACATTCGCAGCGGCATCGAAGCGGCCGTCTCGGCTCACCGCCAGGCGAATGCCGCCGTGGGGCGCAACGACGAGGCCGAGTTTGTCACCGAGGAGTATCTGTCGGAGTTGGAAGCGGAGATGATGGCAGCCGCCGAAGCGATGGAGTTCGAGCGGGCGGCCGCGATCCGCGACCGCATCTTGCAGCTCAAGCGGTCAGTCGGCCAGAAGCTGGACGAAGTCGAAATTCGCTCTTACCAGCCGACGGGAAAGAAGCGCCGCCGCGGCGGATCGGGATCGAGAGTGCCGCGGCCGAAGAAACGGATGTGATGCTGGGTGCCGAGTCGAGGCACAGCACCAAATCGAAAATGAGATACCTGGCTCCGATCGGGGATGGAATCACGGGATGAGAAAAGGATCGCCGAATGCTCAAGCGAAAAGACAGGAAAATGAGGGACAGGAACATAGCGAACAGAAGAATAGCGGCAAGATAGAAACAGGATGCGCTCCATTGCCATTCCCATGATTCCATTCCTCATTTTCCTGTCCTCCATTTTCCTGTCTTATCCGTGCCGCCGTGATCCTGCTGACGCTTTCCGAGATTGTCAAACACTACGGTCCCGAGCCGGTCTTGGGCGGCGTGTCGCTGGATTTGCGGCCGGGAGAGCGAGCGTCGCTCGTCGGTCCCAACGGCGCGGGCAAGACGACGCTGCTGAGGATCGTCGCCGGCCAGCTCGATGCCGACCGCGGCACTTGCGAGCTGCACCCTTCCTGCCGGCTTGGGTATCTCGAGCAGCAGCCCGACTTTGCGGTGGGGCGCACTGTCTGGGATGAAGCCAAGTCGGCCCTCGATGAGCTTTTGGGCCTGACGCACGAGGCGGAAGAGCTGGGGCACGCGATTGCCGCCGCCAGTGATGGAGCAGATCGCAAACGGTTGGAGCATCGCTTCGAGCGGGTACAGTACCAGCTTTCCCACCACAACGTCTACAACCTCGACTACAAGATCGAGCGGGTGCTTGGCGGCCTCGGCTTCGCCAAGAGCAGCTACCAGCAGCCGCTGGAAACGTTATCGGGCGGACAGCAGAACCGCATTTTGCTGGCGAAATTGCTACTGGCGGAGCCGGATTTGATGCTCCTCGATGAGCCGTCGAACCACCTCGACATCGACGCTACGGAGTGGCTCGAAAAACACCTCGTCGAAACCGACCAGGCGATTCTCGTCGTCAGCCACGACCGCTACTTCCTCGACAAGGTCACCAACCGCACGCTGGAGCTGTATCAAGGGACGATCGAGTCGTACCCCGGCAACTTCACGCAGTACAAACGGCTCAAGGCGGAGCGGCTCGAAGTGCAGCGCCGCACCTACGAAAAGCAGCAGGAAGAAATCGCCCGGATGGAGGATTTTGTCCGCAAGTACCAATTCGGCGAGCGGCATTCCCAGGCCGAAGACCGCCGCAAGAAGCTGGCGCGGATTGAGAGAGTTCTGCCGCCGCGCGAGATTGCCGCCCCGCCGATGGGCTTTCCGCCGGCCTCGCGAACCGGCGACATTGTGCTCCGCGTGACGCGGCTGGCGAAAGGGTTTCCGCAATCTGTAGTAGGCACACTCCGTGTGCCGTCCGACGGCGACGGCACAGGGAGTGTGCCGACAGAGGGAGACGGCACACGGAGTGTGCCTACTACGTACCTGCAACTCTTCAACAACCTCTCCTTCGATGTTCTCCGCGGCGAGAAATGGGGCATCCTCGGGCCCAACGGCTGCGGCAAGACCACGCTCCTCCGCTGCCTGCTCGGCGAAATCGATGCCGACGAAGGAACGATCACGCTCGGCAGCGGCGTCAAGATCGGTTACTTCGACCAACTGCTCAGCGGCCTCGATCTGGACGCCGTTGCCATGGATGCGATCCGCCCCGGCCACAAGGAATTCGTCGATCAAGAGCGGCGCAATCTTCTGGCCCGCTTCGGAATCATCGGCGACATGGCAACGCAAAAAGTCGGCAGCCTCTCCGGCGGCGAGCGCAACCGCGTCGCCCTGGCCCGCCTGGCCGCACTCGACGCCAACGTGCTGCTCCTCGACGAGCCGACCAATCACCTCGACCTGTGGGCCCGCGGCGCGCTCGAGCAGGCATTGAAAGATTTCGACGGCAGCGTGATCTTCGTCAGCCACGACCGCTATTTCCTCAACCAGGTCGCCACGAAGCTGCTCGTCGTCGAGCCGGGCCGTTTCCGCACAATCGACGGCAACTACGAGACCTACCTCCATTTCATCAAGCAAGGCCTCGCCGCGGATGCCCGAGCGGCAGTCGCGGCCACATCAGCGAGCGGGGGCGCCACTTCGGCGAGCGGGGGCGCCACTTCGGCGAGCGGGGGGCGTCAGCCCCCTGCTGCACGCGCTCACGGTTCGGGGTTATCAGGGGGCTCACGCACCCCGCTCGCCAACGACAAACCGCGCCGCAAGCGCAAGTATCCCTACCGCAAACTCCCCGAGATCGAAGCGGAGATCGCCACCCGCGAACACCGCATCAGTGAGATCCACGGACTGTTTGCCGACGAATCCATCTTCCGCGACGGCCAGCGGGTGAAAGACCTCAAGAGCGAGCTGGCCGAGCACGAGGCGACACTAGCGCGGCTGTACGAACATTGGGAAGAGGCGAGCGAGTTGAACTAGCGTCTGCTGCCAATCGTGAATGACAAACAAAACGGATGGATTGCCGCCGCGGCGGCGGTACAATGGCAGCTCAACCCCTTCGTCCCGCCTCAAGTCATGGAGCGTACGCCATGCGCTGGTCGCTACTTTGCCTCTGCGTCCCCTTTCTTTGCCTGGAGTCCGGCCAGTCCGCTGCCGCCGATCCGATCACCGTCCACAAGCGGGTCCGCGTTGAGCATCCGACCGGTCTGTACCAGGTTAAAGAGACCGAGGAATCGTGGAATCCCAAGGAGACGGCGATCATTGTCTGCGACGTGTGGGATTCGCACCACTGCCTCAATGCCGTGCGGCGGGTGATGGAGATGGCCCCGCGGATGAACCAGGTGCTGGAGAAAGCCCGCGGCCAGGGGGTGCTGATCATCCACGCCCCCAGCGGCTGCATGGAGACGTACGAAAACGAGCCGGGGCGGAAGATCGCCCAGTCCGCGCCGAAGGCGAATAACTTGCCGGCGGATATCCACGAATGGTGCCGGCACATCCCCGCTGAGGACAAGGGCCAATACCCGATCGACCAGACCGATGGCGGCGAGGACGACGACCTGGCCGAGCACGCGAAGTGGCATGAGTACCTCGCGTCGATCGGCCGCAATCCCAAAGCGCCGTGGAAAGCCCAGATCGACACGCTGAAGATTCATGGCGGCGATGCGATCAGCGACAGCGGCATCGAGATCTGGAACCTGCTCGAAGATCGCAAGATCAAGAACGTCGTCCTGCTCGGCGTCCATACGAACATGTGCGTCCTCGGCCGCCCCTTTGGCCTAAGGCAAATGGCCAAGAACGGCAAGAACGTCGTCCTCATGCGGGACATGACCGACACGATGTACAACCCGGCCAAGGCGCCGTTCGTCAACCACTTCACCGGCACCGAGCTGATCGTCCAGCACATCGAAAAGTACGTCTGCCCGACGATCACCAGCGTGGACATCCTCGGCGGCCAGCCCTTCCGCTTCCAGCACGACCGCCGCAACATCGTCATGATCATCGGCGACGACGAGTACAAGACCGAAGTGACGCTGCCGCAGTTTGCCAAGAATGACCTGGAGCCGCTTGGTTTTAGCGTCAAGATCATTCACTCGGATGAGAAGGACAAGAACAACTTTCCCGGTCTCATCGAAGCCGTGAAAAATGCCGACCTCGTCTTCGTCAGCGTCCGCCGCCGCATGCCGCCCAAGGAGCAGCTCGATGCGATTCGGGACCACGTCGCCGCCGGCAAGCCGCTCGTCGGCATTCGCACCGCCTGCCACGCCTGGAGCCTGCGCAACGACGAGCAAACAAAGAAGCTGCTCGCGGCGGGACACGCTGAGTGGCCCGAGTTCGATGCCGAAGTGATCGGCGGCAATTACACGGGGCATCACGGCAACGGACCGAAGACGACGATCGCCCTGGCGGACGGCGCGAAGGACCATCCGATCCTCCGCGGCATCGAGGTTTCAGAGCTTGTCGGCAACGGCTCGCTGTACCGCGTGCAGCCGCTGAAGGGGACGACGACGCCCCTCTTGATCGGCGCGATTCCCAACCAGGAGCCGGAGCCGGTCGCCTGGACCAATCTTTCCGGCCCGACGAAAACCCGCGTCTTCAACACCTCTCTCGGTCACCCCGAAGACTTCGCCAACCCGCATTTCCGCAAGCTGCTGACCGGCGGCATCTTCTGGTCGCTCGAGCCGCAATACGCGGGCTCGCCGCCGCTGGCGAAAAGGTAGGGCGGGTCCTGGAGGATGATGTGAATGCTCTCGGCTTTGAGGCGGCGTCCCGGCATCTGTCGCCGGGGATGACGGACTTTCACAGGCTGCAACTCCCGCGCGCGAGGTCCGCCAGTGACCATGAAGCACAGTCTACGAAATTTGATGATCGTGTCGGCGGGATTGGGCCTTTTTCTTTTGGCCGCCTGGGGTGCGTTCCGCATTTTTCGAGAACAGGGCGAGTCAATTCGAGATGCCTACTGTCTCGAATGGGCCTCAGAAATGGTCGTTCGTTTTATGGACGAAACCGGAAAATATCCGAAGGACTGGAGCGACCTGCGTCATGTGCTCAAGTCCAAGTTGTCGTCAGTTCAACAACTTATGGCTCAAGTAGGCCACTCGTTTCTTCTGCGCAGTGAGAAATGCGGGCTAGCTGTGCTCCCTCTTGGTTGACCCCATTGACTGGCATTCCATCGACAAATCGGCGATACTTGATGGTTGGGTGAGCCTTTCCTTCCCGGAAGGCTGGCCACGGATGCCGCTCGCCTCCCGCCTAGTGG
This sequence comes from Pirellulaceae bacterium, assembly GCA_035512595.1. Classification (GTDB taxonomy): domain Bacteria; phylum Planctomycetota; class Planctomycetia; order Pirellulales; family Pirellulaceae; genus DATKDU01. The sequence goes on from DATKDU010000213.1 coordinate 10,267, forward strand.
ATTTTCCCGCCTAACTGGAGACCCCGCCCCATGAGGCTCCCTCTCTGCGCCGCGGCATTGGCCGCGCTCACCTTTGTCTGCCAGCATCAGGCGGCGGCCCAAGAGCCGCTGGTCGTCGTGCCGGGCGAAGTCAAGCTGGAAGGGAATTTTGCGCGGGCGCAGTTAGTAGTAGGCCGGGCTTCCAGCCCGTCTCAAGCGAAAACGGGAGAGGTTGGAAACCTGTCCTACGTGTCGAGCGACCCGACCATCGTGAGCGTCAACGAGCGGGGCCTGATGCTCGCCGTGAAGGACGGCCAGGCAAAAATAACGGTCGCCGCCGCCGGAATGACCAAGGACGTCCCCGTGACGGTCAGCGGCGTCGTGGAGAATCCGGTGATCCAGTTCAGCGAGCACATCGCGCCGATCTTGACGAAAGCCGGCTGCGCGATGGCGGCCTGCCACGCGGCGCAGCACGGCAAGGGGGGCTTCAAGCTGTCGGTGTTTGCCTCGGAACCGGCTAGCGACCAGAAGGCGATGGTCCGCGACTCGCTCCAGCGGCGGATCGACTTCGTCCAGCCGGAGAATAGTTTAATCCTGCTCAAGCCGACGATGGGAATGGCGCACGGCGGCGGCCGGCGGATCGCGAAGGACTCGGTGGAGTACCAAACGCTGCTGGCGTGGATTCGCGGCGGAGCTCCCGCGCCGAAGGATACCGATCCGATCGTCACGAAGCTGCACGTCTTCCCCAAGGAGCGCGTCGGACAAATCGGCATGACGCAGCAACTGCGCGTCGAGGCCGAATACGAGGGTGGCAAGCGCCGCGACGTGACGCCGCTGGCCCGCTTCGACTCGATGGACGACGGCGTGCTGAGCGTTACCAGCAGTGGGCTGCTGACCACCGTCGGCAAAGGGCAGGCCGCCGTCATGGTCCGCTACGAAGGGCAGGCCGACATCTCGCTCGTCGTCGTGCCGTTCGCTGACAAGGTCGATCTCGCCGGCTGGCAGAACTACAACTTCATCGACGAGCTGGCCGCAGCCAAGTTTCGCGAGCTGGGAATAGAGCCGTCGCCGCTGGCTGATGACGCGACGTTCATCCGCCGCGCGTTTTTGGACGCCATCGGCACGCTCCCCACGCCGGAGGAGACGACCGCATTCCTGGAGTCAACCGATCCCGCCAAGCGGGCGAAACTGATCGACCGGCTCCTCGGCCTGACCGGCGACCCGGCGCAGGACATCTATAACGAGTGGTATGCGGCCAACTGGTCGCTCAAGTGGTCGGATTTGCTGCGCAACTCCAGCCGGGAGCTTGGCGACCAGGGGATGTGGGCCCTGCACAACTGGATCAAGGATTCGTTCCGGGCCAATCGGCCGATGGACCAGTTCGTCCGCGAGCTGATCACCGCCAAGGGCTCGATCTACACGAGCGGCCCGGCCAATTTCTACCGCGTTAACGCCAACCCGCCGGAGATCACCGAGGCCGTCTCGCAGACGCTCCTCGGCATTCGCATGGAATGCGCCAAGTGCCATCACCATCCTTTCGAAAAGTACAGCCAGGACGACTACTACAGCCTGGCGGCATTCTTCGCCCGCGTGGGGAACAAGAACAGCCAGGAGTTCGGCCTGTTTGGCCGCGAGCAGGTCGTCATGGTCCGCGACAGCGGCGAGGTCTCGCATCCCCGCACTGGCAAGCGGATGGAACCCAAGCCGCTGGAAGGCGAGCCGCTCAACCATGAGCTTGACCGGCGAATTCCGCTGGCGGCGTGGATGACGGCGCCCGACAACCCGTTTTTCGCCCGGAACATCGTCAACCGCTACGTCGGTTATCTCCTCGGCCGCGGCCTGGTGGAGCCAATTGACGACCTGCGGTCCACGAATCCGCCGACGAACCCGGCGCTGATGGACGCTTTGGTCAAACACTTCGTGGACAGCAAGTTCGACGTTAAGCAGCTCATGCGGCTGATCATGAACAGCCGCCTCTATCAGCTCGATTCGCAGCCGACGGCGGCCAACGCTCTCGACGGCAAGTTCTACAGCCATTACTACGTGAAGCGGCTGAAGGCCGAGCCGCTGCTCGACGCCATCGACCGCGTGACCGGCACGCAGACCAAGTACAAGAGCCTGCCGCTGGGGACGCGGGCGATCGAGCTGCCCGATGCGGAGTATCCCGACTACTTCCTGAACACGTTCGCCAAGCCGCGGCGAGCCAGCGTCTGCGAGTGCGAGCGCTCGCCGGATGAGAACCTGTCGCAGGCGCTGCACACGCTCAACGGCGACATCCTGGCCGGGAAGATTGCCGACGCCAATGGCACCGTGGCGAAGCTGATCAAGGAAGGGAAGTCGCACGAGGAGGTCGTGCGGCACTTGTACCTGCTCACCCTCTGCCGCCCGCCGAGCGACGCGGAGCTGGCCGAGAGCGTGGTCTTTCTGGACGAAAGCCCGAGTGCCGCGGAGTGTTATCAGGATCTGCTGTGGGCGCTGGTGAACAGCAAGCAGTTTTTGTTTGTCAGGTAGAATGGGGCGAATAAGTCGTCCACAATCTCAGGTCAAGGGGAAACCATGACAACCTCGATATCCGCCATTTTTGACCACGGCGTCTTTCGGCCTGAAGCGCCCGTCGAATTGCCCGAGGGAACGCGCGTGACGCTGACGATCGACGTTGCAAGCGAAGAGCGGCGCAAGCGGCAAGAAGCGGTTGAAGAATTGCTGCGCGTCAGCGCCGAGATTGGGTTTGACTCCGGTGGCCAGCGACTGACGCGGGACGAGTTGCATGAACGCCGTTGATACGAATGTATTGGTCTACCAGATGGATCAAAGCGAAGCGGTAAAGAGTCCTAAGGCCGTGGCATTATTGCGGATGCTGGCTGCGACTCCGGTGGAGACGATCCTGCTGTGGCAGGTTGCGGCGGAATTCTTGCAGCAACTTCGTCGTTGGGAAGCAACTCGCGGTCTCAGTCGAACGCAGTGGGTAAAGGAGTTTGCTGCCGTGCGCAGCTCGTTTCGGCTTGTGATTCCGACAAGCGCCGTCCTCGACCGTTCCCTTGACCTCGCCGACCGCTATAGCCTCTCCCACTGGGACAGCATGATCGTCGCGGCTTGCATCGAGGCCGGGGTGACGAAGTTGTATACCGAGGACATGGGATCGCCGACGAAGTTCGATTCGCTGGAGCTAGAAAACCCGTTTGTATGACGCGCTGGCTAAGGATGATGACCATGAAATGCTCGCTCCCACTCGCGCTGGCTGGATTGCTCAGCCTCGTCTCCGTGGCATCGGCCCAAACCGCCTACCCCATGCTCATGAGCGCCAAACCGGTCGCCGTGCAGGTCGGCACGTCGGGCGAATGCACCGTCAACTCGCGATACACCATGCACGGCGCCTACCAGGTGCTCGTCACCGGCAGCGGCGTTAAGGGCGAGGTGCTCCATCCGCCGGCCAAGCCGGAAGACGAGCAGAAGAAGCCCGAGCTGACGAAAATGAACGTCCGCTTCACCGCGGCGGCCGATGCTGCGCCGGGGGTGCGCGACTTCCGCATTGCCACGCCCCAAGGTGTGAGCACCGTCGGCCAACTGGTCATCGTCCGCGATCCGGTGATTGCCGAGGCCGCCAAGAACGACAAGCCGGAAGAGGCCCAGCAGGTGACGCTGCCGGCGACCCTCTGCGGCTGCGTCGAGAAGGCCGAGGACGTCGATTACTGGAAGTTTCACGCCGAGGCGGGGCAGTCGTTTGCCTTCCACGTCCGCTCGGCGCGCCTGGAAGACTCGATCCACGACCTGCAAAACCACTGCGACCCGATCCTCACGCTCCGCAGTCCGATGGGAGCCGTCCTCGCCTCCAGCGACAACTTCTTCTTTGCCGATCCGGTGATCGCCCACAAGTTCGAGGCGGCCGGCGACTACCTGCTCGAAATCCGGGACGTCCGTTACGAGGGGAACCAGTACTGGGAATACGTCATCGAGGCCAGCTCGCGGCCGCTGATCGAAACCACCTTCCCGCTGGCTGTCTCCCGCGGCCAGGCCAGTTCCCTCGAGCTGGTCGGGTTTCAATTGCCCTCGCCGCCGACCGCGGCCGTGACGCCGCCCGCCGATTTGCCGCTGGGAATGCACTGGCTCCCGCTGTCCATCGGCAGTGACCTTGCGGGCCCAGTGCCGCTGGTGGTGACCGACCTGCCGCTGATGACCGAAACGAGCGAGGAAAACAACACGCCCGACAAGGCCCAGGCGGTGACCGTACCGACGGGGATAAACGGCCGGCTCGAAACCGAGGCCGACGTTGATTGCTATTCGTTCGAGGCCAAAAAGGGCGAGTCCTTTTCGTTTGAGATCGTCGCCCGCCGCGTGCAGTCTTCGCTCGATTCGTACCTCCGCATTCTCAACGACAAGGGGCAGCAGCTCGCGGTCAACGACGACCTGCGGCTGGGAAAACGCAACCATGCCGACTCCTGGCTGGAGAACTGGGCCGCACCGGCCGACGGAAAATACATCGTCGAAATCCGCGACATCCATCTCCGCGGCGGACCGCAGTATCCCTACCTGCTCAAGATCGAGCGCAGCGAGCCCTATTTCGAGCTCTTCAGCGACTCCGACAAGACGCAGCTTTCCCCCGGCGGCAATGCCGTGATCTTCGTCCGCTGCGAGCGGAAGAACGACTTTGCCGGCGAGGTGCAGCTCGCCATCGACGGACTGCCGCACGGCGTGACGGCGAGCTGCGGCAAAATCCGGGCCGACGGCCAGGACGGCTGCATCGTCCTCGAGTCCGATCACGATGCGCCGCTGAATGTCTCCGACGTCACAATCACCGGCACTGCCGCGCACGCGCTGCCGGACGGCACTTCGATCACGCTATCCGCAGTCAATGTCCCCTGCCAGGAAATCTACTTCCCCGGGGGCGGCCGCGGCCACTGGCAGGTGAAAACGCACGCCGTAGCAGTCACCGGCTACGGCGATGTCCGCCGCGTCGATCTGTCGGACTACGACATCACGCTCAAGCCCGGCGAATCGAAAAAGATCGCCGTCACGATCGACCGCAGCCCCGGCTTCGACAAGAACGTCACCCTCGACATGCTCTTTCAGCACCTGGGGAACGTCTTCGGCAATTCGCTCCCCAAGGGGGTCACGCTCGACGACAAGGATGTCAAGTCGCTCCTGGCCGGTGCCGACTCGACCGGCCACCTGACCCTCAAGTGCGCCCCCGACGC
>DATKDU010000214.1:0-8908 GCA_035512595.1 Pirellulaceae bacterium
ACCCGACTCAGCACCTCCAGCCGCCTCCGCTCCTTGCCACTCATCGACAATGTCTCCATGACCACCTCCTTTGGAGGTGATTGTCTATGGGGACATTTCTATCTGCGCCTTATGGGGACATTTCTATCTGCGCATTACACAGACGTAAGCATCATGCGACGGACGAATGACCAATGACCAAGCCCCAATGACCAATGATTCGCTGTTCCATTGGTCATTGGGGCTTGGTCATTGGTCATTTATTTCCCCCCGAATCGGCAGCGTCTTCCGCACCGGGCTGAAGGGGTCGATGGCCACGTAGGTCACGACGGCGCCGGTCAGCTTCACCGTCCCTCCGCCACGCTCGCATTCCACCGACACGTACACCGTGATCGACGTCCGCCCCACCTTTTTGACTTCTGTCCAGAAGCTGACCACGTCTCCCACGAACACCGGCTGGTGAAACTCGACGGCATTCATGGCCACCGTCACCAGCACCCGCTGCGGCCACCCCTGTTTGGCCCCCTCGTAAAGGGCCCCAACCGCCCCCGCCTGGTCGATGTAGCTCAGGATGACGCCGCCGAAGATCGTCCCCATCGGGTTCGTGTCCCGCGGCATCATGACTACCTTCACCGCCAAGTGTCGCGCTGGCTCGGTAACAGTCATTCCAATTTCCTCGCAGCGAATGAGACGACGGCCGGAATCTGCTTTGCGAAAATTTTCACAGGGGCATTTTGCGATGTGGCCCGTGACCGCCGCAAGCGACCCTAAGCCGCCCAGCTCGGGCAACTTTTTGCCGAATGCCCGCAATTCCTGACCTTTTCGGCTCGCTCTTTGCTGCCTTTGCGGAGGGACCGCCCACGCCATCGGCAGGTACGCGGCAGAAGGCCCCCGACTCCGCTAAATCCGCACCAAGCCAGATTTTCGGCGAAAACTTGCGCAATCCCCGCAGCTTCGCCGCAATTCCTATTGCCCGTTTTGCAGCAGCGAAATATGGTTTATAGAGGAGAGGCAGATTGTGCCACGGCAGGGATCGCTGGCCGAGCCCCAAATGCACGGAAGCCTGTTTTCTGCTGAACCTCTCGCCTCCTAAGAGTGTTCTTTCCCAATCTCGCGCGAAGCGACGGCTGCCAGGCCCGCAGCGTCCGCATTCTTTCCCGGTGCGAGAGTTAGTCCCCGCGGATGAATGCCGTGGACAAGCGAAGCTGCGTCAATCCCTGCGCGGTCGCCCGGTGACGGCGAGGAAGCTCGCCAAAATCGCGGCGCTGGCTGCTGCGTGATGGGGACGAACGCTCTGAGGAGACGGCTAAACCCAGCTCAAGTTCCCACACCAAACCAAGCGATTCCAAGATCCAGGGGGTGCCGCCCAACAGACGACTGCCCAGCCGCCTGCTTGGCGCCTCCCTGCCTCAGGAGGATCTACCCATGACGACGGGTCGCACCATCATTTCCCTCGTTTCCGACCGCCAGGACCTCGAACAGTTCCGCAAGAAGAACTGGATCGGAACCTTCGAAGAGTACGTGGACCTGGTCCGCGAGCGCCCCGAAGTGACCCGCAACGCGTTCGAGCGGGTCTACGACATGATCGTGTCGTACGGCACCGACGTCTACGAGGAAACTCGCGGCAACAAGCGGGCCCACTACCGCTTCTTCGACGATCCGGACAACGGCGGACGCGACGCCGTGTTTGGCCTCGACGAACCGATGGAGAGCTTCGTCAACGCCCTCAAGAGCGCCGCCAAGGGCTACGGCATTGAGAAGCGCGTGCTGCTCTTGCACGGGCCGGTGGGCTCGAGCAAGAGCACGATTGCCCGCCTCTTGAAGCGGGGGCTGGAGCGCTATTCGGCCAGCGATGCCGGTTCGGTGTTTACCCTTGGCTGGGTGGGGGACACGCCAGAGGATGTGTACTGGTGCCCGATGCACGAGGAGCCGCTGCACCTCATTCCGGAACGCTTTCGCGAGGACGTGCTGTCCAATCTGAATGCCGGCAAGGGGGAGGATGCGTTCAAGGTGCGAATCATCGGCGAGCTCTGCCCGTACTGCCGGTTCATGTACACCGACCGGCTGAAGAAATACGACGGCGACTGGACGCGGGTCGTCCAGGATATTCGCGTCAAGCGGATTGTCCTTTCGGAGCAGGACCGCCAGGGAATCGGCACGTTCCAGCCGAAGGACGAAAAGAACCAGGACAGCACCGAGCTGACCGGCGACATCAACTACCGGAAGATCGCCGAGTACGGCAGCGACAGCGATCCGCGGGCCTTCAACTTCGACGGCGAGTTCAACGTCGCCAACCGCGGCATCATCGAGTTCATCGAGGTGCTCAAGCTCGACGTGGCGTTCCTGTACGATCTGCTCGGCGCCAGCCAGGAGCACAAGGTCAAGCCGAAGAAGTTCGCCCAGACCGACATCGACGAGGTGATCATCGGGCACACCAACGAGCCGGAATATCGGCGGCTGCAGAACAACGAGTTCATGGAAGCCCTCCGCGACCGGACGGTGAAGATCGACATCCCGTACGTCACGCGGCTGGCGGACGAAATCAAGATTTACGAAAAGGACTACAACCGGCAAAAGGTGAAAGGGAAGCACATCGCCCCGCACACCATCGAGATGGCCGCCATGTGGGCCGTTTTGACGCGGTTGGAGGAGCCCAAGAACGCCAGTTTGACGCTCCTGCAAAAGCTCAAGCTCTACAACGGCAAGACCCTCCCCGGTTTTACCGAGGAAAACATCAAGGAGCTCCGCGAAGAGGCGGTCAGCGAAGGGATGCACGGCATTTCGCCCCGCTATGTGCAGGACAAGATCAGCAATGCGCTGGTCGCCCACATGGAGTCCAAGAGCATCAACCCGTTCATGGTGATCAATGAACTGGAAGCCGGGCTCAAGCACCACTCGTTGATCACGAGCGAAGAGCTGCGGGGCCGTTACCGCGAGCTGCTCGGGGTGATCAAGGAGGAATACGAAAACATCGTGAAAAATGAAGTCCAGCGCGCCATTGCCGCCGACGAGGACGCCCTCAAGCGGCTGTGCGGCAATTACATCGACAACGTCAAGGCGTACACGCAGCGGGAAAAGGTCCGCAACAAGTTCACCGGCCAGTATGAAGAGCCGGACGAGCGGCTGATGCGGTCGATCGAGGAAAAGATCGACATTCCCGACAGCCGCAAGGACGACTTCCGCCGGGAGATCATGAACTACATCGCGGCCCTGCTGATGGATGGCAAGCCGTTCGATTACAAGTCCAACGAGCGGCTTTACCGGGCGCTGCAGCTCAAGCTGTTCGAAGACCAGAAGGACACGATCAAGCTGACCAGCCTCGTCAGCCAGGTCGTGGACAAGGACACGCAGGCCAAGATCGACGTGGTCAAGGGGCGCTTGATTCGCGACTTTGGCTACGACGACGAGAGCGCCACCGACATCCTGAACTACGTGGCGAGCATTTTTGCGAGGGGCGATGTGAAGAGGAAATGACCAATGACCAGGCACCAATGACCAATGATTGAACACACAACTCATTGGTCATTCGGTCATTGGACATTGGTCATTTCACCCGAAGGGTGACCATGGTCATGAAGATCGACCGCGACGCGTCGCGGTTCAAACAAATCGTCCGCGGAAAGATACGCGAGAATCTGCGGAAGTACGTGACCCACGGCGAGATGATCGGCCGCAAGGGGGGAGACCTCGTCTCCATCCCGCTGCCGCAGCTCGACGTGCCGCACTTCCGCTACGGACAAAACGGCCGCGGCGGCGTCGGCCAAGGGGACGGCGAGGTCGGCCAGCCGATCGCCCGCGGCGAGGATGGCGAGGATGGCGAAGGCCGGGCCGGCAGCGACCCGGGCGAGCACGTCCTGGAGGTCGATATCGCCCTCGACGAGCTGGCGACGATCCTCGGGGACGAGCTTCAGCTTCCCCGCATCGAGCCCAAGGGGAAGGCCAACATCGTCCAGGACAAGGTCCGCTACACCAGCGTCCGCCGCATCGGGCCGGAATCGCTGCGGCACTTCCGCCGGACGTACGTCGAAGCGCTCCGCCGGCAGCTCTCCGAAGGCACCTACCGCCCGGCCGATCCGCGCGTCGTGCCGATCAAGGAAGACCGCCGCTATCGCTCGTGGGAGCACGTTCCCGAACCGATGGCCAATGCGGTCATTCTCTACATGATGGACGTCTCTGGGAGCATGACCGACGACCAGAAGGAGATCGTCCGCACTGAGGCGTTCTGGATCGACATCTGGCTGCGGAGCCAGTACGACGGCCTGGAGCGGCGGTACATCATTCACGACGCGGCGGCCCGCGAAGTGGATGAAAACACCTTCTATCACACCCGCGAAAGCGGCGGCACCCGCATCAGCTCGGCCTACAAGGTGGCCAGCGAGATGATCAAGGAGAAGTTCAACCCTGACGAGTGGAACATTTATTGCTTCCAGTTCTCTGACGGCGACAACTGGGGCGAGGACAACAAGGCCGCCCTGAACATGCTCAAGGAGGACATCCTCCCTAAGTGCAACTTGTTCTGCTACGGCCAGGTCGAAAGCCCCTACGGCAGCGGCGAATACATGCGGGTCCTGGAAGAAACGTTCGGCGACGAGCACGAGACGCTCGTGCTGTCGGAAATCGAGAACAAAGAGGCGATTTACGATTCGATCAAGACGTTCCTTGGGAAAGGAAAATGACCCTCGTTCCCACGCTCCGCGTGGGAACGCAAGCGAGGCCGCTCCGCGGCCCTGACGCGACGCAGAGCGTCGAAGACGTGCGTTCCCACGCGGAGCGTGGGAACGAGGAAACGGTTTATGACGGTTCGCGAGGTGATCAAACAACTTGCCGATGACGGATGGATTGAGGTTGCCCAGCGAGGCAGTCATCGGCAGTTCAAGCATCCCACGAAGCCGGGAAAGGTGACCGTGCCCGGCCGGTTAGGAGACGCCGTTCGCATCGGGACGCTCAAAAGCATACTGAGACAAGCAGGATTGGAGCTGAAGTAAATATGTCCACCAAAAACGTCGCCGAGACCGAGGAGCTGCGCGAGCAGCACGTCGAGGAGCTTGAGGCAGAATTCGGGCCGGAGTGGGAAAAAATGCACCAGCCGGGATCAGTGAGCTGCCACGAGCTTCTCGACCGAACCGCGATGATGGCCGACAACGTTGAAAGGTTCATCGTTTCCCATCCCGCCTGCGTGCGAAACAAGGAGTGGTTCGCACTCGCCGAGCGGGCCGCTGCTGCATTGCACGAGCTCTATCAACGCGTTGGAACTGAACACCTGGATCGCGATTAACCGTTGCCATGTCCCTACTCCACCGCTTCCGTGCCCTGACCCCTGAGCTGGCCGACATCCAGCGGCAGATGGAGGACCACGCGCGGAACTACGGCCTCGACTTCTTCAAAACCGTGTTCGAGGTGGTCGATGCCGAGCAGCTCAATGCGGTCGCGGCCTACGGCGGCTTTCCGACCCGCTACCCCCACTGGCGGTTCGGCATGGAGTATGAGCAGCTCGCCAAGGGATATTCCTACGGCCTGCAAAAGATCTACGAGCTGGTGATCAACAACGACCCCTGTTACGCCTACCTGCTGGCCTCCAACGGCACGACCGACCACAAGCTGGTCATGGCCCACGTCTACGGCCACTGCGACTTCTTCAAGAACAACGCTTACTTCGCTCATACCAACCGGCGGATGATCGACGAGATGGCCAACCACGGCAATCGCATCCGCGATTACATCGACCGCTTCGGGCTGGAAGAAGTGGAAGGCTTCATCGACTGCTGTCTGAGCATCGAGGACCTGATCGACATCCACTCCCCGGCCATTCGCCGCCGCGAGGAAGAGAAGAAGTACCACTTCCAGCCGGCGACGGGGGACGAAGAGGAACAGCCGCTGGCGGCCACGCGGTTTGCCTCCAAGGACTACATGGACCAGTTCGTCAACCCGCCCCAGGCGATGAAGGACGAGCTGGCGCAGAAGAAGAAGGACCAGGAGAAAAAGGAGAACTTCCCCCCCGAGCCGGTCCAGGACGTGATGCAGTTCGTGATCGAGCACGCGCCGCTGAAGGCCTGGCAGCAGGACGTGCTGTCGATCATCCGCGACGAGGCGTATTACTTCGCCCCGCAGGCCCAGACCAAGATCATGAACGAAGGCTGGGCCACCTACTGGCATTCCACGATCATGACGCGGCACGCCATCGAGGCCCACGACCTGGTCTGCTATGCCGACCATTGCAGCGGCACTCTGGCCGGCTCGCGGACGCGGCTCAATCCGTACAAGCTCGGCCTGGAGCTTTATCGGGACATCGAGGATCGCTGGAACCGCGGCTGCTTCGGCGAGGAGTGGGAGCAGTGCGACGACTACCACGCCAAGAAAGACTGGGACAAGCAGCTCGGCCTGGGCCGCCAGAAGATTTTTGAGGTCCGCAAGATCCACAACGACCTGACGTTCATCGACACCTTCCTGACCCTCGACTTCTGCCGCCGGCACAAGCTGTTCGCGTTCGGCTTCAACGAGGAGTCGAACTACTACGAGATCGAAAGCCGCGAGTTTCCCAAGGTGAAGCAGCGGCTGCTCTTTAACCTGCAGAACGTCGGCCGGCCGTACATTTTCGTCAAGGACGCCAACTACAAGAACCGGGGCGAATTGTTCCTGGAGCACCGCTATATCGGCGTCGAGCTGCAAACCAACTACGCCCAGGACACGCTCGCAGCACTGTACAAGCTGTGGAAGCGCCCCGTCCACGTGGAGACGGTCCTCGAAGAGGAGCCGGTGGTCCTCGCCTTCGACGGCCACGAGCACACCCGCACCGAACTTGCCGCCAAGAGAAACTAACTCCTCCCTCTCCCTCTGGGAGAGGGCCGGGGTGAGGGTTTCCCTGAACCCTGAACCCTGAACCCTGAACCCTTTCCCAAAAATCCTCGATCCTCCTGCAATCAGAACCCTCATCCGGACGAACAACTTAAATAGGGGGTACCCTGCCATGACCATTTCTCAAGACATCAAGCACGAACTCGACCGCATCCAGGCCCTGCAAGGGCCGGCTCGCCTCGTCGTCGATGCGCCCGCCGGCTCTCTGGAATCCCAGCTCGCGACGGTGGACGCCATCGGCTGCGCGCTGGAGTCCCTCGCCTACCGCACCGACAAGCTGGCGGGCGCCACGATCGCCCAACTCAAGAAGCTCTCTGGCGACCTCACCAAACGGCTGACCTACCTCCTGGAGCCGATCGGCGCCCTGGAAGCCGATGCCGAGAGCTGCACGGTGCAAATGCGCTCCAGCCCGCCGCAGCAAGGGGAGGACGGCTCCAGCTACTACGAGCTTTTGGTCCGCCGCGGCGGCGAAATCTCCCTCTGCCGCTACGCCAAATCCCCCGGCCAGGTGCGCCGCACGATTCCCGCCCAGGTGACCCGCGAGGTCTTCACCAGACTGGCGGAAGATTTTGTGGCGGCAGTGGGGTAAGGTCAGGTGGCGAGCGGGGGGCGTCAGCCCCCCTGATTCTTAGCCGGAGGCAAACTTGCCTCCGGGTCCGCCCGTGGTGGCACGTCGCTCTTAGCCGGAGGCAAACTTGCCTCCGGGTCCCACAAGCCCGAAGCGCCAGCGAGGGACAGGCATCCACTGCCAAACGGCCGGTTCCCTCGCTGGCGCGTCGGGCTTGTCAATGCCCCGCCCTTAGCCGGAGGCAAACTTGCCTCCGGGTCCGCCCCTAATTCCCGCACCCGCTTACACAGCGACGACCGACTCGCGTAGCCGCTTGCGCCAGTATTCCGGGTCGCGGCGCACCTCATCCATCAGCCGGCAGGAACTGCCGCGCGGCGCTTTGAGCCCCTGCTCCCAGTCGCGAACGGCACTTGCCGAAACCCCGAGAAACTGGGCGAAAACCGCCTGGCTGGCGTGCAGCAATTCCCGCGTGCTCTTGACTAGCGCCGGCGAGTAGCGGCTGCGAGGGAGCTTGAACTTGACCGTCCGGCAAGTGAATCGATCGCCAAGTTCTTCGATCTGCGGAAGCTCCTCCACGAATCGCCGGAGACGGCGGACCAGCTCGCGACCCACCTTCGGCCCTTTTCCGGCCCCGGCACGCTTCCTGGTGGACTTGTTCATTTCTTTCCCTTTCGTTGCGACGCTCTGGCCAGCCACTGCTCGGTCTGTTCCAAATACTTGGCGACTCCCTAGCAAAAGCACGCGATGCTTGCTATCGTAGTTCTATCTTTTGGGGTAGAACAGCGTACCGGAGGATTGAGATGGGGAATAGCGCATTCGAGCAGTCGTTTCACTTGAAGTATATGTCCACAGATGACGCTGCCCAATTAATCGGCGTGATTCCCGCTAGAATTCGACAGATGCTACAAGCGGGCCAACTCAAGGGGTATAAGATGAACGGTTCAGCCTGGGTAGTCGATCGGGCAGACGCCCAGCGCGTTGCGAGCGAGCCGGCGCACACGGGAAGACCGCGCAGTAGCGGACTTACGCGTGAGGCGAGCAAGTGCGAGCCATCGAATTCCAGCAAGCCCGCTGGGAGCAACGCGCACGTGGGCGACGTTGTCTCGGCCAAGGACTTGCCTGACATCGTGGACTGCAAGCTGGCGGCTGACTTTCTCGGGCTTTCGGATCGCCGGGTGCGGCAATTCATCAAATCCACGCCGCCACGCCTCCCTACCGTCAAGGTGGGCAATGCCTACGGCATCCCGAAAGAAGCTCTGATCGCATTTGCCAAGGTCGAGCGAAGCGTCGGTCGCCCACCGTCAACTTAACCATACCTTTCCCTTGCCACTGTCACCCATCGTTTCCCTCGCTTCCGCTCCGGGTTAGTAAGAGGCTATCCGAAAAGTTTGCAGAGGAAAAACGCAGCTAGCACGCTGCCCGGTAATGGAATGTGGGTAACGGTTCGGGAGGTGCTAGCCGTCGCAGCATCAAGCCGATCGCCGTGACACGAGTCATCGACTCGCTGGA
>DATKDU010000215.1:0-3172 GCA_035512595.1 Pirellulaceae bacterium
TCCAGCGAGTCGATGACTCGTGTCACGGCGATCGGCTTGATGCTGCGACGGCTAGCACCTCCCGAACCGTTACCCACATTCCATTACCGGGCAGCGTGCTAGCTGCGTTTTTCCTCTGCAAACTTTTCGGATAGCCTCTAAGTCTTCAATGATTGTCGGCGCGCATCAATCCCGATAAAATGAAGTGCAATCTCTGCTGGTGCACTCCCCGGTGATTTCATGATTCTGCCGCTGTCCGACGAAATGCGAGAGGCGATCCATAACGCTCAGAGACAGCCTCTTGAGCTACTCGACGAGCAAACAGGCAAGCGATATTTGCTGGTGGAGTCTTCCGAAGTGGACCAGCTTTGGGAAGAGTGGGTGCAGCATTCCCTGCAGCCGGCCTTTGACGAGGCGGACCGGGGAGAATTGCGCCCGTGGGATCCCGATCGAATCAAAGCCGAAGGAAGAAAACGGCTGACTGGCCAGTAGCGAGTAGGTACCAATGCTCGCGATCACTGTCACGCCAATGGCCGAAGTGGACCTCGTCGAGATTTGGCTGGCAATCGCTCGCGACAAGCCGCAAGCGGCAGACAAGATGATCGACCGGTTTCACTCGGTGTTCCAGACCCTGGCCGCTAATCCAGGCATGGGCCAGGCAGTCGATCGGTATCGCAAGGGACTGCGTTGTTTCTCAGTCGGCATCTATGTGATTTTCTTCAAGCCGACGGACGAGCAGCTCGTCATTTACCGCGTGCTTCACGGCGCACGCGATCTGGATGCGATCTTCAAGCGTCCAGATTGACATCGCCACGATTCGCCCTGTAACGCCAAACCGTTTATGTTAGATGCGCTCAAACTGCGCGCCAGTGACGCGTATCGAACATGCCCGAAATCTCCTGCCCCTCCGAAAGCGATTTGCAGGCCTTTGCCGTCGGCAATCTTTCTGCGCCTGCGCTGGGGCGGATCGAGGAGCATCTGGCGGAATGCGAGGCGTGTCAGCGGGCCCTGTCGCAGTTTGATGCCTATCGCGATGGCCTGATCGATGATTTGACATTGCCGCACGAGCGGCAATCGCTGGAGGTGCCCGAGCCCGTGCTGGCCAGTGCCAGGGCGGCCGTTCTGGATTGGGCCAGCACCAGGCGGGAGGAGTTGACCCTCGACTCCGGCCGGCATTTCGCCCGCATGCTGGAGGAAGGGCCGTGCCGCCTGGGGCGGTTTGAATTGCTGGCGGAGCTCGGCATGGGGACGTTTGGGTACGTCTTTCGCGCCCGCGATCTGGAGCTTGACCGCACCGTGGCGATCAAGGTCCAGCGGGCCGGAGCGTTCGCCACTCAGGAAGACGCCGGCCGGTTTCTGCGCGAGGCGCGGAGTGCGGCTTCGCTGAGCCACCCGGCGATCGTCGCGCTCTATGACACGGGGCACAGCGACGACGGCGTCTGCTACCTTGTCACGGAGTACGTCGATGGCGAGACGCTCGAGCAGCGGCTCGCGCGCGGCCGGCTCGAGACAAATGCCGCAGCCGATCTCGTCGCCCAGCTCGCCGATGCCGTGCATTACGCCCACGAACACGGCGTCGTCCACCGCGACCTCAAGCCGTCGAACATCATGCTCGACAAGGCCGGGCATCCGCACATCACCGATTTTGGGCTGGCCAAGCGGGCCGGCGGCGGCGAAGCGCCGATGACGTCCGATGGCCGCGTGATGGGGACGCCGGCCTACATGTCCCCGGAGCAAGCGGCCGGCAAAGGGGACGAGGCCGACGCGCGGACCGACGCTTACAGCCTGGGCGTGATGCTCTACGAGTTGCTCACCGGAGAGCGGCCATTCCAAGGGACGCACCGTCTCTTGCTCTTGCAGGTGCTGGAAGATGAGCCGCGGCCGCCACGCAAACTCGAACCAAAAATCCCGAAGGACCTGGAAACGGTCTGCCTCAAGGCGATGGCCAAGAGCCCGGCTCGCCGCTATCAAACGGCGGCGCAAATGGCCGACGACCTGCGGCGCTACGAGCGCGGCGAGCCGATCGCGGCCCGGCCGGTGGGACATGCGGAGCGGCTGTGGCGCTGGTGCCGGCGGTATCCAGCCGCGGCAATCCTGTTTGCCGCCGTGCTCATCGGCTCGGTGGCCGGATTCACGCACCTGTCGCGCCTGTCGTCGTACTTCGTCCGCGAGACGGCACTCGACAGCGCCCGGATCGAGGCCGACATGCTGGAGCGGGTCAACGAGTACTACAGCGACGTGCTCGACCGGCTGCGCACGAAGGAAGTGATGATTACGCATGAGTACGCGATGAAGCACAACGCCCTGCCGCTGCCCGCGACCTTCATGATCGACTCGGCCCAGCGGCTGAGCGAGGTGGAGACGGGGCTCCAATTCCGGCTGTACAGCGATCATCCGTTCCGCAAGGACGGCGGGCCGAAAACTGCCTTTGAGCACGAGGCGCTGGCTGTCCTGCGGGTGCGCGTCCGCCAGCCGCGGACCGGCAAGTATCTGGAGTATCACCGTTTCGAAACGATCGACGGACGTCCGCTATTGAGCTACGCCCGCGGGCAAATCATGAAGGAGAGCTGCGTCAAGTGCCACAATGGTAACGAGAAGAGCCCCAAGCGGAATTGGGAAGAAGGGGACCTCGTCGGCGTGCTCTTGATCACCCGCCCGCTCGACCGCGACATCGCCCGCACGCAGTCGGGGCTGCAAAGCGCCTTCGTGCTGATGGCCGTGGCGTTCGTCGTCGTCGCCAGCGGCGCGGTCGTTGCGGCAATGCGTAGCCAAGGGCGAGGGTAGATCACATGCCCGCGACCGAGCCAGCCGACTCCGCCTCCGCCAGCGATGTGCTGGCGACGAGCCGCAGTTTGCTGGCCCGAGCGCGGCAGCGCGACGACCGGGCCTGGGAAAAGGTCGTCGAGCTCTACGCCCCGCTGGTCTACTTCTGGTGCCGCAAGAGCCGCCTGGCCGACCAGGACATCCCCGACTTGGTCCAGGAAGTCTTCCGCTCGGTCGTCGTCGGCATTGAAACCTTCAAAAAAGAGCGCCCCTGCGACACGTTCCGCGGCTGGCTGCGGACGGTCACCCGCAGCAAACTCTCCGACTATTTTCGCACTCGCGGCAAATCACCGGCCGTCCCCGGCGGCAGTGACATGCAGCGCCGGCTCGCGCAGCTCGCCGCCGAGCCGGACGACAATGCCAATGCCGA